>CAYWFK010000060.1:0-17000 GCA_964457375.1 uncultured Anaerolineales bacterium
CATTGGTTTGGATAGTATAAACAGGCCTCTCCACAATCAGCCTGACACCAACCGCAGCTGCAAGATGAAAAACGATATCGCATTCACTAACCAGCCGGTCCATCACTATATCATTTGTGATCGTGTCAATTGCAAACCGAAAATCCGGGTTCTCTTGTAAATGTGCGATATTCTCGAATCTGCCTGTCGATAAATCATCGATAACAACCACCCGATAACCACGACCAAGCAAGGCCTCTGCCAAATGACTACCAATGAATCCTGCACCCCCAGTAATCAAAGCCCTTTTCTTCTTCCCGTTACCGTTCAAAGCAAACCCTCCTTATTTATTTAGACAATTGTATCTTGTATTTTTCTTAATCGATGATCTTTTTATTTTTCAATGATTCAGTATACAGATGATCAATTTCCTTGATCATCAGTTTTACATCAAACTCACGCCTGACCTGCTTTTTCCCATTATCACCTATTTCATCGCGTAATTTGCTATCATTAAGTAATTCGAGACAAACGGCCGCCATCCGGTTTATATCACCCGTCTCGCAAAGAAATCCCGTTTTCCCATTTTCGATAATTTCTGCAGTGCCATCTGCAATCGTTGCAACAACAGGAATACCCATCGACATAGCTTGCGGCAAAACTCGGGGCAATCCTTCCCATTTCGATGTGAGCAAAAAAACATCCATTGCAGACATCAACCGGGGGACATCACGTCTCAAGCCTGTCAGGATGACCTTTTCCTCCAGCTTGAATTCGCGGATTGTCTCTTCGACTTCGTCGCGCAATGGTCCGTCCCCAACCATCAGGAAATAGATATTTCCCATCTTTTCTGACAGCAAGCTGGCTACACGCAGCCATTCCATCGGATTCTTTTGTATTGACAATCTTCCGACATTCCCAACGACCAAAGCATCAGCCGGTATCCCTAATCTTTTTCTGGTTACCTTTTTATCATATAACTTCGGGTTGAATGCTTCCAAATTAATAGCACTCCGAATCAATTTGTATTTGTCCTTTTTCCCTATACCAACATCCAGCCCCTTTTTCACATCCAGAGTCGTAACGACAATCAATTTGTCGGTTATTTTTTCCGAGAATTTTTCAAGCCAAATATAAACGCCGGCTATCCACCGGGACATGTGAGAATGGAAACTCCATCCGTGTACAGTATGGATAATAAGAGGTACAC
Source organism: uncultured Anaerolineales bacterium (assembly GCA_964457375.1). Lineage (GTDB taxonomy): Bacteria > Chloroflexota > Anaerolineae > Anaerolineales > UBA11858 > G519. The sequence goes on from CAYWFK010000060.1 coordinate 1,190, forward strand.
CGGCAAGTTTTGCTGCCATCCTGCCTAACACGCCTGCCTTGGAACTATGTGTATGCACAATATCATAGTGCCCCATCTTTATCAGACGAACCAGCTTGGTGAAAGCAAGGAAATCATTCACCGGAGAAATTTCCCGAACCATTTCCCGCAAGATAATCAGGTTTCCACCCCGATCCCTGAACTCTTCTATCAAAGACCCCTCTGCACCCGTTTGAGGTCCGGTTAGAACGTCGATCCGGTATTTTGTTTTATCAAGCATCAAAGCAGTGTAAATCGTATTCTCCTGAGCGCCACCGACAATCAAGCGGGTGATGATATGTAGCACTCGTACCGGTTTCCGGCTCATCGGCAGTAATCCTTTCTCATTGTTTCGTTGTCAATTCGTAAATTTCCGCTAACCTGGCTGCGCACTTAGCCCACGTAAATTCCCTGGCTCTTTCCACACTCAAGCGTCGCAATGTCTCCATTCTTCCTGTATCCCGATAAAGAGCATACCAGCTATCCGCAATTGCCTGAACATCATCAAGATTCACGAGCACACCGGCGTCTCCGACCAACTCAGGCAACGAGGTCACATTGGATGCAACCACAGGTATCCCTGAAGCCATTGCTTCCAACACCGGTAATCCAAACCCCTCATATTTTGAAAGGGTAACAAAAAACAATGCATGCCGGTAAAAAACGATGATTTCGTCATCGCTGATATCTTCAAGAAACAATACGGATTTTTCAAGTCCTAGTGCTTCTACTGTTTCTTCCGGTTTTCTGTAATCAGAATAGCGCTTACCGGCAATCACCAAAAGTATATTACTTGCCGCCATTTCCCTGAATTTCGCAAACGCACGGATTAGCCCGTCGATGTTCTTGTGAGGGCGTCTTTCGCCAACGAAAAGAATATATGGAGAATCGATATGATACTTCCCGAGCACTTTTCCGATAATGCTATCGGTCGGTCTCTGAAAAAACCGTTCGTCAACTCCCTCGTGGACCACAAAAACCTTGTCTTCGGGAATGTCAAGGTACTTGAGAATATCATTGCGCGTGCTTCCCGATACACTCACGATATACTTCGATGTATTGCAGGCATGCTTCATTAGCGCTTTTAGAATCAAAGTCTTTGCCTTGCTATTCTTCGGGAAAAATTCCGGTGTAGCAAAATATTTCAAATCATGTATCGTAGTTACAACCGGACAATCCAGGAAAAAGGGCAAATCAAAATGAGGGTAATGAAACACATCCGGTGATGATTTGCTCAACAAGCCCGGGATTTTCCAGAGCTGCGAAACGGTCATATGCCGAAGTGGAACGGTTTTTAGGTTAATCCGGTCTGTCCGGTTATTCCAAATGACATGCTCAGGTCCTATCGCGTTTTGTATCCACACTTCAAGATCAAAAGACGGTTTGCTTTCTTTAAAACCTTTCACCAACCCTAAAAGATATCGCCCTATCCCCGTCATTTCATTTCGGAGTAATCTGGCATCAAGAACGACTTTCAACGACTACCTCCACCCCAATAAAATTCCCTGTCAGCCCATGACCGGAGGATGATTTGCTTGTAAGCATTTAGCCGGTCGTGTGCATTACCGTTGCGTGCAAGCAATCCTGTCACGCCCCAATAACCAATTCTGACAATACTCCCTAGTATCGCCAGCAACCGAAAAAAGAATAATTGCCAAACAGAATAATATTTCCGCACAAATCGATAGGTGCTTTTTTGATCTTCCACAATCATCTTGCCTAATACGGTTTGGCTGCTCCAGCCTTTTTTGTGGATTATTTTTGCTTCCGGATAATATACTATCTTCCGGCCATTTAATCTTAATCGCTTGCATAAATCCATATCTTCGAAGAACATAAAATAGCTTTCATCGAAGCCACCGATTTTTTCAAATTCTTCTTTTTTAATAAGCATACAGGCACCTGTAATCCAGTCAGGTGAAAAGATTTGTTGATAATTCCCCTTCGTGTATTTGCTATACGAAACATACCGGGAAAGCATCATTTGATCGAGAAATTCTGAAAGAATATTCGGAAATCTTCCGGCAGAGAATTGAAGACTGCCATCAGCGTTAAGCAAGTTACATCCCAAAACACCCATATCAGGAACATCGTCAATGAATGCCATTATTGTATCCAAAGCATTATCAAGAATAACTGTATCACTATTCAGCAATAGCAAGTATTCGCCCGATGCAATTTTCGCCGCAAGGTTATTCCCCTTTGCAAATCCGATATTTTTCGGGTGCTTCACCAGTATAACCTGCGGATAATTTTTCTCGATAATATTGACGCTATCATCCGTCGATGCATTGTCCCAAACAATGACCTCGAATTTACATTTTGGGGGATGCAGATAAATCGACTCAAGGCACTCCGGAATTACTTCCACGCCATTCCAGTTGATGATGATGATTGACAGTTTCACGGGTTCATTTTTTACCATGTATTCGCTATTTCCCTGTGCCGTAGAAACCGGCCCTTTCCAGCATATTCTCCCATTTTTCCTTCACAACCCCAAGAGAATAGTTATCCTTGCAAACTTCACATGCTTTTCTCCCCATCTCTCTGCGTACTCCGGGGTTTTGTGCCAGATACTCGATTGCATTTCGCAAGGCATCCCGATTATTTTGCGGAACCAAAAGGCCTGTAACGCCATCCTGAACGATTTCTGCCGGGCCAATACAGTCAGTTGCAATTACAGGTATTCCGGAAGCCATTGCTTCAATCAAAATGATTCCGAAATTCTCTACCTGTCCATGATGCAGATCATCAATTGATGGCAAAACCAGCATATCACAATTTCGGATAATTTCCGCCAATTTTTCTTCTTGATCAATATAGCCCCAATAGCGGAGTAATCTTTTTTGGTGAAGATCGATTATTTCATCCTGACAAGGACCCCAGCCTGCAAACCAGTAATCAACATCAAGTTCCTGTTTTCGAACAATCGAAAGCAACAATTCCATTCCTTTTCGTTTTGTAAACTGACCGGCATACAAAACAATCGGCTTTGCATGCCTTTCAGCAGTATTTTCATCAGGGTGAAATACGGTTACGTCCACAGCATGGGGAATGTGAACAGCTTCCAAAACATATGGCGATATTGCCTTGACTGCGCTTTTGCTTACGCCCACTGCCCGAATACCGTCAAGAAATTCTGCCCAGATTGATTTGAAGCGTTGACAGACGGGCTTCTTGGCAAAATGCGTTCCATCCCACATTGGCCACGACGTAAAATAAATCAAGCGATGCCGTTTTTTCAATGCTGACAAATAGATTATTGCCGGATCGTAAGGAGCGGCTCCGACAATGACCTTTTGATTTCTCGTCATCAAAAGCCTGGCTAACCCTTGCACATTCCGCATCAATCCTGGCACTGACGCCTTTCGCTTTCTTAACAATATTCTCCCAAGTTGTGTGAAGATATTGAATTCTATCCAATCAATGTGCAAAACACCTTGCTTTTCCAAAGCAACAAGTCCGGCAAAATGTTTGCGTGCACCATACTCATGCAAAACGATGATCTTCATCTTTTTCTCTGTGCATCCAAAATTGCCTTGACTCTTCCAAGAGAAGTTGCGATCCCAAAAACCACTACAATTGGCAGCAAACAGAATAATTTACACCAGGTCAACATCCTTTTTCGACACTTGCATGCCAATCGCCAGAATACACGGGCAAACCAGAAAAACAACTGTTTTATTTCCCTAATCAACACCATAAAAACTGTCAACGGGTTCGTCTTACGCGAAGTAAGCTTTTGACCTGCTCCGTACCCCACCCGGAATTGTTTCATCAATAAATCACGAAAACTGCTTCTGGCAGGATGATAAGCAATAACATCAGGACAATACTGGATTGTATACCCCATACCAGTTGCACGCTTTCCCCATTCAACATCTTCCCCCGATTTCAATTCCGGTTTGAAACCGCCGACACGATCGAACACATCTCTCAGCACAAAGAGATTTCCTGTACCGCTATACCCATGATCCGTATACTTTTTTTGATCGAATGCAGTTAATTTATCATACAGCTCCACAAGATTATTCTGATTGCGTGTTGGTATATTTACAAAACCTGCAACAATACCTTTTTCGTTAGTTCGCAAACATTGCACGCCCTTGCGCATCCAATCTTTGGCAACAAACATATCCGCGTCTGTAAACGCAATCAACGTTCCTTTGGAAACTTCGACACCAGCATTTCTGGCTGCGCCCGGTGATTGTATATCCGGATAAACTACCTTGATAACACTGCCAAACGTATCAATCACTTCGCCCGTTCGATCATTGGAGCCATTATCAACAACAATAATTTCATAATTCCCTTGGTAGTCCTGCTTCAAAACACTCTCGATACACCTTGCAATTGTCTTTTCACCATTGTAAGCAGGAATTACCACAGAGACAAACGGTACGGAATTCACCAATTTTGTCAAATTTGTTTTCGCCATCGAACAAAAATCTCCACCCGAATAATCTCAATCTCTTTTTCTATTAAGCAACATACGTTTTATCGATAAACCAAACCGGGCAAGTGATTCCCGCTCAAAGGAAAACAAAATAGCGATGTATATCACCAGGTAAATGAAGCTTTTGACAACCAATGTCCGCCAATCGTTTCCCGCAATCGCGGGTATCACTATCGCCATTCTGGCAAATACCATCCCGAACCCAAGTGCAGCAACAGGCACAAGAAACATTTGCTTCAATGAAAAGTCGACAAATTTTTTCGCCTGAAAGAAAAGGATTCCCATACCAACAAAAATCATGAGATCAGCAGCCAAAGCCACGCCGTCGATCCCGAAAGCACCACCGAAATAGTACAATCCTGCAATCAACACAACCAGTTGTACCAACCTGGCAACGATCACCCGTTTCGGGTATCCCAAGCCCACCATCAAATTACTCACGGTTATTTTCATCGGATCAAGCAGCGTAAACACCAGCATCAAGCGAAAAGTGTTCAACATCGGCATCCATTTTTCACCCAGGAAAATACGGATGAACTCCGGAGCGATAAGAACAAGTACCCCGGAAAAAACGAAACCGGCACGTATCAGCAATGAGTTTGTTCTGAAAAATGCTTGCGAGAGTCGTTTCCTTTCGAATTTCAGCTCAGCGTAAGTACCATCCGCAACAGAGTTTATCGGGGCAGCAACGATTTTTCTCGGGTAGGTTGCAAAGCTATAAGCCCGGTTGTATAACCCCAACGAAACATCGCCAAGATAATAACCGGTCCATAAATCATCGATTGTATCAAGTACTTTTTGCAAGCCGCCGGCAATCAGATTCTGTATGCCAAAATTCAGGAAATAACGCACTTCTTTACCAGACCAGCGCAGCCGGGGACGCCAAACGGGTTTCCAGATATAGTAAAGAAAAATGACGATGAAAAGTGAAACAATATGAATAGAAAGTAAGGCCCATAATTTTGCCCCAAATGAAACCATGAGAAAAGCGGCAGATGTCGTTACCAGAACGTTCACTGCACGAATAAATGCCAGTCGCCGGTGAATTACCCGACGCACAAGGATCAGGCTCGCGGTTTGGGTCATTCGAGCACCTGCCGAGGTTATTGCAATGACAATCAAAGCAATTTGCTTATCCCCCGTAAACACAGTGGTGGCAATAGCAATAAGAATAATAAGCCATACCGAAGTAAAAATCAATTGCAATGTAAAATGCGTTCTTGCAGCGTTCTCTTCATTTTCTGTCTCTGCTGTTCGGTTGAGAAATGCGCCCCACATACCAAAATCAGCGAAGATACCAGTCATACCGACGATTGCCAATGTCAGCCCATAAATCCCAAACACATCGACAGGCAGCCAACGAGCCAGCAACCATGTTCTTAGAAACCCGACAACAATGAAAACACTGGTGCTGGCAATATTCCAGGAAACGGAAAAGAAAGAGCGTTCCAATAAATTGTCATGGTTATTTTCAATCATTATTCAAAACCGGGCAATCGTCTTGTCATCCAGTTGGATTTATGATATGTTAGGCACAGTAAGTATAAAAGGGTGCAAACTATTGATACATTATATCCCAAGATAATCTGCCGTTGAAAGGATGCAAATGGTTTCATCAAAAATCAGTCGAATTGCCGATGGGGTTATGGAGGCATCATGGATTGCCGCAGCCATCTCTGCCCCTCTTTTCTTCAACAAGTTTTCCAGCAGGATTTTCGAACCAGACAAAGCCACTATCATCAGATCGCTTGCACTTCTTGTTCTTGCTGCCTGGATAATCAAGCTCGCCGATAAAGGTATTCCGAAAACGAAATCCGACATAAAGAAAACCTTAGCCACACCTTTCATTATTCCTGTCATCCTGCTCGCTTTTGTTTATTCCATTTCTACTGTTTTCTCTGTTGCGCCGAGAATTAGTTTTTGGGGTTCCTATATTCGGCTTCAGGGTTTTTACACAACGATTTCTTACATCATCATATTCTTTGCAATGGTTGCCAATCTTCGTAAGAAAGGACAAGTTGAACGGTTAATCACCACAATCATCCTGACAAGTCTTCCCGTCAGTTTGTACGGAGTATTACAACATGCAGGGCGTGATCCAATTCCCTGGGGCGGCGATGTCGTTCATCGTGTTGCATCGAATTTGGGCAACTCCATTTTTGTGGCAGCTTATTTGATTATGGTTTTCCCATTGACCATCGGCAGAATTGTCGATTCATTTTCTGCAATTCTCAAGGAAGAGAAAAATCTTTTCAGTCACATTGCCCGATCGACAATATACATCTTCATTGCTTCTTTGCAATTAATCACCATTTATTATTCCGGAAGCCGAGGCCCCTGGCTAGGTTTACTTACAGGAAGTTTCTTCCTTGTTGTTTTACTCTCCATCCACTGGAAAAAACGCTGGATGACGATTAGTTTGATTGGTATTGCGACGGCATTAGGCGCAGGATTGATTTTGCTGAACATTCCAAACGGTCCTTTACAAAGCCTGAGAGAAATGCATTCCTTCTCCAGACTGGGGCATTTGATTGATCTGGACAGCAGAACAGCAAAAGTCCGTGTGCTAATCTGGAAAGGCGCATCCAACATGGTCATGCCCCACCAGCCATTAATCTACCCGGACGGGCACGTTGATCAATTTAACACGATCCGACCGGCTATTGGTTACGGGCCCGAAACCATGCATATGGCTTACAATCCTTTCTATCCGCCGGAATTGGCTCATGTAGAAAAAAGAAACGCATCCCCTGACAGGTCTCACAATGAGACCTGGGACGCATTGGTGATTACGGGTATTCTGGGATTGGTTAGTTACCTGCTTGTATTCGGGTCTGTGTTTTATTTCGGGTTGAAATGGCTTGGTTTGATAAACGGGAAAACACAGCATATCCTGTTTTTCAGTTTGTTCGTTGGTGGCGGGATTATCGGGGCAATCGGTTTTATCCTTTGGCAAGGAAAAGCATTTCTTGGGGTCGGCCTGCCAGTAGGCATGATTCTCGGACTTATTTTGTACTTTGCAATCAGCGCCAGCAGCATGAAAAAAACGAAAGTCAGCGAAAATTATCATGTATCCAGAAACATTACCCTGATTGTCCTTCTTTCGGCAATTATCGCTCACTTCGTCGAAATTCACTTCGGGATTGCAATTGTCGCTACCAGGACCCACTTTTGGTTTTACAGTGCATTGATTTTGCTTGTAGGCTTCATCCTGCCCAAAACAGGAGAATATTCCGTCAAGAAGAAGACTCTGGCAATCACCAATCAACCAAAATCCAAGCGGAAATCACGAAAAAAGAACGCTGTTGTTCCGGCAGTTTCTTCAAACGAAACAATTCCTGCGATTATCCACGGGCTCATCACCGCCTTGATTTTATTGCCGTTGGGTTATGAATTCATATCAAATCTGGACGGTTTAACTGACGGATTTGTAATCTTCTGGAATTCATTTACCCGAGTCGACAAGAATACGGTCTCTTTTGGGGTCTTGTCTTTGACCATCACGGCTTTGTTAGCCGCCAATATCGTTTTCACATCCGAAACCAAAGGCAATGCAGCTGCATCTTCCTGGTGGAAAAGATTTGGTATATCCATCGGCATATCGTTTGCGATTAGTTTATTTTACGGCTTGTGGTTTTCAGGCTCTCTTGCCAAGCTGGCCAGCTCAACACCTAAAAACATCACCGATGTAATCTCCCGGACAAGATCCATGGAAGGTTTACTTACGCAATACTACGTATTTATCTTCTTCATCCTGATTGCCATCGGTATTCTCATCCATTATGAACTGCCGTCATGGAAACAATTCGCCCGGGGGCAGCAATTGGTTTTGATCCCCGTTTTGCTTATTGCGGTTCTTTGGATAACCGACGCGACGAACTTGCGTATCATCCATGCAGATACATCCTTCAAAATGGCTGAACCGTTTACCAATGACAATCAATGGGAAGTTGCAATCAAACTTTACCAGCGTGCCAAATCACTTGCCCCGGACGAGGATTATTACGATCTCTTTCTCGGCAGAGCGTACCTCGAAGCTGCGAAGAAGATCGATGACATTTCGCAAAAAGAGCAAATCTTTCTCCAGGCTGAGAAGGATCTGTTACGTGCACAAAAAACGAACCCGCTTAACCCGGATCACACAGCCAATCTTGCGCGGTTGTATTCATGGTGGGCAAATCAGACAAAAGACGAACAAGCCAAAAAAGAACGAGGGCAAATCGCGAGCAAGTATTATGAAACGGTTACTAAATTGAGTCCCCACAATGCCCGGCTGCTCAACGAATGGGCTATTTTGAATCTCAATACGCTTCACGACCCCGAAAAAGCCCATGAAATTCTTACAAAATCTCTATCGATAGACGATATCTACGACTGGACGCACGCAATCACGGGAGATTATTATTCATATGTTGCCAATCGTACTGACGATTCTGCCAAAAAGAAATCGTTATTGCAAAACGCAATCACTGAATATAAACGTGCTATCGATACAGCAAACGATTCCACGCTGAACTCCAGGCAAGGGCTCAACTATTATCTGGTTCTGGCAAACACCTGCCAACGTACCGGCAACACGGATGAAGCAATCAACACTTTGCTCCAAAGTCTTTCCCATACGCAGGATCAAAATATGCTTTGGCGCATCAATGAGAATATTGCGATGCTTTATAACGACATAAAAGACAATAATAAAGCCATCGAATATTTACAAAACGCAATCATGTTGGCGCCGGATGACCAACAAGAAAGATTGAAAAATATTCTGAACCAAATGCAAGGTGGGAAATGATTATCAAACTTCTGCTCCCGTTCAGTGTTTCGCTGCTTTTTACACTGGTTTTCATCCCCGTTTTGTATAATCTTAGCCCACGGTTGAAACTTGTCGCACAACCCCGCTCCGACCGGTGGCACGATAAACCCACGCCTAAAATTGGCGGGATTGTCATGTTCTTTGGCTATGCCTTGTCGATTGGATTGTCGTTGCTCATCATTCCTCCGGAAAAAGTCCAGTGGGGATTACTGGCGGGTTCTTTGATCGTGTTTCTTCTGGGTTTGATTGACGATCTCAAACAAATTTCACCAACAGTCAAAATCATCGGGCAAATCTTTGCGGCTTCACTGGTCGTTTTCTTTGGCCGTTCGATTGGCTTCTTCCCGTGGGAATCCGTCAATATCGTGCTCACTTTCATCTGGCTCGTGGGAATCTCCAATGCGGTCAATCTGCTCGACAATATGGACGGGCTTGCCGGGGGTATCGCTTTCATCGCAGCAGGATTGCTTAGTTACCTCTTTTTTCAAATCGAGCAGCAAGAATTGCTGATTTTTTCACTCGCAATCGCCGGCAGCCTTCTTGGTTTTCTTTTCTACAATTTTCCTCCTGCAAAAGTTTTCATGGGGGATAGCGGAAGTCTTTTTCTCGGCTTTACGCTGGCAGCATTATCAATTGCCAGAGTAGCCAGAGCATCTAATGTGCTTGCCGTTCTCGGTGTACCAATCATGCTTTTTCTGCTGCCAATTCTTGATACGTCCCTGGTGACGATTACAAGAATTTTACGCGGGCAATCCCCTGTTCAAGGCGGCAGAGACCACACTTCCCATCGGTTGATTGCATTCGGCTTATCGGAGAAACAAACTGTTCTTGTCTTATATGGCGTCGCTCTTGTTTCCGGTATTCTCGGAACGGTTCTGGAATCGTTGGACTATAGCACAAGTCTGGTGTTGTTACCGTTACTAATATTAATCTTCACTCTTTTTGCCGCCTACCTGGGCAGAATCAAAATGGTCAATTCCAGTACGCCATCCAGTAATGGCGTGATGACGAAGCTAATGCTCCAGCTTTCCGCCAGAGCGCGGCTTTTCGAGATTGCACTCGATTTCTTCATCATCAGCATTACTTATTATCTGGCAGTGTGGACCCAATCCGGTTTTTCGCTTTCCCAGATTACCCTGGATTTTTTCACGAGAACTTTGCCGTTAACGCTGGCGAGTGCGTACTTGTCTTTTGTTCTGTTCGGTATATATAAAAACGTCTGGGAATACATCGGTGTCCAGGATTATTTCCGCTTTGCACTTGCTGCAATCGGAACAATTTTCATCAACAAAGGTTTGCTATTTATCTTCGGTTATTCTTATCAACACATCACGATCATCCATGTCTTTTTTGCAATTTACCTTTTCATCGCTTTGACAGCCTCCCGATCATCCTTTAAAATTTTCGATCAATTCTATCTAAGCCAATCGACGAAAAACAGAGCTTCTCAAAATGTTTTGATTTATCAGGCAGACGATGCCGGCGAATTCATTTTACGCTGGTTAAGGAACAATCCTGAATACGGATTCAAGCCTAAAGGGATCATCGATGATGACCCCTTCAAGGTAGGCCGACAAATTCACGGCGTTCACGTGATTGGCTCAAGTAAAAATATCGAAAATATCATCACATCTGAACATATCAATGGCATCATCATTGCCAATGAAAATACAATCTCCCCAACAATCAGTCGGATTTGCAAAGAACATGATGTCTGGTTAAAACACCTGAACATTTCTTTCGAACCAATCGACCCCATCGCTGAGGCAAACTCTTGATTTCTACAACGAAAGGCATACTATTAACAAGTCAATTCGTCGACGCATTTCAGTATGCTTTTCGACTTCATGCTCATCAAACCCGTAAAGGGAAAAACACGCCTTACATTGCCCACTTGCTTAGTGTTGCAGCACTCGTATTGGAAATGGGCGGCACCGAAGATGAAACGATTGCCGCGTTGTTACATGACGCTGTCGAAGATCAAGGAGGGGCAAAGACATTAGACAAAATCCGGACCATGTTCGGTGAAAACGTCGCCGGCATTGTTGCAGAATGTACCGACTCATTCACCACCCCAAAGGCTCCCTGGCGGATCAGAAAAGAAAAATACCTGCGACACCTCAAACACGCATCTTTGTCCGCCTTACGCGTCTCTCTGGCAGACAAACTCCACAATGCACGTACTATTTTGCTCGATCTGAACGAGTTTGGTGAAGATGTTTGGGACAGATTTAATGGCGGCAAAGAAGGTACCCTTTGGTATTATCGAACGCTGGCAAATTCTTTCGACAATTTCCCCAATCAAATCTATGTTTTAGAACTCAAAAAGGTTATCCATGAAATCGAAACAGCCTCCCGAAACCCAAATGACGCTTGATTCATCACGAATGAACGACTATCAAAAACTTGCTTCACGTACTGCCGGTGCCGGCGGAAGCGGTGAACGACGCCTGATTATCGCAACGCTTGGATTGGCAGGCGAAGCAGGTGAATTTGCAAATTTAATCAAGAAAATGACCGCACACGGCCATAAAATTACCAATGATCAACTCGCTGACGAACTTGGTGACATCCTTTGGTACCTCGCAGAAGCAGCAACATCTTGCGGGTTGGATCTTGCTGGTATTGCAGAACAAAACATTCAGAAACTTGCCAGACGCTACCCTGATGGATTTAGCTCAGAAAGGAGCATCCACAGGGAAAGTTAATCCGGTTGAATACCTGCCTGCTATCTATTCACTATTTCCTAAGGAGCTGACTTGGAATCCTTATCAATTCTGTTTTTTCCAGTCACGAATATACTGAAGCTGACTTCAGACAAACTCGCCAATCTCACAAACGAATTTTCCTCTTCCGGGGTACATATCAACCTAATCATTCCTGAAAGCTACCCGGAGGAAATTCGCAGTCACATCTTACCCCTACTGGATGAAAAATCAAATCCGTCTTCTGGCTGCCGCATTAGCAAATCGCTACCCGATAACTGCAATGGCTACACAATGATGCTAGACCCGGCGGCATGTGCGCTGACACAAACCGCTTTGTTTCTGTGGAAAAACAGGAATCCCCAGAGTGTGGTCATACTAAATCACAATTTGATGGCGGTAAATGCTTCAGCGGAATTTCCGCGAAAGGTCAAGCTCTTATCCAGTATTCTGTCACTACCCCTTGCAGATTTTTTTAGTCCATTCCGTATTTTTCCTAACCGAATAGCGCACTACCATGATTTTTCTGTTTCGAGCCCTGACTATTTAATCAGCTCACTCGTTTTGACAATTATTCAAGGCTTTCATATCAAGGACCTTCCTGCTGAAAACGTTACGCAAGAAAGCTGTCTGCGCTCATATACCGGGCTACTTCCATCAATTAGGTCAATCTACCGGCATTGGCTTTTGCGCAATTCCATTGCAGCGGCGGATTATGATCACCGTGCTTTTTATAGCAATATCCCGATGCAAAGATATTGGCAAAGAAAAAGATATGAAATCATCCTTGGTTTCATAGGAAATGCCAAAGATTCAATTCTCGACATTGGTTGCGGAAGCAGCAATATCATTCAAAGTTTTCATCACGGTATTGCATTGGATGTTGCTTTGAATAAATTGCGTTTTCTTGAGCGCACAAATCCTTATCGTGTTCTGGCTTCGACATTCGCGCTCCCCTTTGCAGATAATTCTTTCCAGCTATTGATTCACTCGCAGGTAATCGAACATCTTCCCAGAGAAGATAAAATCTTCGAAGAAATTACACGTGTGCTCAAGCCTGGTGGCACATTGTACTTGGCACGCCGGATTACGGCAAAATCTGGTGGCCTATCACCGAGTTTTTTTATGGCTTATTATTGCCAAATGCTTATGCTGATGAACACATTTCGCACTATACTTATGTCGGATTGAAATCCCGGCTCCAATCCCATGGATTTAGAATTATCGCAAAAAAGTATATTCTCGGGGGAGAACTAATCATTAAGGCAATCAAGAAGAATTGAGTATGTTGGTTTTACCTATTTCAGCCTTCCCTGCCATAAATCACATGTTTGCATCCGTTTTCCCTCCCGTCAGGCAGATTCCGGCCTGACGCATCTCGGTAAGATACGGTTTCGAACAACAACACAGGACATTTCAAACGGGAATGGTTAAACTTTCCAAATCCCGCGGGTAATAAGTCAACAACTCGATGCCCGTATCGGTTACCGCAATGGTATCTGAATGCCTAAATCCACCTATCTCCGGAATATACAATCCGGGTTCAACAGTAAAAACCATGCCCGGTTCGATGATCGTATCATCACCAATATCAAAATACGGCGATTCGTGATACCTGATTCCAATGGAATGCCCGACATGATGATAACGATATTCCATTAATTGATGCTCTTCGTAATAATGCAAGACAATCCTGTCGACGTCCGCACATTTCCGGCCCGGTCGAATTGCATCGAAAGCAAGATTTTGTATTGCCAGCATATGAGAGAAGAACCGCTTCTGGTCATCATTTGGCTTGCCCAAAATCATCGTTCGCTCGAGTTCCGAGTTGTAGCCCCAGACCGGAGCATTCGCACCGGTGACAAGTACATCGCCATCCATAAAGACAATATTATTGGCGAGTGCATGTGGTATTGCTGCATTTCTACCGATTTGGCCGCGGTATCCGGCTGATGCCCCGCTTGCGAAATAGCTTTGTGCCTGATATATCGGGCCGATAGCGTCAAGCATAGTACGTGTAGCCTGATCACTGGCACGCAGACTTACTTCCGTCTCATTCAATCCAGCCCGCGTATATCGCTGCAACAAGACATGGGCTAAATGTCCCCATTTCACGCTCTCTTTTATCAGATCCAATTCCGCAGTGCTTTTAATCCGCATGGAAGTCTCTACGAAATCCTGAATTCGAATGGTTGGTTTCCCGACAATCGACGAAAGGGTTTCCCCCCGATAGCCGAAAATCCATGGATAACCATCCATATCAGCAGCAATTCCCCCGTTTATTCCCATATTTTGCAATAAATCGACAAGCAGATAGATTGGGTGTTTCTTGCCGGGATATTCCGGGTAAGTCGATACTTTGTCAATCACTGGAATTTGTGATGCATGGCTAGCTTCAAGATACGGGACGAATAATGCGCTTTCACCGGATGCGTTGGCAACGAATGCAATCGGCCTTTCCGTTGGAATAAAGGCAAATCCTGTGTAATAAAGAATATAGTCGCGGTCAAAGAGAACTACACCTTTGCCTTTTCTTTTTAGAACCTCTTTTAGCAATTTATCGATCCGCTGTTGATACTCCTCTTTTTGAATTGCAATTGTCATAGTCTTCATTGTTATTGCTCCATATTGATTCTTGTCTTTCATGACACAGGATTGTTTTTACTTCGCCCAAATCTCTTTTAGAAAATCCTGAATATATGCTAGAACATTTGGTTCTATTTCAGGAACAATCAATTCCATACCGTGCCTTTCACCATTGTATTCAACAGACTTGTACGAATCACCTTTCACTTGTTTGCATGCCTTTGCCGCAGGAACATCTCCGGTGCTGTACATGCACCTGACAGGGACGGGCGATACCATGTTGTTGAGTTTTTCAGCCTCAGGCGGGTAAGGTAAATTCAGATAACCGCCGGGTGACAAGGAAAGCGCTCCAACGCATGTACCAGGTACTTTCTTGTCTATCCAGGCGCAACCATCGACCACGGCATCGGCACCGATACTCGCCCCAATTGCAACAATCGCATGCGCATCGATACCATCCAACAATGCAGCTTGTTCCATCGCAGCTTGTGCATCCAAAAGCCATTTTTCAGCCTGTATCTTTTTACATCCGCCTTCACAACCACGAAAAGTAAAAGTGAAAACGGCATAGGATAAATTTTTATCAACAGGCGGGAACCAACTGGCATCAAGCCATGGAATACTGGTATTCTCTGCATCCGGATTGCTTAAGCCCCTGTTCTGCAGCCAATAGGCAATCGATACCCAGTTATTTTCATCACCGCCAGCCCAATGCATTAACACCACTAATGGGCTCGGTTTTTTCGCACCCGGATAATACGTACCATGCAACTGTTCTCCATCGGATGCTTCGAACACGATTTCTTGTGGTTCTGCATTCAATGGCTCTTGCGCTTTTGTTTCGGCAGGTGTTTCAGGGGTATTTGCAGGTTCCTGTTGAACAACAGTCGGAGTAATCGCTTGCTTCACAATTGTTGTCTTAGTCAGACTACCCGCTTCGCCCGCAGTCTTCGATTCGCTTTGCGCTGTTTTTGTCCCCTGTTTGTCTGCTGGCTTACAAGCTGCAAGCAAAATGACTATCACGATAACAATGAACATCCTTAATTTAGGTTTTGTCCAAATCATCATGGCGCCTCCGTTTACCATAGCCTACCGTATAACCAATTTCCCCGCCTGAAAGAAAGAACCCGAATGTTCCTTCTGAACATGATTATATCTGTTTAATGTCATCTTGGCACCATGTTTGCACGTTAATTCACACAGTTTCCAATGACCTTCGCCATTTTCATTTCA
>CAYWFK010000061.1:0-16963 GCA_964457375.1 uncultured Anaerolineales bacterium
CCCAGAGAAGCAGCAGGGGTAAAAGGTTTGCAAACCTACGGTGAAGCAACTGGTTTGAATGAACATGATTTGTGGGAAGCCCGTAGGTTTATTGGCAATGAAGAGTTGGGGTACAAAGTGGCATTATGTGAACGCGATATGGCGATTTACGGTGCCATTTTGCTATTTGGTATCATTTTCGATTTGTCCGGCAGGAAAATCAAGCATCTGAATATATTTTTGTGGATTCTGATTGGTTTGATCCCGATTGGGCTTGATGGTGTAAGCCAGCTTGTCAGTCAAATGCCATTGGGACTTATTCCATATCGGGAGAGTACGCCATTATTGCGAACGCTTACCGGTTTCCTGTTCGGTTTTGCAACAGCCTGGTTTGGTTATCCTCTTGTTGAGGAAACAATGCGGGACACAAGAAGTCTAATGGTGAAAAAATATGCGAAAGTCGCTGCATATAAAGACGACGATGAATGAAGCCGGAAAGTCTTGTGTAAAACGATAACGAAATCAGGTGAAAGTAAAATGCCTTTCGGTAACAAGCAGGGAATAAAATATTTTTATTTTGATAATTTATATAACAGCGGGGTCATTCATGCTGTTTTTACCCGGCAGGGAGGTGTTAGCCCGTCACCGTGGAATTCACTGAATTTGGGTAGTACCGTGGGCGACGAATCTGGCAACGTCGATGAGAACAAACGCAGAGCCTTGCGAGCGATGGGCGTCAAACCTGAGACCGTGTATGATGTCTGGCAGGTGCATAGTAATAAAATCGTCATCACAAACGCGCCAAGGGCTAACAGCCAACCCCATCAAAAGGCAGATGGCATCCTGACTACGGAACCGGGCGTCACTTTGTTGATGCGTTTTGCTGATTGTGTGCCAATCCTGATTCATGATCCGGCAAACAAGGTCGTGGGAATTGTTCATGCCGGGTGGCAGGGAACTGTCAAAAAGATTGCTGCCAAACTGGTCGAACGGATGGTTGATGTTTACGGGACACGTCCAAAGGATCTTTTGGTAGGAATTGGCCCGTCAATTGGCCCGCAAAGTTATGAAGTCGGGACTGACGTCATCAAAAAGGTCTATGACGCCTTTGGAGATGCGGCGGATTCACTGCTGATAAAGTATAATAATGAAACTGTGCACTTTGATCTCTGGCATGCTAACGAAAAGTTGTTCAGAGATAGCGGCGTGGAAAATATAGAAGTTGCCGGTATTTGCACGGCATCGAATATCCGGGACTGGTTTTCTCATCGTGCCGAACAAGGCAGAACAGGCCGATTCGGTGCAATGATCAAGTTGGTTGCATAGAAAGATAATTCGGGACTGAAAAATACGAAATGTATCAGTCCTGATGCAGTGCAGAGAATGTTCGTAAGCGGTTATGGATTGTTAGGAGATTTATGATGATAATATATCTTATCGGGCTGGTTGATTTGGTAATGCAAATATTAATTATTATTGTTATCGTTGATGTTGTGATTTCTTACTTCATATCTCCGTTACATCCATTCCGGAATGCTTTGGATAGTATAGTCAACCCTATGCTGAAACCTATCAGAAGAGCCGTTCCGTTGGTTGGGATGATTGATTTCAGCCCGATTATTCTTGTGGTTGCAATTCAGGTAATCGGTGTGATATTGAAAAAAATTCTTATCTTGTTCTTGTAAGAATGACAAAAACATGTTTGGGTCGTAATGGTTAAAGGAATCAAAGTATGACAAAAAAAGTACATCGTTTTCATGATGGCAAAAAGGGAGCGGCTCTGGCAATTCGTGTCATTCCACGCTCAAAGAAAAACGAAGTTGTTAAAGTATTAAGCGACGGGACGATAAGAATCCGGGTTACGGCTCCTCCTGTCGAAGGAAAAGCCAATGAGGCGCTCATTAAATATTTATCGAAAATTCTGGGTGTATCGAAGTCAAAGGTTGAAATTATCGGCGGTGAAAAGGGGAGAAATAAATTGATTGCAATCCTGGATATGGATGCTGATACTGTACAGGAAAAAATACTTAAACAGATTCAAAAAAAATAACTGTCTGAATTCGCAATTTGCAGGCAGTTATTCTTGGTTTAATCGACATACTGGTTAGTCAAAGCCATATTTAGAGATGGGGGGAACAGGTCTGCCCCGAAGGTTGAGATTCCAGATTGCAAATACTGCTGCATCTCTGTGCTCCGGTATTGTGCTAAAAAGCATGTGGTAGGTGAGTGGGAATATATCTTCTTCGCCGAGGGTAATTAATGAATAGAGGGCGGCCAGTTTCTCGTCATCATTCCCTTGTTTCAATGCGTGAAATAGTATTTTCCTGGTTTGTTTTCCGGGAGCCAGAATGAGCTCGTTTCTTTCGGCGTATTCAGCGATCCATGGTCTTTCGTGAACCGGTAATGGAATTGTAGGTATCGTGGGGTCTTTGCCCATGAGTTCTTCCAACGCTTGTTCGGCGGCGTCTCTGACAACCCATTGACCTTCCTGAATTTGAATATTTTCAAGCAATTCAATCGTCCAGGGTTCTTTGATACGTTTCAACCCAAATATGACTGCTCTACGGACAAGAAGATCGTCGATTTGAGAACCTTCGCGAAGCACCGGGTATCCTTCGCGGGGATGATTGGCGAATGCCTCTGCTGCTGCTTTACGAACTGCTTCGTTGCCATGCAGCAAAACGCTTGCTAACGCTTCCAGCGCCGGTTTCGTTCCAATGCGGGCAAGTGCGAGACACACAGCATTTTGTACCATCGTTGGTTTTTGAAACGCCTGGATTAATACAGGCACAGATTGGTAATCACGAATATAACCGAGACCAAGCGCAGCCAGTTGGCCTGATTCGATGTTGTCCGATGCAAGCATGCTGGTAAAAAGGCTATCGATGCCCGGAAAACCGGACTTAGCCAGATTGATTAACAGTTTACTCCGGATGGATGCAGGTACGTTTTCCTGTTTTAGTGCTTTGGCGGTGTTCTTTAATACCCGGACGGTGAAAGCGTCTGAAATATCCATGTCTCGCAACCATTCGGCTTGTGTCAATAATGGCTTGCGGAGCAGTTTGTCTGCCGTCGAAGCATGTTTGAAGGATGGCATGATTTTATTGCCGAAGGCAGCCATATAATGAAAGGTAAGGTGTTTGTATAACCAATCCGGTTGTTTGGTCAGGGTGTCTGCGATATTGGCGTAATTCTCCTGCATGAATGCTTCAGCTGCAAGGAATCCGGCAAAAACCGGATGATTGAAGCGGAGTGTTTGATTACCAGCCTGGACGAAAATTCCACGACGTAATAGTTCCGGTAAAGACCTGGTGATCTCCTTCGAATCTGCCGGGTTGGGGAGGTCGGACGGATTTTCTTGTTCGAAGCCCGATAGTGTGCTTGCAGGCCGAAGACTGGCTACTGTACTTGCCGCAAACAAATGCAGGGATTCTTCTGCTCCGGCTACCTTGGTTGTCATTCTTTGCAGGTATGCTTTGATAAAATCTTTGTTGGTTAACCCGGAAAAGTCGTTAGCGTAAGCTGCCCAAACCTTAAGGGTAAACTCCAACGGAGAAAGAAAATCGCTGTTTTCAAGAATCCAGGTGTTGAGCAACAAAGTATCGATATCGGTAACTCCCCTGGCGCTGTGGGCGGATTCAATAAAATCACTCCAGCTTTTTGCCCATTTTTTCGAAAAGGTCGCTTTTTGTTGTTCGTTCCATGGCATGAGCGTTATGGGAACCAAATCGGTGGTGAGCAAGTCGCCAAGGTATTCGTGAGATGCGGCGATAACCATCCGCAAACCGGGAAAGTTTTCCTGAAGGCGGGATAGGAATTGTGTAAAATCATCGATGATTTTGGGCGGGTATTCATCAACTCCGTCAATCAAAAGGATGACTTTGTTGTGGCGAAACGCCCCATCGATGAATTTGCCAAGCTTGGGTATCGGGTTCTTCCATGGGCGGGATACCAACGCGTTGATGATGGATTCGTGCGGTTTCTCCCGGTTGCCGGCGGCGAGATCGAGTTCGGCGATATGTACGTATACGGGGATGTATTCGGAGAGATTGCCGGCACGTTTGTCTTTGCGTGTGATGAGACTGGCAAGATATGCTAACGCCGTTGTTTTGCCAACGCCCGGTTGACCGAGAAGGAGCAAATTAGCCCCGCTGCTTAGGGCATCTTGGATAGTCAGGCTGTGGGTGTTGTACGCAGATGCCAATTCCGGATAGTCCGGAGTGTACGGGATCGTTTGGGTAACGACATCTTCCGGGGGCGGTTCTTCGCCAGGGTAAGGAATTAGTTGCGGAGGAAGCAATCGCGGCTCGACCAGGATTTCATCCAAAGCAAACAGTGATGAGACAATATGCAAACCTTGAACAAATTGGTAAAGTCCTTGCCGGTATTTAAGTTCCGCTTCGGAAATAATACCGTAACGGGCAGTTTCGGTTTGTTCCTGAACTTTTTGAAAGAGGGCTTTTGCAAAGGGAAGGAGACGCCGGATAAGCCACGTGAAAACCAGTGACACAAGGAACCCAATCCAGAACGAAAGCCAATCAATGCGAATTCTTCGGAGAAGATTAATCATTGTACGTTAAGATGAATAATAAAGGATACGTTTGCATGTAGCACATCTGACCAACTTGGAAGGTGATTTGGCTGCTTGGTAGAGAGCGGCTGTAAGCGTCGTGCCGCATGCCCCGCAAGCTTTGTCGACAATCTTGGATACGGCAACCCCTTTTTTTGATTTGCGGATGTCTTCGTATAGCCGGATATCATCCGCATCGATTTTGGGGAGCAGTTGTTTGCGTTCGATGGTAAGTGCCTCGATTCTTTGCGATAGTTTGTCGTTTTCTGCATTCAATGTCTCGACTAGATTGGCTTTTTCATTGGTTAGCATTTCTACTGAATTCTGTGCTTTGAAGAATTTTTCCTGCTTTTCTTCGAAGTCAATCATTGCATCCAGATAACGATCTTCAAGTATCGTCAGGTAGCGTTTGAGCGCTTGAACTTCTTCCTGAAGCGCTTGCAGTTCTTTGGGGTTTTTTACGGTGCCGCTATACAAAGTGGATTCGGTTTGTTCGATTTTTATTTTTTGAGAGTTTACGGATTGTTCTGCGGATGACAGTTTGTTTTGGGAAAGATCACGGGATTCAACCTGTTCTGCAAGAACTTGTTTTGCCTTTTCTATCTCACGGTTATCATTGATTTGATCCTTGATAGCTGAAACCCTGGCTAATGCGTTATCGATTTGCAAATCCACCAGTTGGAGCTTGTATAGATAATATGAGCGGCTCATAGGTGCGGTTTTCCCAAGTGTCGTTTGTATTGTTTGTTAGATGGATTATAGGGGTGGAGCTCCGAGATTGCAAGGGTTTAACCATGGAATTGAACAATTGCTTCGTTCTGTCAATCGGTTACAATTGATATTATGGGTTCCAAAAAGGACAAGGCTTTTCTGGCTGGATTCGTTTTCTTTTTATTGCTGGTTATCAGTGCGCCATATATTTATGCATGGCTGATGGCAGGCAATGGATTCCAGTTTTCGGGATTTTTGTTCAATCCGCTGGATGGGAATTCGTATCTGGCGAAAATGTATCAGGGTTATGCGGGGCATTGGCGTTTTACATTGCCGTATACTGCGGAACCCGGTGAAGGGGTGTATCTGTTTGAATTTTATCTTGCCTTAGGGCACATGAGCAGGGCACTCGGATTCCCTTTGATTGTTACGTTTCATCTCGCCAGAATTATCGGTAGTCTGGTTTTGATCGTTTGCCTTTATAAATTCATGAACCGAATGGTCCGAAATAAAAAGGATGCAAGACGTGCTTTTATACTTGCATCCGTTGGTTTGGGAATGGGATGGCTGGCTCTGCCGTTCGGTGAATTCACCTCGGATTTCTGGGTAGCAGAAGGATATCCAATTCTTTCGATGCTTTCCAATCCACATTTTTCCTTTGGACTTGCCATGATGCTCGTGATTTTCTCATGGTTTGACGAAAAGCATGATGTAAAAACCCGAATTGAAGTTGCTATTCTTGTTTTCTTGCTCAGCGTCATTGATCCGTTTGGCGTTGTCATTGTCTGGATGGTCTTGGCAGGGATGCTCGCTACGTCTTTCGCAGTGTCGCTCTGGAAAAACAAGACTGTTGGGGAAATTAACTTCGAACAAATCGGATACCTGTTGATTACGGTTGCTGCTGGTGCGCCGGTGTTAGTTTATGATATATGGATTAGTCATGTTCACCCTCAACTTGCTGCCTGGAATATTCAAAACTTGACGCCCGCGCCGCCGGTTTGGGATATTTTTCTTTCATTTTCTCCTTATTTTCCTCTACTCATTTGGTTACTATTGCTGCTTTATCGTGAGAAAAGAAGTATTCCGAAAGCGCAATGGTTGCCATTCGTATGGGTGGCTGGCAGTCTGGTGCTGTTGTATTTGCCATTGAATCTTCAAAGGAGGTTTGTAACGGGGTTGTATGTTCCCTTTGTTGCTGCGTCTTTTGTGCTGCTTGCAACGATAGAAGAGATATCAACCGATAACAAAAAAAGAATCTTCAAATTAATATCGGTATTGTCAATTCCCACATTGTTGATATTGTTGGTTATTGTGATTTTCGGTATTTCAAAAAAGAATCCGGTTATCTTTATTTCTTCTGCTGAAAATGCCGGTTTCACATGGATTGAAGAGAACACGCTGGAAGATGCGTTGATATTAGCCTCGCCGGAAACCGGGTTGCTCATCCCCGCTCATACCGGACGGCGGGTGTTGTATGGGCATCCTTTCGAAACGGCGAATGCTCAAAGCCAGATTGCTGATGTGACAGCATTTTTTACCGGACAAGTTAAATGTTCTGCATTTATGTCACAACACAAGATTGATTATGTCTTTTGGGGACCTCGGGAGTTGAGAAAATATCCTTTCGTGAGACCATGCCGGAGTGAAGAAATCTTTTCTCAGCAGGATGTCACAATATTCAAGGTTGAGCACTGATATCAGGATGATGCCATGAAAGTTGCCGCCAAATGGTTTCGTGTAATCCCAATGAAACCGCTTCAATGGGTTATGCTTGTTTTGTGCCCCGTATTGATACTAAGTACCGGCCTGTTACAGTTCCCATTTCCGGCGTCCGGTGCTGCGTATACCGATTTGCTGGTTACGCATTATCCTAATGCTGTCTTTGTTAAAAATACCATTGCGGCAAACCATGTTGTGCCTTTGTGGTCAGACATGATCATGAGCGGTTATCCTTTTGCCGGAGATCCGCTGTCCGGGCTGTTTTACCCGCCAGGATGGATAGCCTTGTTGTTCCCCTTGCCATTAGGATTTAATCTTCTCGTGATTGCCCATTTGATTTTAGCTGGTGTGGGAATGACGCTTTATCTACAAAGCATGAACATTCACGAAAACGCTGCATTACTTGGGGGCGTCGTTTTCGAATTAATGCCAAAATTGTTTGCACATTATGGTGCCGGGCATTTGACTTTACTTTATGCCATCGCGTGGACCCCCTGGTTTTTTTTGGCAGGTAATACCATTATTAAGAGAAAAGGAAGCGTTCGTGCGGTCATTTTGGCGGCTGTTATCTTGTCATTGATTATTACGGCGGATCCGCGCTGGGCAGTATATGCCGGGGGATTGTGGGGATTCTACATGCTTGCGCATAGCCACTATATTGACAATGGTATCCCGTTGAAAACAAATCTCAGGAATAGGCTGCTGTTCTTTTGGGGAAACTTCAAAGTAATAATGTTCACGGGCATTATTTCTTTGCTTTTGTCTGCTCCCTTGCTTTTGCCATTATTGGAATTCGTGAAACATTCCACACGAAACTTACTGGAAGCGAAGAATGTACTTACATATTCACTTCCGCCTGGCAGATTGCTGGGGCTGTTTTTCCCAATACCAAAATCGTTTCACGAATGGACAATCTATTCCGGTGGAATCGTATTGGTTTTTGTGGTGATAAGTATAGTTGGATATTACGATAATCCTGATGTGCGCTTTTGGGGACTGGCCAGCATCTTCCTGGTTATCATTTCACTTGGATCCAATATTGGTGTAGCAGGATTGTTTGCAAAGATCCCCGGAATTCGTTTGTTGCGGGTGCCACCGAGAAGCTTTTTTGCCACAGGATTTGCTTTTGGAATTTTATCTGCGATTGCTGCTGACCGCATGTTTTATCGCAAAAAAGCCATCAATAAATTCACGGTCCGATTGGTACTGATGGGATGGGGGGGATTCGTCGGGCTGATTGCCTTGGGATTGTCCCTTGCAACACATTCGCTCCCCACAAACATATTATGGGGTGTTTTGGCTTGTTTTGCAGGAGTGGTTATTGTTTTACTGGCAATCGAAGAAAAGGCGAATCCAAATGTTTTATTTATGATGAGCTTTATTTTGATCCTTGCAGACTTGGTTTTGTTTGATACTTCTGCTGTTGTATACAAAAACAAGGATGAGATCAATAAAGACGCCAGAATACTGGCTGAAACAATCACTGCTGACAAAGAGATATTCCGCGTGTATTCTCCTTCGTATTCACTGCCTCAAAATGTCGCAATGAATTATGGGCTTGAGTTGGCTGATGGTGTAAATCCTTTGCAATTAATCTACTATGCGGAGTATATGCAAAAAGCAGCCGGCGTACCTGCGCATGGTTATAGCGTAACCATACCACCTTTCGAGAACGGAGACCCGGCGAGTGATAATCAGGGATATTTACCCGACCCCGAATTGTTGGGTTTATTGAATGTCAAGTATGTCGTTTCTGCTTTTGAAATCGATACCGGGGAATTGACCCTGATAAAAAGAATGAATCGACTATATTGGTATCGGAATGAGAAATACCGTCCAAGAGTGTGGATGGAGAATGAAATATCATCGAAACAGGGGCAGGTTAGTTATGCGAAAATTGTGCAGAGAACCCCGAATTCAATCCGGATCAGAGCAGACGGTGCGGGTTTGCTTGTGCTCTCTGAAATTGCTTATCCCGGCTGGAAAGTGTTCGTAGACGGAAAGAATGCGGAAATGCTGCGACCGCATGGGATTTTAAGAGGGGTTGCATTGAGCGAAGGCAGGCATTCGGTTGCTTTTGTTTTTACACCAATGAGTGTTTTTTGGGGGACGGGAATTTTCTTTTTGGTTTTATTGGTTTTGTTGATAGTTTGGTTTAATCATCAAAAAGTGCCACCGATTATTAAGAAATGGATGTTAAGGTAGTGGATAATTTATCTGTAAAATTGCCGGATACGTTTCGGAAGATGACCGTCCGATTTTATTCTTCGAAGGCGTTTTTGTTACTCCCGCTGCTAATGGGAATAATGATTATCTTTTCACCCTTTTTGTTTCAGGGTCATGTTTTTTATTGGGGAACGACTTCGATGCAATTCGTCCCTTGGTGGAGTTTTGCATGGAAATGGCTGGGAAAGGGTGTTTTGCCTTTATGGAATCCGCTGCTTGGGATGGGAGCACCTTTGGCAGGCAATTACCAGACTGCCTTGTTTTATCCGCCAAACTGGTTGAGCGGATTACTTTATTATTTTGGTGGCGTTCCGGGGTTGGCAAGGGGGATGACAACCCTGATCATTCTTCATATCCTGTTTGCCGGAGCAGGTATGATTTGGCTGACCGAAGCGTTGGGTTACTCCAGATTTACTCAGGCAATTAGCGCATTGTCGTTCGGACTTTCAGGCTATCTGGTGGCACGTGCAGGATTCCCAAGTATCAATGCGGCTATTGCCTGGTTTCCGTGGGTCATCTATTTTGCTACAAAACTGGTCAGGGAAGCAACCCGGAATAATCTTGTCAGGCTTGGTGTAGCATGTGGTTTTCAACTGCTTGCGGGGCATGCACAAACAACCTGGTATACATTGATTTTTGTCTTTTTCTGGTATCTCTATTTTGCAATTATTAAAAAGAGGGAAAATGTTGGAATTGGCAAAACAAAATGGGGTGCAAAGATTAGGGGTGTCGTGGGGGATTTAATTCCATTGGCAGCCTCTGTTAGTATCGGTTTCGGTTTGGCCGCCATCCAGTTGTTGCCTACGGCCGAGTATCTTCTGCAATCCCAGCGTGCATCGTCTGTCGATTTTGCTTATGCCATGACCTATTCCTTCTGGCCATGGCGTTTTCTTGGACTGATTGCACCGAATGCCTTCGGTAATCCTGCAACGGGGAATTACTGGGGATATGCGAATTTTTGGGAAGACGCCATCTATTTTGGTTTCATACCATTTGTGTTAAGCGTAATTGCTTTTTTCAGAATCATTTTCGGAAAATCAACAAGCCACGAAAAAGATTTCAACCATACTGGCTTTGTTTCACCAATATTCGTGAAAAAGTCTTTTCAATGGTTCTTGATCGGTTCTATTAGTATGGTCTTCTTACTCTCATTGGGAAAAAACACACCGGTTTTCCCATGGTTGTATCGGCATGTACCTACTTTCTCGATGTTTCAGGCACCAACACGGTTGACTTTTTTGGCGATTTTTTGCATGATTTTACTTGGTGATGAGGCGCTTGAAAACTGGGTGCGCCCGACCGGGCGAGGTTTGTATTGGTCAAGGCTTGCAACCATGGGCGCTTTTGCGATTCTTGTGGGAACCGGTTTGGCAGTGTATTTGCTCAAAGACGTAAAAACAACATTTCTTGCTGCTGCCGCTGTTACAAGTATTTGGGCTTTGTCCATGGGTTTTTTGAATTTAACTGCGCCAAAACCCGGCGAACCCGAAATGAAAGACAAACGCAGATATTTATGGAAGGTTTCATTAGTGCTTGTTGTCGTTCTGGATTTGAGTTTGGCAGGTTGGCGGTTGAATCCCGATATTTCGATAGATTATTATCGGAAAAAGCCTGATTTGCCGAATTCGATCCTACGTGAGGGAAAACAACATCGGGTGTTTTTCCCGGCTGATGACGAGAGAGTTATTAAATATAAAAACTATTTTGTGTTTAATTCGTTTCAGACAGACAGGAATTGGTTTGCGTTGATAGATACGTTGTTGCCCAATCAAAACATGTTATTTGATATCGCTTCTGTGAACAATTATGATCCTATTGTGCAAAAACGATATGCATTCCTGATGAAAAATATACACAGACTGCCGGTTGATGTTTCGAACAAGCTAATGGATTTGATGAATGTTGCAATTATCGGGCATGCCAGTAAGTCGAGCCCGACAGGTGTTGTGCTTTCAGCACGAGGGGGTAAACCCCAAAGGGTAACCTGGATGCCGTGTGCTGTGGCTGTTTTACCGGGGAAGACAAGTTGGGAGACATTGGTGTCGGAGAATATCAATCCGGAGCAGGAAGTTGTCGTAGATGGCCTTGACAGCGGACATTTGGCATGTCAACATTCGGGGGCTTCCGGAAAGGCTGTTGTTATTGCTGAGACGCCTGAGCGGATTGATATCGAAGTAACTGCAAAGACGGATGGCTGGCTGTTGTTGGCTGATAGTTATTACCCGGGGTGGCAGGTGTTTGTCGATAATCAGCGTGAAAAGGTATTGCGGGGAGACTTTTTGTTTCGTGCTGTGCCTGTGCCTGCCGGAAATCATCGGGTTGTGTTCATGTATAGATCGGTCTCATTTTATCTGGGTGCATTTGTCAGTCTGATCATTGTTTTTGGAATATTGATTGTCATGCTCAGATTGCAGCCAAGTTCAAGAGACGATGAAAAGGCTGAAAAAGGTTAGACGAACTGTGATGCTGCATTCTGATATAGACGAAATTTAGCATATGTTTCGATAACCGTATTTTTGGGGGGATGTCGGCGATACGGAAAAACGTGCCTAAATGCCATTGACTATTTCAAAGAATCAAAGCGAATGCCATGTTCAAAATATATTTGGTTGTGATGTCGAATTGTTTCGATTGTCTATTGGTGCGCATCGTTCCATCTTTGCTAGTGTTCTTAACGTGAGTGCCGATTTGGAGAATATTGATGCTTTTTGGTAATGGCAACGAAGTAATTAAGGAACAAAACGGAATGTGCAAAAAGGTTTCTATCTATCTTTGCCTTCTTTCACCTTGAAAATCACTTGTATTTGGAAGCAACAGATTTGTTTTGAAAATGTTCCGGATCATTGGCAGGCAAAATGGGATTGTGGAAGTTGAATTGGCATATAATAAGTATCGCAGACAAATGAAGCAAATGAAGGAAAAGGATCAGCCATAATGAAGGGAAACCCGTTAGAAGGAAAAACAGTAATCGTGACTGGTGCGTCTAGTGGTATCGGTAAGGAAATTGCCAGGTCGTTTGCACAAAAAGGCGCAAAAATCGCTTTGGTAGCCAGAAGGCCTAATGTTCTGGAAACCGCCGCAAAGGAAATTCGCAGCCAGGGGGGCAGTGCCTTGGCGGTCCCTGCCGATGTGACCAACCGTCAACAAGTGTTTGCGGCTGTCAATAAAGTGCTTGACGAATGGGGGCAAATTGATATTCTTGTTGTTAATGCCGGTGCGTATGTGCGTTCTCCAATCCGGGAATTGAAAGTTGACCATCTTGAAGAATCGATGGCTGTGAATTTTTATGGAGGTGTTCATTTTATTCTGGATGTACTGCCTGATATGAGAAAAAGGGGAAGGGGGCATTTGATAATCATAACAAGTATGGATGCGAAAAAGGGGTTGCCAATGGATGCGCCTTATGTCGCCGCCAAGTTCGCGATGAGCGGTTTGGCAGAAGTGATGCGGCAGGAGTTGAAAGACGAAGGCATCAAGGTCACCACGATATTCCCCGGAAGGGTGGACACACCTCTGATTGATAATTTGGAAGTGCCATGGATATCGGCGAAAATCAAGCCTGAGAAGGTGGCCGCAGCCGTTGTCCGTGTGACAGAACATTATAAACCGGAGGTAATTCTTCCCAAGCAGGCCGGACTTTTATATTATCTTAATGTTGTTTCGCCTAGACTGGGCGATTTTTTAGTAAAATCATTCAGACTCGAAGGATGGTATACTTCGAAGAAGGAATCCCCTGTGAGGTAAAAAATGGAAAAATATTCTTTCAATGTTCACCAATGGCTTAAACAAGTCCGTGTATCTTTTGTCATGGATGATGAAGACAAAATTGTGCGAAATGTTGTGGATGGCATGAAAAAACATTTTGCGAAGTTTGGGCATTTGGTTCAGGAAAAACCTGATGACGAGACGGATTTGCTGATTACAGCTGCAAAATTCGGTGAAGTTGTTAATTGGAGAAAGGCGTTGTTATTTACCGGCAGGAGGCGATTTAAGCTGGCGAAAATGCCCACGGTAATGACAATTGTTCATATCAAGCCTGATGAATTCAAGCGAATGCTAAAAACGCTTGACGAGGCGCTGAGAAAAGAACCGTTTGATTCTGAAGCGCTTAAATTTCAGGGGTTGGCGGATAATGCTTACCAGGTTCTTTTCGAGCAGGGCAACCGCGGAGGACCAATTCTGGCATTGTTGAGAATGGTTCAGGGGCAGACGAAAAGCATCCGAATTTTGTTGGTTGTTGGCGATGATAAACCGGAAACGGCTTATTTGTTCGATTTGGTTGGCGCTTATCCGAAAATCGATGCGAACGATATTGAAATGTTCTACGAAGAAATCATCCTGCGTCTGGTGACTGCTGTAAGCACCCATGAAATAACCAACCATCGGGTTGAAGACGGGTTGATTTCTCATGATGTTTGGGCAGGGCTGGAGACCATACCAGCAATGCTCAATGCTGCACGTGAATTCGGGAAACGGAATTTTTTCACGCAAATGATTCGCATTGCAGATTTAATTCATGTGCCGGCAGTTGCCGAGACGATATCAAGCCAGTACAGCGAGGGTTGTTTTGCTACCTGGGATGATCAGCTAAAAGCATTGGTAACGACAATTACAGGCAGTGCCAGACCGGTAGAGAAAGACAGCATCACAGAAGATGATCTGGCCGTGATTACAGGGGTACGGCAAGACGGACAAGGTGCTGTTGTCAAACATGTCGAAGGAAAACATAATGATCCGCCTTCGTCGGAGGCTGTCGAGATGTATGCCATCGACAGAAATTTGCCCAAAGTGATGTACCGAAAGCGTGACGGGAGCATCGTGGAAGTACCTGTGTCCCGGTCTAAACTTCATGGGCATCGGGGTATTGTGTCGTTCGATCCGGAAAAAGTTGAGCACGTTCATCTGGACCCGGCTTTTTACTCATTCCCGGTTTCTTGTTCCACCGAAGCCCAGGCGAAAGGAATTGAAGGAGCGTTTTCCAGAGCTCAATCATTGCTCAATCCTGATGACCCGCGGCAGGTTGCGTTTACGATATTACCGGGTCATGGGATTGTCATTGTTGAAAAATGGGTGGAAGGAAAAGAGCCGTTTCAGGTAATTTGGGAATATATGGACAATGGGTACCTTGAAGTGACCAATCATGTGCCGCAAGGAATGATTGAGTTCAAGAAGAATGCAGACGGTAAAATGGTAATTGAAGATTTGAACAATGCTGCGGTTTTTTCGTAGTAGCAGCATGCGTAAGAAAAACCTTATTTGGATAATAATCAAGAGGATAATGTGAACAGGAAAAAGATCATCTTTGCTATGCTGGCAGTCGTTGGTTTACTGGCTTCCGGATGTCAATCGTCCAATCAGCCGGCAACCGAAAAACCAGTTGTTGAAGAAACGACTTCAGCACCTGTTTCCACGAATACGGCAATACCGAATACGGAAACAGCGACCGTAACGATTACTCCGACATGGACAAATACACCGACTGAGACCGCTTCTCCGACATGGACAATCACACCGACTCCGTTGCCACCACGGTTTAAGCTTATCATGAATGGGATTTGTTATAAGGGACCTGGATACGGCTATGACATTGACCGGTACATTTTGGAAGGTGCTGAATTCATTGCTTTGGGGATCAACGAAGATGCTTCATGGGTGTTGCTCGACATGGGAAATGGTGAAAAGAGTTGCTGGATTCCGAGTGACAGGTTTGATGAATCCTTGAGCGATTACAATTTGAAATCCGTCGAAGCACCTCCGACACCTACGATGTCACCGACGGCAACCCCTCAGCAAAAGGGACTGCGGTTCTATTTGATCCGTCTGAATACAGGCGGCCCATTCGGGTGCGGAGACAGCCTTGTCTATTTTTATACCGGAATCAAGTCCAAAGGTAGTCTTGAGGATAGTGTCACGGATATTTTGAGAGCGTTGTTCAAGTCCAAAAAACAGTTTATTGGCAAGGATTACAACCCGGTATATAAATCGAACCTGAGTGTAAAGAGCGTTTCCGTAAATTATGCCGCCCATTCCGTAGATGTTCATCTGAAAGGTACTTTTGTCAAACCAAAGGATGCTTGTGAGAGCAAGCGTATGCGTGCTCAGATATGGAATACTATTTTGCAATTCGATGAAATTAATTCTCTGCATATATGGGTAAATAACAAACTATTAGGCGATTTGCTTTATGTCGGAAATAAGTAGATAAACCGAAACGATCATAACCTGTAAACATCCTTTGCATTGCTGATAATTGACTGCAAAGGATGTTTTTGATTAATGAGATATTAGATGGAAATTGGCTGGAATATTGTGAAAAATGGAAAAATGATGGTAAAATACTGAACCGGGATCTTGCCAGGCGGGAAAGACAAGAGCGAGAAGGTATCCGTTTGGTTTGAGCCGAAATTTATAACCTATTATTAGAGGGAGAAATGAAAAAACTTTTTATTATTTTACTTTGGGTATTAACGTTAGGATTGATAGCAGCTAGCTGCTGGATGTTCTTCCAAAAAAGCAATCCGGGTTTGTTGGAATCAGCAAAGATGCCGACAAAAGAGGTTGTTAGTGTTTCGACGGAGCAGGAGGAACCGACCAAAGCGGAAGTTCCTGATACGGAAGTGCCTGTAAGCCCTGTTGTACCGACCGAAACTTCAACCCTGGTGCCAATAATCGAGCAACCTTCTGCATTCAAATTGCTAAAAAATTCTGAATGTTATCAGGGACCCGGACAAGCGTATGACATAGCCAAATCCCTTACGGAAGGTGAAGAATACAAATTGCTTGGGATTAGTGAAGATGCGTCTTGGGTACTGTTGGATAACGGCAATGAAAAAGACAATTGCTGGGTTGCAGCCGATAACTTCGACGCAGATTTCTCAGGTTACAATCTGGATATTGTTGCTGCACCGCCTCTGCCAACGGTCGAAGCCGTTGAGCAACCGGAATTGTTCAAGTTGGTGAAAGATGCTGATTGCTATCGAGGGCCCGGCGAAGCCTACGATCTTGAAAAATCCCTGAAAGCAGGGGGAGAATACAAACTGCTTGGGATTAGCGAAGATGCGTCATGGGTGATTTTGGACAACGGTGATGAAAATGAAAATTGCTGGGTTGCAGTTGATAGATTCGATGCCGATTTCTCCGGTTACAATCTGGATGTAGTCGCAGCACCACCTTTGCCAACTGCCGTACCGGTTGCGAAAACGCAAGCGACTGGTAAAGCACGCGGTTTGCGTTATTACTTGTTCCGCAAGAATACCGGTGGACAATTCGGTTGCGGGGATAGCTTGATTTATTATTATCCTGGCGTTAATGCAACCGGAAAGCGCGGAACTGACATTACCAGAGCACTTCAGTCACTTTTCCGCATCAAAAGAAAATTCGTCGGCGAAGGTTATAATCCCATCTATCGATCGGATTTGAGTGTCGACAAAGTTTCTGTGAATGCAAAGACGAACTCCGCAAATGTCTACCTTTCGGGTACTTTCGTCAAGCCGAAGAATAAATGCGAGAGCAAACGCATCAAGGAACAGATTACGAATACTGTTTTGCAATTTGCCGATATTCATTCGGTACGTGTTTGGGTGAACAACAAACCCCTGAACAAATTGCTGAACGTAGGGAAAAAATAAATCAATAGTATTGATTGACAATATCCTATCCCTGATGATTAATGTCGTCAGGGATGGTTTGTTTAAAGATACTTGCTAATAATCTTTTCTCAAGCCAGTGGAATAGAATACGATGAAATGAAAATGGCCG
>CAYWFK010000062.1:0-16627 GCA_964457375.1 uncultured Anaerolineales bacterium
TCAGGATGGCAGGTTATCCACCCAGAAATTCTTCAAGCGAATTTTTGCTGATGCGGTATGCTTTGCCGAGTTTTCGTGCTTTGAGATCACCTGCTTCGATCGCAGCGATGACATCTTCCTCGGAAACTTTCAGAAAAGCGGCTGCTTCACCGGGTGTCATGACATTGGACATAGCCCCGGATGCGCCCGCCCCCGCAGCTGCTTTTTGGGAATTGGCGTTTTGATTCATTCCGGAAAGAGTCTGGCTCATCACGTTACCGATACCGACGCCTGCACCAATCCCTGCAGTAAGACCCGCTCCCCCGCTGGGGTTCTGTGCGGCATCACGGAGTGCATCAGCTGCCTGCAAGCGTGTGTAAGTATCCATATCCAGCATACCCATTGCCCGCAGCTCTTCTGCGGATTTGGTCGATGGTTTGAGGTTTGCAATCAGGAAGGTTTTGAGTGTTAAACCGAGTGATGCAAAATGATCCTGTGCTTTGGCGCGTACACCAGCACTAAGTTCGTTGACCATTGAAATCAGTTCGACGACACTATGCTTTGCGGCTGTTTCGCCAAGCAAGTCTGTCAAATCTGAAAGCAAGACGTCGCGCAGCCGGTTTTCGATATCACTCGTTCTGAAAACGCCTTGTGCACCGACAATTTGGGTTACGAATTGCTGGGGTTTTGATACCTGAAACGAGTAAGTGCCGAAGCCCTGTAAAAGCGCAACGCCAAGTCCCATCCCTGGATTGCTGACGATAATCGGTTGAGGGGTGCCCCATTTTTTATCGACGAATTCGCGCATCGAAACGAAATAAACTTCCGCAGTGAAAGGAGTGCGGTTGTTGAACGCTTTCCCGATAAAATCGATGAGCCGCGGAATGTTGGCGGTGGCAATAGTGTGCCTGCCAGGGCCGAAAACATCCAATGCATGACCGTCACGGAAAAAAACCGCTGCTTGTGATTCCCTGACGATGATTTGTGAACCAATCCGGAAATCACCATATCCTGTTTCAGGAAAACGATGAACGATTTCACCCTTCATCTCATCCGGATATTCGACAACGTCAAATATTCTTGCCATTACTGTTCCTCCATCTCTGATATTTCTAAATTAATAATAATTACTCGGTTAATGCTGAGTCGTTTGCTTTCGTGATAACTTCATCCCGTTTGTTGAATATTTCGACGCACTCCGCGGCCTTTTTGATCAAATTTCTGATTGCCGCCTGCAAGCCGTCACTACCCATGGAAGCCTCGACGTTTTCGATGGCACGTGATACTTCGTCTTCCAGTTCGACCATGGAAAGATCGTATTCATAAACCTGCTTCAATTCATCTTCGTTGATTTTCATGGCATCGAAAAATCCTGAATAGCCATAGGATGCTGTTTTGATGCGGTCGATGAAAGTGCGGATTTTGATTGCCGCTTTTTCCAGGTCATCGACATAGAGAATTTCTCCCTGGCTGATGAAGTCTTCCTGAAGGGCGGAAACTTTTTTGTACAATTCCTCAAAATGGGATGCAATCGTTTCACGTAAGACTTTGTCGGCTGCTCTTCTGTTTTGTCTTTCGATATATCCATTGAAGCCTGGTATTTTGCTTGCAAGTTTTTTGAAAATATCCTGATTACCGGTAATTTTATCGAAAAGGTCGCTCATAAAATCCTCCTCATTTCTCTGCTGGTTTGGTCAACTGTTTTTATTATAGCCTGAGTGCTCACGAATGGCAACTTCACGGCTTTCATACCTTGCTTGTTTTCTTTTCTCGTTTATAATCAAACAGGCATATTGGCTACTATTATTATATACGCAATATTTTAGGAAGGAGTTGCAATGTGAACACGAAAATTCAAACCCTGCTTGCTTTGCTAGGCAACAGTGTCTCGTTTGAAGACGGTTTGGTGAAGGTCAACGATATCGATTCTTTGCAAAAAAACATCTATAAGCTTGCTGAATTGTCCGCGATTGGAACCGGTAATCAACAGGGGTTGGCGAGATACCTGACGCGGAAAATAGCTCTGGCTTTGGGAATATTCCCGGCATCGATCAATGATTTGTATCTTGCCAGGGGACGCGGGGAAACCCCGATTACATTTACTGTCCCGGCAATCAATTTACGGGCACTTTCTTACAATGCGGCATGTGCAGTTTTCAGAGTGGCAAACAGGATTAATGGCGGTGCGTTCATTTTCGAGATTGCCCGGTCGGAAATGGGGTACACAGACCAAAGGCCGGCGGAATATGTGACCAGTTTGCTCGCCGCAGCAATTCACGAAGGTTTCCGGGGCCCTGTGTTTATTCAGGGTGATCATTTCCAGGTATCTTCGAAACGATTTGCTGCTGACAGAGAGAGTGAAATCAGTGCGATAAAAGACTTGATTGTCGAGGCAATCGCAGCGGGCTTTTACAATATCGATATCGATGCGTCGACTTTGGTCGATTTGAGCAAAACGTCAATCCCCGAACAGCAAAAACTGAAC
Organism: uncultured Anaerolineales bacterium; assembly: GCA_964457375.1. Taxonomy (GTDB): domain Bacteria; phylum Chloroflexota; class Anaerolineae; order Anaerolineales; family UBA11858; genus G519. The sequence continues at coordinate 2,465 of CAYWFK010000062.1, forward strand.
ACGACATTATCCGCGGAGTTTACGGCGTTTATCCGCAAGACTCAGCCGGAAGGCGTTACCGTATCGGTTGGCGGCGAAATCGGCGAGGTTGGCGGGCACAATTCCACACCTGAAGAATTGCGTATTTATATGGATGAGTATCGTACTCACCTCTCGGAAATCGCACCCGGGGAAACCGGATTGAGCAAAATCAGCATCCAAACCGGAACTTCTCACGGTGGTGTTGTTTTACCGGACGGCTCGATTGCCAAGGTGAAAGTTGATTTCGATACAATGCTACGGCTTACCCGAATTGCTCGTGACGAATATGGTATGGGTGGTGCTGTTCAACATGGTGCTTCGACCTTGCCGGAAGATGCTTTTGGAAAATTTGTCGAAGCCGAAGCGGTTGAAGTCCATCTTGCAACGAACTTCCAAAATATTTTCTATGACCTGATCCCCGATGAATTGCGTCAGGAAATTTATGCATATTTACGCGAGAACCATGCCGGAGAACGCAAAGAGGGTCAATCGGACGAGCAGTTTTATTACAAAACCAGAAAACGGGCAATTGGTGTTTTCAAAAAGCAAGCCTGGCAGTTACCTGACGCTGACAAAGCAAAAATCGAACAAGCCTGGGAAGAGAAATTCAGTAAATTATTCAATCTATTGCAAGTGCATGATACGCGGGAAATTGTCGCCAAACACATCAAGCCTGTACTCATCGAACCGCAGTTGGATGAATATCTGAAAGACGCAGTCGAGGCGGAGGATACGAGCGATTTAGCCGATTGATTCGCCAACAAGTTTCAGGAAACATTCAGGAACATACTTATCAGGGAACCGGGTAATACACGACAGTTCCCTGATTTTGTTTTTCGGCAAATTGTGAGAACAGGTTTCAGGATTCTTCCGGGTTGGTCAACGCGTAAAAAACCAGCTTCGTGCTGCCGTAATCGCGTTGATCAAATTCGGCGAGATGGGCAAGTGACAGACGATAGTATTCGACCGGATGTATCTGGACAATGACCCAGCTATCGTTTGACAACCAGGCAATATTCTCGTCGAGCAGCTGCATGGTTTTTTCCCAGATATTCTTGTATTGCGGAGGGGCAACATAAAGATAATCGAATGCTCTATCCGCCGGTTTGCGAAGGATTTTCAAAGCATCGTTTTGGAAGACTTCTGCATGTGTTGACAAACCGGTTAATTTCAGGTTTTCCCGGATTGTTTTGACAGCCGATTTGTGTTTGTCAATGAAGCGGACGAAATTTGCTCCCCTGCTAAGCGCTTCGATGCCGACACTGCCAGTGCCTCCGAAAAGGTCTAGCATGGTTGCATCGAAGATATCGGCGCCGATGATATTGTAGAGCGCTTCTTTAACCCTGTCTGTAATGGGTCTGGTGATTGTTCCGGGAACAGATTTCAGTTTTCTGCCCTTGGCTTTTCCGGAAATTACCCGAATGGATGACATCGTTATTCTTCTTTTTCCGGATTTTGTTTGCGGGATTGACCGGCTTCGTTGAGGATTTCGTGCAATTCCTTGCTCTCTTCTTTTTGTTGGCTTAGATAGTCCGCGATGAACGTGGAACGTCGCAGCCTGAGTGCAAGCGGTGCGACTTTAATAATGTCATCGCCGGTTACTTTTGTTCGGTTGTCAGCGACTGCATAAGCTTTTGCGGCTTCGAAGAGCGTGATTTCAGCGCGCAACGAATCGATTTTAAGCTTGGAGATTAATTCGAGACCGAGCTTTGCAGTTTCATCGGAAAGCACTGCTTTTGGCAGCAATTCTCTGGCCGTCTGGATTTCGTCTTTTGCTATCAAGGTTTGCGTTTGATATTGTTTGGAGATTTGGTAAGGGTTTTGGGTGTACATGTTCACGCGTTTGTAGGCTTCAAGGCGTTGTTTGGGATCTTGTAATCCCTGAACGACTACGCGCAAGCCAAACCGGTCCATGATTTGGGGACGTAAATTTCCCTCTTCCGGATTCATCGAGCCAATCAGGATGAATTTCGAACGGTACGTTGCTGATATAGGCCCTCTGCGCACGGTGTAATGACCTTGAGATGCAGCATCGAGAATTACATCCACGATTTCGTCCGAAAGCATATTGATTTCATCGACATAGAGGATATTCCGGTCGGCTTGTGCGAGCAACCCTTTTTTCATTCTGGTGCGTTCGCCGGTTGATACTTTTTCGTCCAGCCCGCCGATGACATCTTCGATTTTTGAGTTTAACGGTAAATCAACCAGTCTGACACTGTCCATCACGGAGATGGGTTCACCCATCGCATATTTTTTTGCGCAAACCGGACACACAGCATCCATGCCCCCTTTTTCGATGTCCTCGGGCAAACAGCCGTAAAAACAAAGGCTCCTTGGCACTTTGGGCAGCAAATCGATGAGGCTGCGAACGATGGTGGTTTTTCCCGTTCCTCTGGGCCCAATCAACAATACCCCACCCATTTGGGGATTGATGATCGCTAGCAGTAGTGCCAGTTTCATTTCTTCCTGCCCGACGATGGCCAAAAACGGGAACGGTACGATATCCGCATACCCCCCGTCTTCCTGATGGCGGGAAAGTTCAAGGCTTTTTCCGGAGACGATATCGATTAATTCCATGAGCGACCTGACGCTGGAATTGATCGGTTTTTCGTCGTCAGGGATGGGGTATGGAGAATTTTCAGTCGTTTCCTGAGGAAAATCTTCGGTTGCCATAAGTACACCCGGATTGGTGCTGCTGGTAATAGTTAGTCCATATCTTCCCGCAAATCATCGGAATCCGCCGTGCTTAATCTTTCCGGCTCTTCAAGTAGCACATCGATGGTTGCATAGGTGAGTTCTGACATCAGCGGCGCCAGGGGAACAGTGGCGGGAGGACGGAGCCTTTTGGGAGGATACGGCGGTTGGAGACGTGGTTTGGAAAAATCGTAACTTCTCTTACGCAGAATTCTGGGGTCTTTGCTCAACCAGCCAACGTAATTGCCCAGAACGGAGTAAACCTCGCGCTGAGATGTTACCCAGCCAACCCATTCCCCTTGTTGGTTGAAAATATACGGGTAAACCAGAAAGCCTCCCAAATCACCTCTGGATGTATAAATTGGAATGATTTTTTTCATTGTTTTCATTTTGCTTCCGAGAATAGAATGATGACTGTGTTCCCATGGATGATTAAATTATAAGGTAGGAAAAAGGAATCTTCACACCGGATTATTCAACATCGTTAAATGTCCAGTAACGGTTTGCGAAAAAGTTCCAGAACATGACAACGACAACCGCTATTGCAAGAGCGCCATTGTTACTCAATGCCTTGTTGGATGCAAACGTGAAAGTAAGTTCTGCTGCGTTGAGCATGGCAACAAATAATCTGCTCAACCCCCAGAAAATCGGGGTACGAATCCCCAGACCAACCAGGTTTACCAAGGCAAATTGAATTAGCTGTTTCGAAATATTCTTTTCCCGGGAATCGGGATAGGTCCAATAGCGATTCCAGATATAGTTGCTTGTGATTGCCGCTGTAAAAGAAATAATGCTCGCAACAACCGGCTGAATGTGCACAATTTGGAACAAAATGTTGAATGTTCCAAAATCGATGATTGCCCCGATCGTACCAACAACAGCAAAGCGTAGGAAGCGTTTTCTTTCTCGTGGATTGTTGAGAATTGACGTGAATACCATCGAATCGTTAAACTCCCATCTTTGCCTTGAAATACGGGATGGTTTTCAGAAGCCCCTCCTGAAGGGAGATTTTCGGTGTCCAGTGCAGGATTTCTTTTGCCCTTGAAATATCAGGCCTTCTGCGTTGGGGGTCCCCCCCCAACCTGTTTGCCGGTTCGTAAACAAAGCCGGCGGGGTTTTCTGTCAGATTGTTGATCGTTTTCGCAAAATCCAGAATGCTGGTTTCAGTCGGATTGCCGATATTTACCGGTTGATGGTAGTCAGAGACCAACAAGCGGTAAATGCCGTCAATCAAATCATCGACATAGCAAAAACTTCTGGTTTGGGAGCCATCGCCGTAAATTGTCAGTGCTTCTTTGTTTAATGCTTGTCGCAGGAAATTCGGGACAACTCTTCCGTCATCTATACGCATACGGGGTCCATATGTGTTGAAAATCCTGACAATTCTGGTATCAAGATCATGAAAGCGGTGGTAAGCCATGGTCAGCGCTTCGGCGAAGCGTTTCGCTTCGTCATATACGGAACGTAACCCAATCGGGTTGACATGTCCCCAATAACCTTCTTTTTGCGGATGTTCCAGTGGATCGCCGTAAATCTCGCTCGTGGATGCCAACAGGAAGCGGGCATTGTGTGCTCTGGCTACTCCCAGGGTGTTGTGTGTGCCCAGCGCGCCTGCTTTCATCGTCTGGATGGGCAGGTTGACATACCCGTAAGGCGACTCTTGATTCGGGCTTGCGGGAGATGCAAAGTGCATGACTGCATCGATTTTTCCGGGCACGAAAATGAAATTCGATACATCGTGCCGGATAAAAAGAAATTGATCATTGCCAGCCAAATGGGCAAGGTTATCCGGATTGCCGGTTATGAAATTGTCCATCCCGACGACTTGATGCCCTTCACGCAACAATTTGTCACACAAGTGTGATCCCAGAAAACCGGCAGCTCCGGTGATTAATACACGCATAGAATGTTCTACCTCCAAAAATACCTCGTGATTGTTTCGTTTGGTTTATTTCCAGTCCAGCCGCGTAATGCGTCCGTCGCCAGTGATTTGATGGGCTTCGTTGTTAGCGGGATCCACGATCCACAAGTTCCCTTGATAAATGACTCCCAGTGCATAGTCACCGGAAGCAGCAAGCGTATCGGGAGACCAGGCACCCCAATGTTTGATTGGTTCCATTCCCTGAGCGTCGTTCGGCGGGAAAACAGGATGCCAGTTCGAGCCATCCCGATCGATGATGCTTACTCTGTACCGGCTGATGTCGCTTTCGTTCGGGAGTATCGCTTGCAGAAAAGCAATAGTATATGCTTTTTCCCCATTCGGTAAAGAGGTAATCGGTGACGGAAGTGGATAAGCGAACATGCCTACCTGGGTTTTTAGCGTAACGGGCACACCGCTTTTTACCGGCAAGGCAACAAGATTGAAAATAGTAGATTCTTCCGGTTTGATACTTCCTTTTGGTGTACCGTGGTCGACTGCAAAAATGAACTGCCCGTCGGGGCTCCAGGCAATTCCCGGTACCCATGCCCAGTCTCCGCGTGTCTGGAAATGGACGATTGTTTTGACAGGACGTGAAATTTTGTCCGTAATGTCAACAACGCCGATTTCATTGGGGCGGGCATAGGCAATCTGGTCGCTTGTCTGATTTGTGTATGCGTAATCGGTACCCCACCATCCGTAAATACCACCCGAGTTCGTTTCGATGATGGTTTCTCTTCTGGAAAGATAGCCGCTGACGCCAAATGTACCTTCGATGAGATTGTTATTTGCTTGCCACCCCGGGGCGGTATCGCGGGGTTCGACTGTCGAATAGCCAATCGTCGTGCGTGAACCTGGTTTCCAGCTGGCAAAGTGAACGATATTTTTGACACCGAGGTTGAGCAATTTGTCCGGATTTTTCAGATTGACTACCCAAAGTGTGTTGATATCCTCACCGGTTTTTGGTTTTCTGGTGAAAAGAAGCCATTTGCGGTTGTCAGAAAGTTCGAACACTCGACCATCCAAATCACCGGTTGTAACGACGGGAATCCGGTTCGATGTGTTTTGTTCCATCATCCAGGCGTTCCCGTCAGCAATGTAAACCAATCTGCCGGGAATATCAATCGGGGAGAACGAAGATTTGACGCCAATCAGAATTATCTGCGGCACAGGTTCTTTGATGATAACAGTTTTAATCGGATTTCTGGATACTTCGACGCCATCTTCCAGTAATCTTCTGAAAGTGATTTCCTTTAAACCGTTTTCTCCCATTTGCAGGGTTTTTTGGTCTCCTTCCGATAAAAATTCGCTTGGCTGAAGTTGTTGTTCGAAAGGGATAGTTTCTTCGACGACATCGAATTCTTCCGTAACCCGGGTGATTTTAATTTCCAATCCGTCTGTTACTATCGTGAACTTTGGCGGCTCTACCCGGTCGAGTTGTCCAAGTGTCAGCCCGCCTGCTGCCAATGCATCTTCGACAGTGCTGCCAGGAGCGACTTTAACAACGTTCTTTGCCCCATCGGCAATAATCGTCAGGCTAATTTCTGCTACCGGGGTAACTTTTTTTGTCGTACAGCCTGTGATGGCAAGTACGAAGCCCAATAATGCAGCCATTAGGATTGAATGGTATAATTTCTCCCTTGCAAGCAAACCAACAAACTCCTTGTAAATACAGATGAATTGTCAATTAAAAATTGACCAACAGATTATAGCATGCCAAATGATTTAAACCAAAGTGAAAAAGACAAGCCTGAGCAAAAGAAACTCAGCGGAGACAAGAGTTCGGTAATAGAAGCTTTATTGTTCGTTTCTCCTTCTCCTGTAAGCGTCCATCAATTATCCGCTATTTTGGATGTCGGTTTACGCGACGTTGAAAATGCACTGAATAGCTTGAAGGAAACGCTGCAAGGAAGGGGTATCCGTTTACAAAGACACAAGAACCTTGTGAGTTTGATTAGTGCTCCTGAGTATGCCCCGGCAATCGAAAAGTATATGGCCATTGAATCAACCAACCGGTTAAGTCGCGCGGCGCTTGAAGCTTTGGCGATCATTGCTTATAAACAGCCGGTTACCCGTCCCCAGGTCGATGCAATCAGGGGGGTGAATAGTGACGGAGTCATTAAAAACCTGTTAGGCAAGGGGATAATCGAGGAAGTCGGCCGTGCGGATAGTCCGGGGCGGCCAATTCTTTATGCAACTGCAGCGGATTTTTTGCAGTACTTTGGCCTTTCTTCGTTGAATGACTTACCTCCGCTTGATACGCAGGAATGACAATACCCCATCGAAAAGTTTATCTCGTCTGTACTCCGGTTGTTTGGGATGGCGCATATTCATCGATTACCGGGTCAGCAACTTGCTATTCTTTACCGGTTATGGTGTAACCTACGATTGTCAGATATAGCAGACTGAAAACCATCAGGAAGAACCGGCTGTTTCCCTCGTTTGTTACCGGGAACCGATGTGTGTCGGTGAGATTGCCTGGTCTGTTTTCGCTTTCTTTTTCTTGTTTAACCAGTTTCGACTGCGTTATAATACGTTTTGACTTAGGAGTAGTATGGAAATCAGATTGCAAAAAATACTTGCCCGTGCCGGAATAGGCTCCAGACGTTTCTGTGAAAAACTTATTCTGGACGGACGAATAACAGTAAATCACGACATTGCTAAAATTGGCATGAAAGCGGATCCGGATAGAGATCGGATTTTGCTGGACGGGAAACCAATCCTTGCCCGTGAAAAAACAGTCTATCTTGTGCTGAACAAACCGCGTGGTGTCATTTCTGCATCCAAAACGAATACGGCCCAGACAACAGTCCGTGATTTGGTGCCGGTTGACGGGCATCTCTTTCCCGTCGGACGGCTGGATATCGACAGCGAAGGATTGATTCTTTTGACGAATGACGGGGAATTGACCAATTTGTTGACGCACCCGCGGTATCAGCATGAAAAAGAATACAAAGTGCTGGTTTCGAGAATCCCTGACGAGAAACAACTGCGTGCATGGAGGCGGGGTGTTGTTCTCGAAACCGGTTACAAAACGAGACCTGCCAGCGTTCAAATCATCAATACCAATAAAAATAAAACGGCCTGGTTGTCTGTTGTTTTGCGGGAAGGGAAAAAACGGCAGATACGCGAGATGGGCAGACTGACAGGTTTACCGGTAATACGAATTATCCGCATACGTATCGGGAATCTGCGTTTGGGAAAATTGAAACCCGGTTCATGGCGTACCCTGACTGCCAAAGAAATCGACGCTTTGAAACTTTCGACGAAAAAACGATAATTTCCAATCGCAGATATTAACACACTATCGAACAGGAGCAGGTATGGAAAATCAAGAAAGGAAGTCAATACACTGGTTTGATAAACCTCTTCTTGAAGGAACTAAACTAACAATTGGTACCACAATTTTCATAGCTATCTTGGTACTTGCTTTGGTTTCACGGTTTTATGATCTGGGGGCGAGAACAATTAGTCATGATGAAACATCACATGTATATTATTCATGGCGTCTGTACAAAGGCATGGGGTATGCTCATACCCCTCTTACCCATGGGCCATTCCAGTTTCATCTTTTAGCCCTGTCTTATTTTTTCTTCGGGGATAATGACTTTACTGCCAGAATCCCTGCTGCTGTATTTAGTGTTCTGGCGATTGTTTTCTTGTGGAAATTCAAACGTTATCTGGGAAAAACAGGCATGCTGGCTACGTCCGCATTGCTGTTGATTTCACCTTATATGTTGTATTACGGGCGGTATGTGCGTAACGAAGCTTTCGTGATAGTTTTTGGCATCATCACCATCTGGGCAATTCTCCGGTATCTGGAAACCGGGGAGGCGAAGTATACATTTTGGCTCACTGCTGCAACCACGCTGCATTACACCACCAAAGAAACCGCTTTTATTTATACTGCACAGGCAATGATTTTTCTGGGTATGGTTTTCGTAGTTAATATTCTCAGAAAAGACTGGAAGAGAAAGCAATACAAGAATCCTTTTATCATTGCTCTAATCGTTTCACTAGTGTTGCTTATGGTGATGATGGGAATCAGGATGTATAACTCTGCCGTCGCAGTGATTCCGGCTGAAGGGGTAATGCAGGATGCCGCTGCTGCTGAAACCGGATTGCCATCGCTTTTGGTTGCTTTACCCTTGATACTCTCGATAATTTCGGCTTTACTTGGTTTGTACTTTGCCATTCGCGGGTTGTTGTGGGAAAACATCAGGGAAAACAGGGCTTTTGGACTGCTTGTTTTGCTTGGGTCGTTTGTGCTTCCGCAGCTTACACCTTTCCCGATGAAAATGCTCGGTATGGATCCGACGAATTATGATGTTTCCAATATCATCAAGGGGTTATTCGTTTTCATTCCTATTGTGCTGCTATCGATTGCGGTTGGGCTGCTGTGGAATACAAAAGTTTGGTTGATTAATGCCGGTATTTTCTATATCCCCTTCACGCTGCTGTATACAACTTTTCTGACGAATGTGAATGGATTTGTGTCCGGTATTGTCGGTTCATTGGGATACTGGTTGGAGCAGCAAGGTGTCAAAAGAGGCAATCAGCCGTGGTATTACTACATTGGATTACAGATACCAATTTATGAATATCTGCCGGCGCTTGGCACGTTGACTGCTTTATGGATATATCTAAAAAAGATATATCGTAGAACCAATAATAAAGAGCATTCATCGGTCGAACCAGTCGATAGCAATCAAAACTTGTTCGTGCCGATGATGTTTTTCTGGACGATTACCAGTGGTATTGCTTATTCGATCGCAGGCGAAAAGATGCCCTGGCTGACTTGCCATATTGCCCTGCCCATGATCTTTCTTGCCGGTTGGGCGATTGGTAAACTCTTCGATAATTTCAACTGGCGGTATTTCACAGAACGTAAGGGTATATTGACGGTTGCATTGGTCTTTACGTTTGTTCTCAGCCTTTCGAAAATGATCACGCTGATCATCGGGGCAACCGGTTTCGACTGGAAGACGCACGGGGAAAACCTGGCGTCTATTCAGGTTACTGGTTTCATCGTCCTGAACCTTATCGTTGTCATCCTCTCCGGATGGGCGCTGGGGTCATTGATCAACAATTGGGATATCTGGAGGTTGCTGCGAAACCTTTATACAGCATTTCTGGTTTTTCTTGCGGTGTTGACAGCCCGCACAGCTGCCATGGCAGCTTACATCAATTACAACAACCCCACGGAATACCTTGTGTATGCTCATATGGCACGGGGCCCCAAGGAAGCTTTCGAGCAAATCAAGGAATTATCGAGACGTACTACCGATGGTCTATCGATGGAAGTTGCCTATGACGATGAAACAACTTACCCCTATTGGTGGTATTTACGGAATTTTACAACACAGAATTTTTATGGAGACAAACCGACACGGGAGCTTAGAAAAGCACCGGTGATTTTAGTGGGAAACAAGAATTACGGGAAAATCGAACCTGTTGTTGGCAATGCTTATTACAAATTTGATTACATCAGGATATGGTGGCCAAACCAGGATTATTTCAACCTGACTTATGACCGCATTGTCAATGCAATTACGAATCCTGATATGCGTGAGGCGCTGTTCCGGATTTGGTTCTTCCGCGACTATGCGAAGTATGCGGAGTTAACCGGCCAGGATTTGAGTTTGGAAAATTGGACGCCCTCCGTGAAAATGCGTTTATACGTCCGCAAGGATATTGCTTCCAAAGTATGGAATTTGGCGAATACGGCAGCTGAGGAAAAAGAAATCAAGGCTGATCCATATGAAGGGAAAGGCGTTACATTAGTACCGGACAAGATCGTCGGTACTGAAGGAAAGCAGCCCGGGGAGTTCGTGAAACCCAGAAACGTTGCTGTTGCTTCTGATGGATCATTGTATGTCGCCGATAGCGGGAACAATCGGATTCAACATCTTTCGCCGGATGGCGATGTAATCAAGGTATGGGGTAAATTCGGCGATATTTCAACCGGCGATGCACCTCCCGGAACATTTTATGAACCGTGGGGTATTGCCGTCGATTCGGATAATAATGTCTATGTGGCGGATACATGGAATCATCGTATCCAAAAATTCGATGCGAACGGGAATTTCATTACCCAATGGGGCACGTTTGGCCAGGCTGAAAATTCATCTGCGTTCTGGGGACCGCGGGATATTCTTGTCGATTCACAAGACAGAATCTTTGTAACCGATACGGGTAATAAACGAATTGTCATCTTCGATAAAGACGGGAATTTCCTTTCCAGTTTTGGCACTGCCGGCCTCCTCGCCGGAGAATTCGATGAACCGGTTGGTATTGCGCTTGATGGAAACGGACGGGCTTTTGTGGCGGATACATGGAATCAGCGAATTCAGCGCTTTGTTCCTTCCGGAGACGGCTTGACTTTCACGGCTGACCATCAATGGGAGATTAGCGGGTGGTACGGCCAATCCCTCGACAACAAGCCGTATATTGCAGTCGACCGGAAAGGACACCTGTTCGCCAGTGATCCGGAAGGCTACCGAATTCTGGAGTTCGATACCGACGGGAAATTCATCCGCTATTGGGGCGACTATGGCGATGAGCAGGACGGCCTGAATTTGCCAACGGGTATGGCAATTGACTCGAACGGTGGTATCTGGGTGGCTGACGCAGGTAACAACCGACTGCTTCACTTCATCACTGAAACCGGCACGAAATAGCTATGCCGGAAGCACGGGGTTGCTTCGCCTGCTTGGAAGTATAAATAGCATAATAATTGCGTCGATTTGCCAGTTATTCCCCCATTAGCCGATGGGTGTTGCGATGCTTTTGACGACTATCCGGATATTTGTGTGCCGGTGTATTGTCGGTGTTACGCAGACGGTAAATGAATGCGGATGGTATCGAAAATTGTTTTAATTGTTCAAAAAGCTGGTTTCTCAGGTGATATAATTCGTGTGTAAGCGAATTTGAATCCCCTCTATCCTAAATTGGGAGTCGAAACGTATGAAATTACATGAGTACCAATCGAAAAAAATATTTGCGAAGTTTGGTGTACCAATCCCGCCGGGGCGTGTAGCGGCTACTGCGAAAGAGGCAAAACAAATTGCTGAAGAAATCGGTAGCCGCGTTGTCGTTAAATCACAGGTTTTGGTGGGCGGCAGAGGAAAAGCCGGAGGTATCCGGTTAGCCAAATCACCGGAAGAAGCTGAAAGTGTTGCAACACAGATTCTGAGGATGGAAATCAAAGGTTTGCCCGTTCGCAAGGTTTTGATTGACAAGGCAGCGAACATCGAAAAAGAAATATATCTGGGGATAACCAATGATCGCGGCGCAAGAAAACCGGTGATTATGGCTTCTTCGGAAGGCGGCGTTGAAATTGAGGAAGTCGCCAAGACAACCCCGGAAAAAATCATCAAAGTTTACATTGATCCGTTGCTGGGCCTTCGAACCTATCAGACGCGTGATTTGGCATTAGGCATCGATCTTCCCCGCGAGCATTGGCGTGCTTTTGCAAAAATCTGCCTTGGTTTATGGCAGGCATACAGCAATTCTGATGCAACGTTGGCTGAAATCAATCCTCTGGTAATTACCGGTGAAGGTGAACTTCTCGCCGTGGACGGGAAGATGGTTCTTGACGACAATGCGCTCTTTCGCCACCCAAACCTCGAAGAAATGCGTGATCTGGATGTGGAAGCGGATGAGGAAATTGAAGCCAGGAAATACGGGTTGTCTTTCATCAAGCTGGAGGGCAACATCGGCTGTCTTGTCAATGGCGCTGGTCTGGCAATGACAACCATGGATGTCATCAAACTTTACGGTGGTGACCCGGCGAATTTCCTTGATATTGGAGGCGGTGCGGGTGCACAAAAGGTCGCTGCTGCTTTGAGAATCATCGTTTCTGATCCCAATGTCAAGGCGATTTTGATCAATATTTTTGGCGGGATTACCCGGGTTGATGAAGTGGCAAAAGGAATTTTGAAAGCAATGGAAGATGTCCAGATAGAAATTCCGATGATTACCCGCCTTGTGGGAACGAATGCCAAAGAAGGCAGAGAACTGCTTGCAAATGCGAACATGATTACTGCTGAATCATTGACCGATGCAGCCAAGAAGGCCGTCGCAGCCGCAACCGGAGGCAAATAATGAGTATTCTAATCGACAAGAACACTATTCTTTTAGGGCAGGGTATCACCGGACACGAAGGGATGTTCCATGCTCAGCAGATGATAGACTATGGTACACGGGTTGCTGCTGGAGTGACTCCCGGCAAAGGTGGTGAGTGGATACTGGACGAGAAAGTCCCTGTATTTGATTCCGTGAAAACAGCCCGCAGTGCAACAGGTGCAAATACAAGCGTGATTTTCGTTCCTGCGCGTTTTGCCGCGGATGCGATGTTCGAAGCGGCTGATGCCGGAATCGAACTGATTGTTTGCATCACCGAAGGTATCCCGGTGCAGGATATGATGAAGGTCAGAAATTATCTTGACCAAAAAAATGTTCGGCTGGTTGGGCCTAATTGCCCGGGGCTGTTGACCCCTGGTGAAGCTAAAGTCGGTATTATTCCGGGTAATATTGCCATTCCCGGGAATGTTGGTGTTGTATCACGTTCCGGAACGCTGACCTATGAAGTTTTGCATGCCTTGAAGTCCATTGATATAGGCGTCAGCACTTGTGTGGGGATTGGCGGCGATCCGATTAATGGCACGAACTTTATCGATGTCCTTCGTATGTTCGAGGAGGATCCGAAAACCGACAAGGTTGTCATGATTGGTGAGATTGGCGGAGCCGACGAAGAAAAAGCTGCCGAGTTTATCACAGACCATATGACAAAACCTGTCGTCGGTTTCATCGCCGGTCAAACCGCCCCTCCGGGCAAGAGAATGGGGCATGCCGGAGCTATTGTTCAGGGCGGGACAGGTTTGGCGGTAGATAAAATCAAGGCGCTCGAAAAAGCCGGTGTCAAGGTTGCCAAGCACCCTGAGGAGATTCCCACCCTGCTGGCGGCTTTATAGCAGAGTTCCGTATAGTACAAATTGCATTCTTTGGATGAGAATGAAGAAAGCCTGCTGTCAATCAGCAGGCTTTTTTTATATGATGTTATGCGTGTTTCCGATTCAGGATTTCATATGCTCGTCGATATATTTTACTGCTTCCCCGACGGTTGTAATCCCCTGGGCATCTTCATCGGAAATCTCTCCGCCGAATTTGTCTTCAAAAGCCATGATAAGTTCGACAAGGTCCAAAGAGTCCGCTTCCAGGTCTTCACGGAATTTCGATTCCATTTTAATTTTATCAGGATCAATATCCAATAATTCAACAATGATGTCCTTGATTTCGTTGTAAGTTTCTGCCATTTTATCCTCCGAATTGAATTTCTCAGGTTGTTTTGCCCAGCCATTTCCTCGCCGGTTATTGTAATCAGCCAATCCTAACTGGTCAAGTACTCAGTTTGGTTGACAGTCTAATTTCAGACTGGTAATATAGTTCTAATCCACAGGAACACTTTCCAATGCACAAAGTTACGCAAACAAGCAAGCGAAAAGACGAACACATATCGATAAACC
>CAYWFK010000063.1:0-16455 GCA_964457375.1 uncultured Anaerolineales bacterium
CCCTACCCCCTGCCCCAATTACAACTCAACCCGGATATCACCAGTTTGTTCGATTTCAAATACGAAGACATCGAAATCTTAAACTACCGCCATCACCCCCACATCAAAGCTGAAATATCTGTCTAGGGAAATCATGAAAATCACCATTCTCGTCTCTGTCTCGGAAAACGGCATCATTGGGGTGAACAATCGCATTCCATGGCACTTGTCAACTGACCTCAAACGCTTCAAGCGCCTGACAATGGGACACACGCTCATTCTGGGCAGAAAGACCTTCGAAAGCATCGGCAAACCGCTTCCCGGCAGGGAAATGCTTGTGCTCAGCCGCAAACCACAACCCGCCGGACAAGAAGGCATCCAATGGGTCAAATCAATGCAGGAAGCATTGAAAATTGCAGAAGAAAGCGGTGAGGATGAGGTTTTTGTTGTTGGCGGCGTCGGGGTATATACAGCTGCTCTTTCCATTGCAGACCGGTTACTCCTGACTCGTGTACATACGGTAATCGACGGCGATACATCCTTCCCGAAAGTCAACCCGGCAGATTGGGTACTGATCAACAAAGCAAAATACCCTGCCGGTAAAGCCGACGAATTCCCTTTTTCTTTCCTTGATTTCCACAGAAAGAAAAGAAGATAGCAATTCCTTTCCCCACATTCACCACTACCACATAAACCCGAAAACAAAGCCCCCGTAATTCAGGGGCTTTGCTCACCAGCAATCACAAATCGATTCGAACACTCTTTAATAAATCACCTCATGATACACGGAATGTAAATCACGTACCCGTATTCATACGCCCCAATATCCGGAGCGCTGCCAAAGGGACGTTTGTGTCCGTCAAGGTCTTCATGCACACCGGCATCCATTCCGGCATCGATCGCTTCAGACCCGGATGTTAGATGAAAATCCATCGTACCGGCAAATGCCGGATTTCCATTCGATATTTCATGAGTACTGTTGATCGTCGTATCATAATTTTGGGTGTTCCCGTAAAACAGCGTATAATCTGTTGTCCCGGTTCCGGTGCTTCCCGTCGGCTGCTGGATGCCCACATAAAAATTCCCAATGATATTGTTTTTCAGCAAAACAGAAGCTTCGTCCCCAATCACAATTCCAAAGGTTTCACCGCTTGCAGTCTTGTTGATCGTATTGTGACGTAAAATCGCATTGACCTTGTTAAAATTAATCGAAGATCCACCTGCCGCTTCGGGGCTATCGGGGCTTAGCGTAGCGGATGACATGGAATAATTGTTCATAAAGACATTGTTTGTCATCGTAACTGTTGTTTTTGCATTTACTCCCTGAATGAACATAGCCCCCCCGCCTTTTTTCGAAACATTGGTCAAAAATTGCGAACGCTCGATATCGACAACACCATCACCAAAAACCAATCCTCCGCCATGTGAAAAATTCGCATAATTATTCTTCACCAGACAGTCAGCCATGTGCAACTCATTTCCCGTTCCAAGTGCCAATATTGCCCCTCCGTCCTCCGGCACTTCGTTGGATACCATTTCACAATTCGTCAGAACCGCGCTTGAGCCATTCATGGAAATGCCCCCGCCGCTACCTCTGCTGACATTCGAGGAAATTGTCACATGTTCAGCGCGCAAATTACTTTTGTAGAGAAAGATACCTGCGCCTCTTGTCCGTGTGGTATTGCGGAAGATATCCGACCTTTCGATTGTCAGGGCAACATCATTGTTCGCATCGATGCCGCCGCCGACACCGATGAAAGTCGTTTTCATGGAATTACTGAATATACGTGTGTTACGGATAGTAACCGAAACGCCATCGGATAATTCCAAACCGCCTCCCCGAAAACCGGTTGTGTTCGTCGCAATCGTCGAATTGCTGATTAGAATCTCGGTATTCGTGTGTACGGCGGTAATACCTCCGCCTGTTCCCAAATTTTGTGTCGTGTTCAAGTTCACGCCAGACCCATCCAACTCTAGGCGGCTCTCCCCCTGAACGAAAATCCCGCCTCCGCTATTTGCGGATTCATTCTTGTTTAATTTTCCGTTGACCAGCGCAACAACCGCCTGATGATCGACAAACACACCGCCCCCCAAACTGGATGCATCATTATCCGATACAACAACATCTTCGCCGTTGAGAACACAACCGTCACACGCCACCCCACCGCCGTTATAGGCTTTGTTCCTTCGGATTTTCGTTTTGGTCATCGAAACAGAAGCATGTTGTGCTGCATAAATCGCTCCCCCGTTACCGGAATGATTGTTATCGTTGTCAGCTTTATTCGAATTAAACCCGATCATTTCCGTATTACAGCCCCCCAAAACGCCATTTAATATTACAGTTCCCCGGGAAACATAAATTCCACCACCATCGAGGTTGGCTTCATTACTTCCGATGGAACTCAGGCTTGATGGAGATGCGTTCAATGTAAAAACGGGTTGCTTGCCTACGACACCAGTCATGGCAATGCCTCCGCCGTTGCCGTCAGCATGATTGGTGTCTGACCAGTTTCCCCCAATCCTCAGCATTTCATAACTGCTGACGTTGGCACGCTTTTCGATGCTCATTCCACCGCCATCACCGACTGCCGTATTGTTGGAAAAGACAACGCGTCTCAACGAACCTATCGCGAGAGATGTGTCACCAATAATTCTCAGGCCTCCGCCATTTCCGGTCGTCGCCTTATTTTGTGCGAAGGTGCAATCCGTGCAGATAAGCCTTGCGTTTTCCACCATCATGCCGCCACCTGAAGCCGCATGATTCCCGCTGATCGTTACGTCTTCAAGCGTCAAAATGGCTGATTGAAATACATGAAGTCCGCCTCCGCTCGTATTGCCGGAAACGACAAAGTTCCGCATGACCACGGTAGCACTGGCTAAACCGATCATCCGGCTCGACGATGGTGTAACAGGGTTGATTGTCGTTTTTCCGCTGACAGTATCACTCAGGCACGACCCGCTTGCTGTATAGCCGCCAAGTATCGTCAGATTTTTATTGATTGCAATCGGAGTTTCGTGAAACGTTTTTGCCTCGACCCGGATCGTATCTCCCGGATTGGCAAGAGCAATAGCAGATTTGATCGAATGGGTGGTACAACCTGCTTTCGTCCCAACGTAGAGGATGCTTGCCGGTGCAGACCGTACCTCCGAGGTGGAAAGAAAAAGTAACACGCCCCCAAGAAAAATACTGATGAGAATAAAACCCAGGGAAGCAAAACCACTTTTCTTGATCATCCTCCACCTCACAGATATTCAATTGTTTAATTGTCATTCTAATCATACACGAAAAAATCCTTTGGTCAATCAACCAAAGGATTTTTTAAGCTTTATCCGAAAGAAAGTTTAGACAGCAACCCTCCGTTTACTTTTTGAGAATATCCCATCCAGCATACTTGCCGTCTTCACCCAGCTCGCTCTCGATGCGCAAAAGTTGGTTGTACTTCGCCACACGCTCTGACCTAGCCGGAGCACCTGTCTTGATTTGCCCCATATTGAGAGCAACAACCAAATCGGCAATCGTAGTATCTTCCGTCTCTCCGGAGCGATGTGAAGTAACCGTATTCCATCCGGCACGAGTACAGGTATCGACAGCCATGATAGTCTCGGTGAGCGTACCAATCTGATTGAGTTTGACCAAAAGGGCATTGGCCGATTTTTCACGAATTCCGCGCAAGACCCGTTCAGTGTTGGTAACCAGCAAATCGTCACCCACAATCTGGATTTTGTCGCCGAGTTCTTTTTGCATAAGCGCCCAGCCTTCCCAGTCGTCTTCCGCCAAACCGTCTTCGATGGAGACAATCGGGTATTTCTCGACCCAGCTCTTCCAGAAATCGATGATTTCCTCACTTGTGAGCTTCTTTCCTTCTGTCCTTAAATTATAGAGACCGGTTTCTTTTTCATAGAACTCTGAGGCAGCAGGATCGAGCGCAATGGATACCTGTTCGCCGGCTTTGTAGCCTGCTTTTTCGATCGCTTCGAGAATGACTTCGATTGCCTCGGCATTCGCCTTCAATGCCGGCGCATATCCGCCTTCGTCTCCCACCAAAGCCGTATAGCCGCGGGATTTAAGAACACTCTTCAAAGTATGGTAGATTTCAGCACCCCAGCGAAGGGCTTCGGCAAAGTTTGGCGCACCAAGCGGCATAATCATGAATTCCTGGGCATCCGTGGACTGCCAGCCGGTGTGTGCCCCGCCATTCAGAATATTGAACATCGGAACAGGCAAGACATGAGCATATACCCCGCCGATATAACGGTACAAGGGCAGCCCCAGGCTGTTTGCAGCAGCTTTGGCAACTGCAAGGCTGGTGCCCAAAATAGCATTGGCGCCAAGTTTCGCTTTATTCGGCGTGCCGTCGAGTTCAAGCAAGGCATTATCGATTTCACGTTGTTCCGTGGCATCCCACCCAATCAAAGCTTCATTGATCAAAGTGTTGACATTATCAACGGCTTTCAGCACACCCTTACCGCCAAAGCGTGACTTGTCACCATCCCGCAACTCCAACGCTTCATGAACACCGGTTGAAGCCCCCGATGGTACAGCAGCTCGTCCCCAGCCCCCATCCAGTAATGAAACCTCGACCTCAACGGTTGGGTTCCCGCGGGAATCAAGTATTTCTCGTGCGCTAATCGATTCAATCAATGTTTCGTCCATAATTCACCTCATTTTTCATTTGCCAAACCATAAAACTGGCTCAGTTTAATTTTTCACAAACCTGTTAAGTATAATCCAAGGACAGGCTCACTGCTAAGGAATTTTTCACGAATTTTCATCAATTCCGGCGTTTTCCTTGACAGCCCGGATGAATCCCTTGAAAAGCGGATGCGGGCGATTCGGCCTGGAAAGAAATTCGGGGTGAAACTGGGTTCCAAGCATGAACGGATGATCAACCAGCTCAGCGATTTCCACCAGCCGGTTGTCAGGTGACAAGCCGGAGAAACGCATACCCGCTTTCTGCAAAATATCACGGTATGCATTTTTGAATTCATAGCGATGTCTGTGCCGTTCCTGAACCACATCTTGCCGGTAACACCTTTTCGCCAAAGTCCCGGGTTGAAGAACACAAGGATACAATCCCAAACGCATCGTTCCGCCTTTATCAACAATATCGACCTGATCAGGCATCAAATCAATCACCGGGTGCGGTGTCTCCGGATCAAACTCCGTAGAATTGACCCGTTCATCATCGAGTATCTTGCGCGCGAACTCAATCACCATCAACTGCATCCCCAAACACAATCCCAGCAGCGGTACTTTCTTCTCCCGGGCATAACGAATCGCAGCAATTTTCCCATTGATGCCCCGCGGGCCAAATCCCCCGGGGATGATGATCCCGTCAGCGTTTTCAACCAGATCCCAGCTCTTGCCCTTTTCCAGATCCGATGAATGCACCCAGGATATAGCGACTTCCACCCCATTGGCGATTCCGGCATGATTGAGCGCCTCGCGTACACTCATATAAGCGTCATGAAGTTTTACATACTTGCCAACCAGTGCAATCCGAATAACTGGCTTCTTGCACTTGATTGCTTCGACAATTCGCTGCCAGTCCTCCAAATCCGGTTTGTGTTTTGCAGGCATTTTTAGCTTTTCCAGCAAATAGTCCCCTATCCCCATGGATTCGAGCACGAGCGGAATTTCATATAAAATCGGATTGGTCACCATGGGAACCACAGCATCTTTCTCGACATCGCAAAACAAGGCGATTTTCTCCCGCAATTCTTCGGCAACGGGATAATCCGAGCGTGCCACGATCATATCCGGGGCTATCCCAATCGAACGTAACTCACGGACAGAGTGCTGGGTAGGTTTCGTTTTTATTTCCCTCGTCGCCCCGATATACGGCAGCCAGGTGACGTGAATAAACAGGGTATTTTCAGAACCGATTTCACTTCGCATTTGCCGTAACGCTTCAAGGAAAGGCAGCGATTCAATATCACCAACAGTTCCACCGACCTCAACAAGCACGATATCTGCGCCCGTGGTCTCCGGCACCATTTTTATCCGGTGTTTGATTTCATCGGTGATATGTGGAATAACCTGAATCGTTCCCCCCAGGTAATCTCCCCTGCGCTCTTTACCAATCACTTCCGCATAAACCTGACCGGTTGTAACATTACAAACCCGGTTCAGGCTGGTATCGATGAACCGTTCGTAATGTCCCAAATCCAAATCGGTCTCTGCACCATCATCCAACACGAACACTTCGCCGTGTTGATACGGGCTCATCGTTCCGGGATCAACATTGATGTAAGGGTCAAGTTTTTGAATGGCAACCCGAAACCCTCTCGACTTAAGTAACCTGCCGATTGCCGCAGCAGTTACACCTTTTCCCACCGAGCTCAAAACGCCACCCGTAAAGAAAATATACCGATTGTTCAAGCACGCCTCCCAATAATGTATGACAAATTTCCGCTCTCTTCCTGAAAAGAGAAGTGGGGAGTGCCGTTTAGGCAAACTCCCCACGGAGTTACTATAATAATGAGTGAAGGTCAAACAATGACGCGTACATCATCCAAGAATACGTTCCAATTCCGCAGCAGCACGGCGCATTTCAAGAAAGATCAAACCCAGTTTCGCGTTTTCGCTCGCCAGAGCAGTCAATACCGCATCTTCTCCTACGGAAGACAAAATGACATATCCGTTTTTCCCGCGGATATACACCTGGTCAAGATTACCTCGCCCCAGCTCCATCGCAATTCTGTCCCCAAGGCTTAGCATTGCGGCTGACATGGCCGAAACCCGGTCATCCTCCACTTCCGCCGGTAACGCTGATGCAATAATCAGCCCATCAACGGATACGACTGCTGACGCTTCGATTTCAGGAGACGCAACCTGCATTTCCCGAAGACGGTTGACCAGTTGTTCGGTTTTTGATGAAGTCATTGTCTTACCTCAATTGTCTGTTAATCAATTGTTACATGAATGAGTTTACCATATTTTTATTTTTTTGCGATAAATATTGACCCAATTCGCTCAATATGTTACAGTAAAACATTCTTATGAAAAAAATGCTGCTGCCTTTGCTTTTGCTATTATCGTTAATTTTCCATGGGGTTACCTATGCGCAGGTGTTGACACCTGTTCCTATCATCATAGAAACCCCACAAGCGGGAGAAGCCGTTCAAGGCATCGTACCCATCAGGGGAAAGATTGCGGTCAAAGGCACAATTTCCATCTACTTCAAATATGCCGGCGATAAAACCGCAACATGGTTTCTCATCGACCAGATTAGTGAAGTTCCAGCCGATGGATTGCTTGCCAAGTGGAATACATCCCGTATTTCTGACGGAAACTATGATATCAAAATCGAAGTTGAATCGAAAACTTCCTCTCCCCAAATCGAAATCGTCAATGGCATCCGCGTTAGAAATTATACAACAATCGAAACAATTACGCCAAACCCGTTTGCCAGCAACCGCCTTTCCAGTTCGCCTTTACCGACATCCACGGGGACAATGACAGCCACGCCGGTACGCACCCCAACACCCCCACCGCCTAATCCGGCTTCTATTTCATCCGGCGAGATTCAAATAAGCCTCGGACAAGGCGCATCGATAGCTGCTGTATTCTTACTGATATTTGGTATCTATCAGGGCTGGCGCAAGTGGCGGCTAAAGGATTATTGATTTATGACAGAGTTGGACCGTCTTTTCGACAAAATTCAGGAACTGACAAACAAAATCTCCAATCCTGAGCGAAAATCGAAACCCCAAACGAAACAACCGCAATTCCTGATTGCCGGTCTTGGCAATCCGGGTAGAGAATACAAGAACACACGTCATAATGTCGGCTTTCAAGCGCTTGATTTGCTGGTAAACCGTCTGGGAACATCCTTCGAAACACAGCAGTCGAACGCTTTTGTTGCCAAAGCAGTTTTTACAAACCACCGTATCCTGCTGGTGAAACCACAGACATACATGAACAAATCCGGATTTGCGATTCACTCAATCGCAAGATTTTACCGAATTCCTGCTGAACGCATGCTCATTGTGTACGACGATGTCGATTTGCCTCTTGGAAAAATCAGGCTCAAGCCCCAGGGAGGAAGCGGCGGACATAAAGGGATGAAGTCCATTATTGACCAGTTCGGCACACAGGCCATTCCCCGCTTGCGAATTGGCATCGGCAGGCCCCCGGGCAGAAAAAAAGCTGCCGGATATGTCCTCAACAATTTTCACCAATCGGAAATCGAAACACGCAATCTTGCTCTCACCAGGGCATGTGATGCTATACTGACATTCGTAGATGAAGGCTTAGAGAAGGCAATGACGAAATACAACACCTTCAGGCATCCTGACGAAACAAAAAACGAATGATTCTTCGCTTCAAGGTGCTGCTTAAATGATCAATCAAATTCTCGAAACCTTCATTTCATCACCGGCATTTCAACAAATTGCCGGTTTATTGACAAACGATGAATATACAGGGGAAAATTTGCAATTACCCCGCGCAGTGCGCCTGCCATTCCTGGCTGCGGTTTATCAAGCGCTCAATCGTCCGTTACTCCTGATCACAGACCGCAGTGACCACGCCCTGACCATACTGGACGAATTAAAACTTTGGTTGCCTGCCGCCCCCCTTTTCCTGTTTCCCGAACCGAATGCCCTGTTTTACGAAAAAACACCCTGGGGAATGACGATACGAAGAGAACGATTAACCGTTCTCACCCGTCTTACCGCCCGGCAAATCCCGGGTGCTCCATCAAATACAGAAGCACCGATTATCGTCACCCCTGCCCGGGCAGTCATGATCCGCACACTTCCCAAGCGGGAATTCATTCGGAACACACGCATACTAAAAACCGGGCAGAGAAATCCTTTCGACAAGATCATCTCCTATCTCATCGCGTTAGGATACCAGCCAACAAATCTGGTTACGCAAACCGGGCAATTTGCCCGTAGAGGCGGCATTCTCGATTTTTGGTCACCCGCAAACACAAGCCCTGTACGCGTCGAATTTTTCGGCGACGAAATCGAAACATTACGGACTTTCAAACCGGCTGATCAACTCACTATACGCAAAATCGAACGCGTGCTGATCGCCCCCGCCCGCGAATACATACTGAACAAATCCGCAAAACCAGGCGGTACAGACGAAACCGAAGAACTATCGGAGTTCCATATTCCTCTGCTCACATCCGCCAAAACAAACTTGCTGGACTACTTGCCCAATCAATCACTCGTCATGATTGATGATTTCGAAACACTTCGTGACAGCATCAACACTACCGAAGAACAAGCGCTTCGTTTGAGAGAAGACAACCTGCGAGAAGGATTGCTGCCAGAGAATTATCCCGTTCCATACAGCACCTGGGACCAAATCATCGATGACCTTCCGCCGGGGAGAACCGTTTTGCTGGGTCCTGTCGGGCTGACAGAGGATGAGACAACCAGTCCCGCATTTTCCGCCATGTTCTCAACCAATCCGCGTTTTGGCGGGCAATTGAAATCATTCATCCAATACCTTCGCACTGTTCTCCAAAAGCAAAACCGTGTCTTCCTTGTCAGCCGGCAGGCAGCACGTCTCAAGGAAGTGTGGAAAGACAACCAAACAGATTTAACGACAAACCCGCCCGTTTTCATTCACGGCAATCTTAGCGAAGGATGGCAGTATTCTTCGGAGAATGGCGCTCAAATCCATTTGCTGACCGACGGGGAAATATTCGGCTGGCGCAGGCCTATCCCGCGCAAGCGGCCACAACCGGCCGCCAAACCGCCCGAATCAGCCTATGCAGATTTCAAAACCGGCGACTGGGTCGTCCATGTCGATCACGGCATCGGAAAATTTCAGGGGCTTGTCCAGCGGGTAATCGAAAACACCGAGCGGGAGTACCTCTGCATTGAATATGCAGAAAACGATCAGCTTTTTGTGCCCGTTCACCAGGCTGACCGCTTGAGCCGGTATATTGGCCCTGACAACCGTGCTCCGAAGATGTCCCGTCTGGGTGGCGGTGATTGGCAAAACACCAAAACCCGCGTTACAGAAGCGGTTGAAAAAATGGCTGAGGACCTTCTGGAGCTATATGCCAAAAGACAGCAAGCCCCCGGTTTTGCTTTCAGCCCCGACAACTCCTGGCAGCAGGAACTGGAAGCCAGCTTCCCCTACATTGAAACAGACGACCAAATCCGCGTTATCACGGAAGTGAAGCAGGATATGGAATCCCCCCGCCCCATGGACCGTTTAATTTGCGGAGACGTAGGTTACGGAAAAACGGAAGTCGCCTTGCGTGCTGCCTTCAAGGCAGTGCTGGATGGCAAACAAGTGGCGCTATTGGTTCCCACTACGGTGCTTGCACAACAACATTATCAGACTTTCAGCGAACGGCTTTCTCCGTTTCCCGTGGAAGTTGAAATGCTTTCCCGTTTCAGAAATCCAAAGCAACAACGGGAAATTCTAAAAAAACTTTCCAGAGGGTCTATCGACATCATCATCGGCACCCATCGCCTTCTTTCCAGCGATGTCGAATTCAAGGATCTCGGTCTTTTGATTATCGACGAGGAACAACGTTTCGGCGTAACCCACAAAGAGCAATTGAAAAAGATGCGCATCGCTGTGGATGTACTCACCATGACAGCAACACCCATTCCGCGCACCCTTTACCTTACGCTCACGGGCATCCGGGATATTTCCACAATCAACACCCCTCCCGAAGAACGCCTGCCTATCGTTACCCATGTGGGACCCTATGACACCAAATTGGTACGAAAAGCGATTCTCAGAGAACTGGAGCGCGGCGGACAGGTTTTCTTCGTCCACAATCGGGTTCAAACCATCCGGGCAATGCGGGAACACCTGCGAAAACTTGTTCCGGAAGCACAGTTCGCCATCGCACACGGACAAATGCAAGAGAAAGAACTTTCCAGAATAATGAAAGCCTTCACATCCGGTGAAGTTGACGTATTGTTGTCGACAACCATCATCGAATCCGGGCTGGATATTCCGAATGCAAACACGTTGATTATTGATCGTGCTGATACTTTTGGCTTGTCGCAGCTTTACCAGCTGCGTGGCAGAGTTGGGCGCGGCGCTCAACGCGCCTACGCCTACTTTTTCAAGCACAACAAGCGTGCCCCCACACCGGAAGGGCAGGAAAGGCTTGAAACAATCGCTGAAAACACACAATTGGGAGCGGGTTTTACCATCGCCATGCGCGATCTGGAAATACGCGGAGCCGGCGATATTCTCGGCACACGCCAGCACGGGCACATTGCTTCAGTCGGGTTCCATCTATACACACGACTGCTTTCCGAAGCCATCCAGCGCCTTCGAAACGACAAGCCTGCCGGCAGCCAGCAAGCCATCATCCGGAGTGCCTTGATCCCCATGGTTAGCGTTGACCTGCCAATGGACGTTGGAATTCCGGCTGCTTACATCCCCGATCGCGAAGTCAGGCTTGGCTTATACCGCCGTATCGCAACCCTATCATCCGTCGATGAAACAGATTTAATGCGCAAGGAATGCTCCGATAGATTCGGGCGTGTGCCCCAACCACTGGACAACCTGCTTTACCAAATTAAAGTAAAATTGCTTGCAGAACAATCCGGAATTTCAGCCATCATCCACGAACATAATAAAATCATTTTACGCTACCCCGAATCATCTTCTCCCCCTGTCTGGATTGAGAGAAATCCGGCTATCCGGACCGGGAAACATAGAATCTGGCTTTCCCTTGAAGAAATGGAAGGGGATTGGCAGCAACATCTGCTCACCATTCTCGCAAGTTTAGCGGAGAACAGAAAACATTAATCATCCATTTAACAGCTGGTGCACAAATTCTTTGACAATAATTCTATTGGCAGGTATAATTGCTATTTGGCTGTGAAATGACTATCCGAGCCGGGAGATAATAGAAAAATGGAAACTAATTCAAGCAACAAAACACTGCACATTGAGGATCTCGAACGCAAAGCGAAATACACGGGGAAGGTTGTAAAACTTACTTTAGCAGGTGCATTCGTCGATTTCGGCATGGATGTTCCTGGTTTGGTCCATATCTCACAGCTTAGAGAGGAACCGGTCAATCGGGTCGAGGACGTTGTTCAGGTCGGGCAAACAGTTGATGTCTGGGTACGACGCATCTTTCCGAAAAAAGGTCGCGTTGAATTGACCATGATCGAACCGCTTCCTTTGGAATGGCGCGAGATAAAAGAAGGGATGGTCGTCAAAGGTACTGTAACTCGTCTTGAGAAATACGGTGCATTTGTCGATATTGGCGCAGAAAGACCGGGTTTGGTTCATATCAGTGAACTTTCTCATGACTTCATCCGCACGCCGGGTGATGCGGTCAAGGAAGGCGAAGAAGTCGAAGTCAAGATCATCAAAGTCAATCGTCGGAAAAGACAAATCAAACTGAGCCGCAAAGCGCTGCTCGAAGAAACCGACAAAATGCCTGTGACCGAAAAACAAAGTAACACCTCGCATAACAAAAGCGAAGAGGAAGAAACCGACGAACCCGTCCCCACCGCAATGGAAATTGCACTGCGCGAAGCCATGGAACGCTCCCATGAAAGCGATGCCAAAGCTGAAAAATCGAGCAGGAAGAATAGCCCTGTCAACGATGAATTGGAAAACATCCTTTCCAGAACTTTGAAACACAAGGTTCAAACTGCGACCAAATAAATTGACCTTTTCCTGTATGAACAAAGAAAAAAGGCTGTCCACGGGCAGCTTTTTTCTTTGTTAAGCATATCGCTATTGCCATTGCATTACGACCACGTGTATTTCTACTCTGATACTGCCACATCAGCCGCTCTGTGTCCAACAAAATCCGGCATTCAAACCGGTTTCAGGATATAATCCAGTCGACAACAAAACAAAAGCCGGCTGTTTCGCGAACCCCATCACGAAAGCCGGTACCGACCGATCGCCATGTTGAGGCAAAAGACATGAACATTCATCTCAAGCTACACCGGAAACATCTGGTATCCATGTTCATCTTGCTCTTCATGGCAACAGGCTGCCTGCAAAAGCAACCCCCGCTTACTGATACAACCCCGGCAAAACATATTCCAAGCCCTTCCCCTTCCCGGCAAGAAAGCCCAAGCCCGGCATTTTTACAAGCTTCACCGTCACCAACAGCAACCGTACTTCCTACGATTCTCTTCATGACGCAAACAGCAAACGCGGATACTACCAACAAGTGGCATTATTTGTTCCCGTCAGAAATTGACCAAGAAACCAATGAAGTCATCCGTCTGGCACTGCAAAACCGCTTGTTCCACAGACCGCTCCGCTGGGGGAAACTGTTCTTTTCTTATGTTCTTGTAAAACCTCCGGAAAAAATCCCAACTGGGAAAACCTGCGTATATCTATTCGTTGAGCACCGCATTTTCTATGTCGACCAGGGAAAATTAATAGAAAGGGGCGGTGGTGATATTCCAGCTGCGGTAATCATGGAAAAACAGACAAACGGATGGTGGGTCGATGTAAAAACCCCAATTTCCGGCAACTGGGGACCAAGTATCCATGAAATTTTCCCGGATAATATCTTTCCGCTGCTCTTTCATTCACCCCCCATTCCCTACAAAGCGATCAAACAAAATATCGTCAGGCAGGCAGAAGATTTCTTCGGTTTGCCGTTCAATACAGCGAAGAACAATTATTTAAACAGGAAAACTGCAACACCAAATCCGATAAAAATCCTTACGCTGACACCGACACCAACCGTGGATATTACCTCCCTTTCCCTGAATATCTCTACGCATGTGATTACTCAAAAAAACACAATAACCTTCGATGTAGATTTGTTCCCCAAAGTTGTACGCCCTTTCTACAAAGGTCTATTAAGCTCCGGCTGGAAAATCAGGATATTTCCCTGGCCAACGTATAGTCAAAACCGTAAAGAGCCTTCCCTCATTCTTGACAATTTGAAAGAAAGCCTGACAATCTACGAATTCAGTGCGCAAGTTGATTTGAAAGTTCTCGAAAACAAGCTGGGGGACTACCGAGGCTTCACCTTTCAAATTCTCGACAAGAACAATCAGGTGCAATACCAGGATGAGTTTTACATCAATCAGGGCATCAAAAACCAATATCAGAACAGTTCTCTTTCCTTTCCGGAAAAATATCCGGAATTTGCCAGGCAAGGTATTTTCGCAGGGTTTCCCAACCTTCTCAGCAGCCACGTTACCCCAATCTTTCTTACCGAAACAGCCAGGGAGGATCCATCATCTGTCACCACAATCGTCGAACCAAAGGGGGGATTCTTCTATTTGTTTTACGATTTCGGGTTTGCCAGTGCAGCAAAACTCACCAGCACCAAAGATATTGAGGAAATTTCCAAAAAACTTGTCATTGAGGTTTTCCCCTACAATCAAAACGACCCCATAAAAAAAGCAAGTGGCACAAAGCTGACCGGGAAAATATCAGGGGTAAGCGGGCTCCTTCATGTACGTTTTCCCCACCAATGGCTCGATCGACACCGTGACAAGGAACAGATATACCGGCTCCTGATTGCCAATGAAAACGGGACTGTCTACAAAGAAGCCCTGTTTCGTTTCGTCCCTTATACACCGTAAACGACAACCGGGATTAATAAATAGTCCAATCCCCATAATCATCGGCGGTATTATTCATTGTCGTTTTCGCGCGAACAGATGTCAGGCTATCAGAACAACCGGCTTTCGAAAAGCAACTTATTCCCGTTTTCATATCGTCAAATACTAACATCCGGTTCGGAGAACAGGTATTCCCTGTCTCCGGCACAGACACCCCCTATTCAAAAGAAAAGTCTCCGCATACTTTTACGAGCGGAGACCTGTCAATTTCGCATTGAACAACTGCTGTTTATCGCATAATCATATGAGCGAAACCTGATTAAAGATAGTCTTATGCGGTTTGAAGATCAGGCGTGCCACCGTTTTTCTCAACCGGCGGGGGGAAAATCTCAAGAAACTCATCGCGGCTAATCGTTTCGTTTTCCAAAAGCTGCTTGGCAACCGCATCTAGTTTATCCCGATATTCACTGAGAATCTGCTTGGCATGGGTATACGCATCACTAACCAAACGTTTGACTTCACTATCAATTTGTTCGGCAACTGCTTCCGAATAATCACGCTGCTCGGAAATCTCACGACCGAGGAAGATCAATTCTTCCTTTTGCCCGTAAACCATGGGCCCCAGCGCCTCACTCATTCCGAGCCGCGTGACCATCGATCGGGCAACTTTCGTCACACGCTCCAAATCATTGGATGCCCCTGATGTAATATCACTGAATACGATTTCCTCGGCTGCTCTGCCCCCAAGAAGGCTGGTCATATCGGCAATCAGTTTCCGTTTCGGCATCAACGTGCGGTCCTCTTCCGGCAGCATCAACGTATATCCACCGGACATTCCGCGGGCAATGATGGAAATCTTGTGAATGGGGTCAGCCTCAGGGAGTGCATGCGCCACAATGGCATGACCTGCTTCATGGTAGGCAACAATCCTTTTTTCGGCTTCACTAATCAGGCGGCTCTTCCGCTCCGGCCCGGCGATGACCCTTTCGATAGATTCTTCGAATTCTGCCTGGTTGATCTCCGTCTTGTCTCTGCGGGCGGCAAGAATTGCCGCCTCATTGACAAGGTTTTCAAGATCAGCACCGACAAAACCCGGTGTCGAACGAGCTAAAATCCTCAAATCGACATCCTTCCCCAGAGGTTTGCCGCGTACATGCACAGCCAGGATCGCTTCCCTGCCGCGCATATCCGGCCGGTCCAAAATCACGCGTCGGTCGAACCTGCCCGGTCTGAGCAATGCCGGGTCGAGTACATCCGGCCGATTCGTTGCGGCCATGAGAATCACATTGGTATCCGTATCGAAACCATCCATCTCGACCAGCATCTGGTTGAGGGTTTGCTCACGTTCATCATGACTGCCGCCCAATCCTGCACCTCTCTGGCGCCCGACAGCATCAATCTCATCGACGAAAATAATGCAGGGGGAATGTCGTTTCGCCTGGTCGAACAAATCCCGCACTCTGGAAGCACCAACACCGACGAACATTTCCACGAATTCGGAACCGGAAATCGAGAAGAATGGGACACCGGCTTCACCGGATACTGCCTTGGCGAGCAATGTTTTCCCTGTTCCCGGCGGGCCAACCAGGAGCACACCTTTGGGGATTCTTGCGCCCAATGCAATGAACTTCTCCGGTTCGCGCAGGAACTCGACGACTTCTTCCAGCTCTTCCTTGGCTTCTTCTACCCCGGCAACATCATCGAATGTAACGGTCGGCTGATCGCCGGTAAACATTCTGGCTCTGGATTTCCCGAAAGCCATTGCGGCATTATTGCTTCCCTGAGCCTGCCGAAAAACAAACCAAAACACCCCTGCCAACAAGATAAACGGCAAAAGGTAACTAAATAACGTTGCAATCCCTATCCATGGGCTTGGAGGTTTGATTTCAATCATTACAGACTTAGGGTTCATGTGTTCGACAGAAACCCCCAGGTTTTCAAGCTGCTCGACAAGTGTTGCATGTGGTTCCTTGTTCG
>CAYWFK010000064.1:0-16311 GCA_964457375.1 uncultured Anaerolineales bacterium
ATACAATGATCATATGCTGGAATTGCTCGATGAAGGATTGAAAAAATCCGGCAGGACGCTTGATGACCTTGACCGGCCTCAGTTGATTGTTTGTTCCGTTGACAATGATGAAGAAACGGCAATCGATCGAACCCGGGGATTGCTTACACAGTATCTTGCCCAGCAGCCGCATATTGCGAAAGCTTCCGGCGTATCGAAAGAAATTGTCAGTCAAATTCAGTCAATATTGGGGTGGCCGGCAACGAAAGAGCAAATCCAAAAAGCGAAGCATTTGGTTCCGGAAGAATTGATTCATCGCATCACTGCATCCGGTACGCCGGAACAGGCGAAAAAGAAAGTTCAGGAATATATCGATCATGGATGTACTTGCCCCATCCTGTACCCTGTTGGCGGTGGCGTCGAATTGTTGATCGATACGTTTGCTCCGTAAGGTTTGTTGAATACCAAAGCCTGACTATAAAGGGAAAGTGACCAATGGCAAAAATCATCAAACAGCCAAATTCTCGGAACTGTTTTGTCTGCGGGGTTGAAAATCCAGTCGGATTGCATTTGGATTTTTATGAAAACGATGCGGGAGAAGTAATTGTCGAAACCATTGTTCCCGAAGCATTCAACGGCTATCCGGGTGTGGCACATGGCGGTATCGTTGCCAGTCTTGTCGATGAAGTTTTGGGGCGGGTGCACATGGGGAGCGATCCGGAAAAACCGCGTTTCATGTTCACAGCCCGGTTGACAGTTCATTACCGGAAACCCGTCCCTGTCGGGAAGCCAATACGAATTGTCGGACACGCCAAAAATTCAAAAGCGCATAGTGCGACATCGACGGCTGAAATCTTCGATGAAAATGGTGTACTGCTGGCGGAGGCTGATGCGCTGCTGGTGGATATTCCCCCGACGATGCTGGATGATGTGGACTTGTACGCGCTGGGGTGGCGTGTCTATGAAGATGATTAACCGTTTGTCTAGTTTAAAGAAATCGAGGTACGTCAATGATTGTTGAGTATCATCGTCCGAATAAACTTGAAGATGCGATTAAACTGATCAATCGTAAAGATTGTGTAACCTTGCCGCTTGGCGGAGGTACGTTCATCAATGCGATGAGCAGGAATGATGATATTGCCGTCGTTGATTTGCAGAATCTGGCGTTGGATTCGATCGAAGCGACGGGAAAAAAGGTGTTATCCGGTGCTATGGTGACTTTGCAGCAAATGATTGAGCACCCTTTGTGCCCGCAAGCGCTAAGAGATGCTTTGCTGCACGAAGCGGATTACAACCGAAGGCAAGTAGCCACAATCGGCGGCACCATCTTTGCCGGAACAGGGCGTTCTCCCTTACTGACAATGCTGCTGGCGATGGATGGTGTATTGTCTTTTGCATCCGGAAAGAAAGTGAAAATCGGTGATTTTCTCCCGTTGCGAAATAAAGAATCCCGAAAAACCCTTCTTGTTTCCATCGAATTGCCACTTGATGCAAAGATTGCATACCAATATGTAGCCAGAACGCCCGCCGACAAGCCGATTGTTTGTGTTGCTCTGGCCAAGTGGCGTTCGGGAAGGACACGATTGGCATTAGGTGGTTTTGGCAATCGTCCGTTGTTGGCAATGGACGGCAATTCAAATGACGGGCTGGAGGACGCTGCACGGAATGCGTTTCACGAAGCGGGGGATCAATGGGCTGGCGCAGAATACAGAATGGATGCAGCTGCGGTTCTTTCCACTCGTTGTTTGCAGGCGGTGCAAAAATGAAACTTCGGCTTTTGATCAATCAAAAAGAACATGATGTTGTCATAGCCCCCGGAGATAGTCTTTTCAAGGTGCTGCGCTCTTTGGGCTATGCCAGTGTAAAATTCGGCGCCGAGGGTGGCGAAACCGGTGCAGATACCGTATTATTGGACGGGAAACCAATTAATACGGGCATTTATCTGGCAGCACAGGCAGAAGGTCATCTTATCGAAACTCTCGAAGCGCTTGGAGACAATCCGAATCAGGGATGGAAGTCGTCTCCCGGATTTCACTTGTTACAGAAAACTTTTATCGAGTCCGGAGCAATTCAGTGCGGGTATTGCACGCCTGCGCAAATTATGGCGGCGAAATCATTGCTGGACAAGAACCCGAACCCGAATGAAAAAGAGATACGTGAAGCGTTATCCGGCGTGTTGTGCCGCTGTACCGGGTATGTGAAACCGGTAAAAGCTGTGTTGCAGGCTGCGGCGATTAAACGGGGCGAAAAAACCGAGACGGAGATTGCCAAAGGTAATGCGATTCCTGCCCCAGATGCATGGACCGGGAATTTGAATTTCCCGGAAGGCGATTCTCCGGTTGCAAATACCGGTGTGCCTGAGATTCAGATCAAACCGAAGGTATACACGTTCCTGGAAAAAGAGATGCACCCTTCTGACTGGCATGTTGTGGGAAAGTCGGAGCCAAAAGTCGATGCGAAAAAACTTGTACAGGGGAAACCGGTCTTCGCAGGTGATTTCGAGATGCGGGGCTTGTTATATGCAAAAGTTTTACACAGCCCTCACGCTCATGCAAGGATTACTCGTATCGATACCCATAAAGCCAAAGCGTTACCCGGTGTTGCCGCAGTGTTGACATACGAGGATCTTCCCCGTGTGTTATATTCGACTGCCGGGCAGTCCCATCCGATTCCCGGGCCGCTGGATTGTGTTTCGCTGGATAGCAAAGTCAGGTTTGTCGGAGACAGAGTTGCCTTCGTTGCTGCTGAAACGGAAGAGATTGCAGAAAAAGCGTTACAGTTGATCGACGTTACTTATCAGGTTCTTCCCAGTGTGCTGGATGCCGAAAAGGCGATGGCGCCTGATGCCCCTGTCATTCATGATGAAACGGATTATGTGAATTTTGCTGATTCGGATCCTGCGAAAAACCTTGCTGCAAAAATCCGGATCGACATCGGCAATGTGGAAGATGGCTTTGCCAAAGCGGATGTTATTTTCGAGAAAGAATATCATGTACCCAAGGTGCAACCCGCACATATCGAGCCGCATGTTGTCGTTACGTATTGGGATGAAGACGACCGCCTGGTGATTCGAACGAGTACACAAGTGCCTTTCCATGTACGCCGGCAAATTGCACCGGTTTTGGGTTTACCAATTAAAAGGATTCGGGTCATCAAACCGCGTATTGGCGGTGGTTTCGGCGGCAAGCAGGAGGTATTGATTGAAGATGTGGCTGCCCACTTGACGATTGCAACCGGCCGGCCCGTTGTTTATACAACCACACGCGAAGAGGAATTCATTGCCGCACGGTCGAGACATCCGATGCGCCTGCGAATGAAAACCGGTGTGAAAAAAGACGGGACGATAACTGCAAATGAGATGATTGTGCTCAGCGATACAGGTGCCAATGGCGCCCACGCCCTTACAGTTACAGGCAACACAGGGCACAAAGCGATGGCTTTGTATGTCGGGGATGGGGAGTTCCGAAAGAATCCGAATATTCGTTTTTACGCGGATATCGTTTATACCAACACGCCTCCTTCCGGCGCCTATCGCGGTTATGGTGTTCCACAGGGATTTTGGGCTGTTGAACGGCATATGGAGATGATTGCCCGGGCATTGGATCTTGACCCGATTGAGTTCCGCCTGAAAAACGCCTTGCGGGCAGGTGAATTGCACCCGTTCAGCACGGCGTGGAGCGAAGGGCGGGAACCCCGCCCTGAAACTATCGAAACCAATGCGCTTGAAGAGTGTGTTCGTCAAGGCAAAGCTGCGATTGGATGGGACCAAAAATACGGAAACCCTGAATGGCATCGCAGTACGGAAAAACCCTATCTGAGGAAAGGGGTTGGCGTGGCGATGGTAATGCAGGGAACAGCAATCCCTTATTTGGATATGGGCGGTGCGAGCATCAAGATGAATGATGACGGTTCCTTTAATTTGTTGATTGGCGCTACGGATTTGGGTACAGGGTCCGATACGGTGCTTGCCCAGCTGGCTGCGGAAGTTTTGGGTGTTCCGGTAGATGACATTATCGTTTACTCGTCTGATACCGATTTCACGCCATTCGACAAAGGCGCATATGCGTCTTCGACGACCTATATTTCCGGTGCTGCCGTTGTCAATGCGGCAGAAAAGGTTGCAGAACGAATCAAATATCGCGCTGCGATGATATTGAATGCACAAGAATCTTCACCGGAAATAATGCCGGATGAAATCAAATTGGAAAATGCCAGGGCATATGCCAAAGACGGGCGTTTTGTCACCTTTGGGAAAATTGGCCATCATTCATTGCATCAGGAAGCGCAGGAACAAATCATGGCTGTCGGTTCCTTCATGTCGCCGGTTGCACCACCGCCTTTTGCCGCCCAGTTTGCGGAAGTTACTGTTGATACGCAAACGGGTCAGGTTGTGGTCGATAAACTGGTCATGGCGGTTGATTCCGGTATGATTGTCAACCCGGTTACCGCTTCGGGGCAGATTGAAGGCGGCATGGCACAGGCTTTGGGGTATGCTGTTTGCGAAGAAATGGTTTATGATGAAAAAGGGAGACCACGCGAAACAGACCTGGATGATTACCATATCTTTCGCTCGAACGAAATGCCTGAAATGGATGTGATATTTGTGGAAACCTTCGAGCCTTCCCATCCCTTTGGGGTCAAAGCTGTTGCTGAAATCCCGATGGATGGTGTTGCTCCGGCTGTCGGAAACGCAGTGCTGGATGCCTGCGGGGTTGCCATTGATGCAAACCCGATTACCCCGGAAAAAGTTTGGGCGGCGTTCCGCGAACGAACTGCGGGTGAAGAATAACGGAAATCGGAATGGAATCCCTATGAAAGATAGAATCTACGTAATTGGACATGTCAACCCGGACACGGATTCAATTGCATCTGCTGTCGGTTATGCCTGGCTGCTCAAGGAGCGTGATGGCAGTGATGTCGTAGCTGCTCGTGCGGGAGCTTTAAATCCACAAACAACCTGGGTGTTGAAGCGATTGAAGATGGACGCTCCTTTGCTGTTGACAGATGCCTCTCCGCGTTTCGAGTCGGTGACCAGAAGGATAGATATTTCATCACCGGCACAGCCTTTACGGGAAGCCTGGGCGATTGCAAGCCGGACCGGTGGGGTTGCTCCAATTGTCAACGATGATGGTACTCCCTATGGTTTGATTACCGGGTTGACCCTGTTCTCTTTGTTGAGTGATTTGGTCGGGCCACATCCAAAACGGCAGGAAATGCGCATTTCCGAATTGCTGGACCTGCCGTGTCATGAAGCGGCAGATACGGTTGTGCCTGCTTTCCAAATGAATACGCGTATTCGCGATGCCTTGAACAGAATTCTGCGCGAAGAGCGGAACTTTTTCCTTGTCGTTGATGAGCTTGGTAAATACAAGGGCGTTTGCCGGCAAAGGGACTTGTTGAACCCTCCACGCTTACATCTTGTTTTAGTCGATCACAATGAAGTGGAACAGTCACTGGGTTCCATCGAAGAAGCGGAACTTTTGGAGATTTTGGATCATCACCGGTTGGGAAATCATTCGACAAGGTTGCCCATACGTTTCACCGTTGATATTGTGGGGAGTACGAGTACACTTGTTTCCGAAAGAATTGAGGAAGCGGGTTTGAGTGCGCCGCCGGAAATTGCCGGTTTGTTGCTCGCCGGCCTTTTGTCCGATACGCTCATACTTGCATCTCCGACGACGACACAGCGGGACAAGTTGGCTGCCGAACGATTGAGCCGATGGGCTTTCTCGTGGGATAGTCCCTTGAAAGGGGAAACACTGGAATCGTATGGGAATGATGTGCTTCGTTCCGGCGCTGGTTTGGCGACCCGGAATCCGAATGACATCGTAAGCTCAGATATGAAAATTTATGAAGCCGGCGAATACAAATTCGCCATTGCCCAGGTCGAAGTAACGGATTTGCTCCAGTTGAAAGAACATTTGAATGAACTGGAGAAGGCGTTGATTGATATGAGAAACACGAAAGCACTTGATTTTGCAATGCTCATGGTAACGGATGTTGTCAGGGGAGCGTCCGAATTAATCATCACCAAACCATATCCGCCGATATTAAACGATATGCCATATCCAAAACGCGAGTATGGTTTGCGCGTTGCAAAAGGCGTGGTTTCAAGAAAAAAGCAGTTATTACCTGTGTTGCTCGGGTTATTGGAAAGTTGACCGTCGGTACTCCATAGGCATGAAAAATGAATGACGATGAAATCTTTGTAAAACTTACTGAATTAATCAGAGAAGGAAAAGCCGGGGCTTTGTGTACGATTGTCAGGAGCCAGGGGTCAACTCCCAGACGAGTCGGAAGCAAAATGCTCGTATACGGGGAAAAAGCTTTTCTTGGTACGGTGGGGGGCGGTGAATTGGAAAACCGCGTAATCAACGAAGCCATGCAATCCATCAGGGATGGACGCACAAGGTTTCTGAATTATTCGATGGTAGATCCTGAGCGAGGAGACCCGGGGGTTTGTGGAGGAAATCTGGACGTGTATATCGAACCGTATTCACCGAAACCGATTTTGCTTATTATTGGAGCAGGGCATGTCGGAAAAGCAGTTGCCCATTTAGGAAAATGGCTTGGCTTTCGTGTAGTCGTCTCGGATGAGCGGGCGGGTTTATGTAACGAACAGCAAGTTCCGGGGGCTGATGCTTACTATCCTGTTCCTATGGCGAAATTGCCGGAAGTGTGCGAGATTACACCGTGGACGTATATAGTCATGGTGACTAGCGGTGTAGACGTGGATGTGGCCGGATTGCCGGCTTTGCTGGATAAGGATGTTGCTTATCTGGGTGTGATTGGATCCAAGCGCAGATGGCTGATGACAAAGAAGAAAATTCTTGCGCAGGGCATCAAGGAAGAAGCTCTGTCGAAAGTTAAAACACCCATCGGGTTGGAATTGGGCGCTGAGACTCCGGAGGAAATCGCTGTGAGTATCATGGCTGAAATCATCATGACCAGGAAACTGGATGCGGGTAAAATCAGGGGAGAAGAAAACCGGCAATCTGACAATACGGAGAATTGAGATGTGGCAAAAATATATCAATGCGACAAATGTCGATGAAGTTCTGAAAAAACTGGCGGTTTACGGAGAGAAGGCAAGGGTCATTGCCGGTGGAACGGATTTGGTTTTGGAGTTTAGAAAAGGAGCAAGAAAAGATATCGAGCTTCTGATTGACGTTTCGAGAATCGATGAGTTGGCGAAAGTGATCATTGATGAAGATGACTGGATACACATCGGTGCAATGATTACTCATAACCAATGCGTTGTATCGAAACTTGTGCGCGAACGCGGCTACCCGCTTGCTTTGGCATCCTGGCAGGTTGGCGCACCGCAAATTCGCAACCGCGGAACAATTGCCGGGAACATCATCACAGGATCGCCGGCAAACGATACGATAACTCCCTTGATGGCTTTGGATGCCATTGTGGTTTTACGTTCTTTACATGGGGAGCGCAATATTCCTTTGAAGGATTTTTACAAAGGGGTTCGAAAAACAGTCATGAACCCTGATGAAATGCTGGTGGAAATCAAATTCCCTGCAATGAAAAACACGCAGCATGGTGTTTTTATGAAATTGGGGCTGCGCCGGTCTCAGGCAATTTCTGTTGTCAATGCGGCGTTGGTGCTGGACGTGGAAGATAGCGGGGAAAAGATGTTGGTGAAGAAAGCTTCCATTACCCTGGGGGCAGTAGCTCCAACGATTATCCATGCATGTGATGCGGAAAAAATGCTGGCAGGTCAATATTTGACTGAAGAGACAATCATGGATGCTGCCAGACTGGCAATGGAAAACGCAAAACCAATCAGCGATGTGCGCGGTTCAGCAGAGTATCGACGCGAAATGGTTCGTGTTTTGGTTAGCCGCGGCTTGCGGATGATACGCGACGGCAAAGAGACTGACGCCTTGCCCGGAAACCCGGTGTTGCTGTGGAAGGACAAGGAAAAAGGCAAGGTGCCGGTTTTGGGAGAAGCATCTGTTCACGATGAAAATGAAGTCATCGAAACGAAAATCAACGGGCAAACTTATCGCTTCGAAGGATGTCAGGATAAAACATTGCTTCGTTTGTTACGCGAGGATGCCGGATTGCCGGGTACAAAAGAAGGGTGTGATGAAGGGGAGTGTGGTGCCTGTACAGTTTTCCTTGACGGCATGGCTGTGATGAGTTGTCTGGTTCCTGCACCACGGGCTCATCATGCAGAAATCGTTACAATCGAAGGTATTGGTGATGACAAACGGTTAAGTCATGTTCAAGATGCTTTCGTTCATGAAGGTGCTGTTCAGTGTGGTTATTGCATTCCGGGGTTTGTCATGTCGGCTGAAATGCTCCTGACGGAAGTAAAACAACCCTCACGGGACGAAATCAAGCAGGCAATCACCGGAAATATTTGCAGATGTACCGGTTATTACAAGATTGTCAACGCAATCGAAAAAGCGGCACAGGAGCAGTCGAATGGGTAAATATCAGAAGTACGACTTACGGGAAATGAGCACGACCAAATGGAGAATCCATCCGGTATGGCGGGGGATTGGTTGCATATTATTGATTCTTCTCCCTGTGATTTCCTACGCGGCAGGTGCTTTGTTGGTTGAAGCAAACAGAGAGAACAATTGGTTCGTATTACCATGGCAATTGACCGGGCCGCCTCAGTACCCGTATTTGTTTGCAAATTTGTTTGCCATGGTGATATTTATTGTAGTAGGCTTTGCTTTGCTTTCTACTTTGTATGCGTTTTTATACCGCATTGTCGGTCCCCCGAAATACGGGCCGATGGATGCTCCGCCAGCCAAAAAGGTCAGAAGCAGGAAGCGCTAGTTAGCAGGAAGCGCTGGTTATTTGGATGAGTATCAGAATTCGGGAGATAATCGATGAGTGAAAAGGTCGTGTTCGACAAGAGTGTCATTGACCAGTTGGTGTTGGTTTTGGGTGACGATGCAAAAGAAATTGTGCTGGATTTATTGCAAACTTATACGGGTGAAGCCCCCGGTCTCATCAAAGGGATGAAGGAATCTATCGAAAAACGGGATACGGATACATCAAGAAGGCTTGCTCATACCTTGAAAGGCAGTAGTGCAAATCTTGGTTTGGTGGAACTGGCTGGTGATTGCGCAGCGCTGGAAGAAGCGGCAAAAAACGGTAAACTGGATGACGCCGGAAAGCTGCTGGAACAAATCAAGTCTTCTTATGCGAGAGCACTGGATGCCCTGAACGGCATTATTTGATTGACCGGAGCAACTTGGCGATTATCGGGATTGCGGGTTTTGTGTTAAATGGTAAGGGGAACAAGAGAACTAATCCCGCAGGCATATACCACGCGATTAAATTTTCTATGAATGGTATGTGGTTGCAGGCAACCGATTTCGGGTTTTCCGAAAGTATTCGAAACTGAACATTTTCAGAGATGCGTTCCGGCAGCCACAGCGCAATAACTGGGGGGAATCAGGGATTATGTGTTGTTTTTGTTTAATGCCTTGTATTGATTAATTAAATCCTGAAACAAACAGAAAAAAATATCGTATATATTGTCAAATTGTTCGGACAAATTTACAGATGGGAAGGTAGCGATACATGATGAATCTATCAATCAACGATGTCAGTAAGCGGTATAGAGGTAATTTATGGGGACTGCGGAATTTCAGTCTGGATTTGACACCGGGTGTGTTGGGTTTGCTTGGACCTAACGGCGCCGGCAAATCCACGTTGATGAGGATTTTGGCAACAATTACCAAGCCAACCAATGGCAAGGTTATCTGGAACGGAAATGATATTTTCAAAAATCCAAATCCGTACCGGACAACACTCGGTTATTTGCCTCAATACTTTGGGGTGTATCCAAATCTTAATGTCATTGAATTTCTGGAGTATATTGCGGCAATCAAGGGGCTTGACGGACGTCTTGGCCGCCAACGAATTGATGAATTGTTACGATTACTGAATTTGTTCGATGTGAGAAAACAGCCATTAGGCAGTTTTTCCGGCGGAATGCGGCAGCGTGTTGGAATTGCACAAGCGCTTTTGAATGACCCAAAGCTGCTAATTGTGGATGAACCAACCGCCGGGCTTGATCCGGAAGAAAGGATTCGGTTTCGCAGTTTGTTATCTGAGCTGAGCAGCGATAGAATTGTCATCCTTTCGACACATATTGTCTCTGATGTGGAAGCGATTGCAACGAAAATCGCTTTGATTAAAAAAGGTAAGTTACGTGTTCACGCAGACCCGGAAGCCCTGCTCAGGGCTGTGGATGGCAAAGTGTGGGAGTGGCTTGTCCCCGAAGCAGCTATTGCGGATTTGAAAGAAAAATACCGCATCATTGGCAATCTGAGACGACGTGACGGTGTTTTGGTGCGTGTACTTTCCGACGGTATGCCCGGTACAGGGGCGGAGCTTGTGTCGCCGCGGTTGGAAGATGCTTACCTTTATTACGTTAACGATGATGACGGGGGAATGTAAATATGATCCCGTGGCGAATTCTTTACCAAATTATCAAAGCTGATTTTCTGGAGCGATCAAGACGATATAGTTTTTTGATTACGCTGGGATTGACAATCTATTTTGTTTATTTATATTTGCCCCCGCTGGATTCGGGCTATCTGACATTCGGTCTGGGTCATTACAGGGGTATCTATAACTCTGCATGGGTTGGTAGTATCGTTGCGATTATGTCTTCTGTCTTGTTGTCGTTACCCGGGTTTTATCTTGTTAAAAATGCTATCCGGCGGGACAGGGAAACAGGAGTTGGACAGATTATTGCTGCCACGCCAAACAGCAAATGGTTGTATGTTTTGGGAAAGGCCATTAGCAATTTCGTTTTTCTCGGTGTAATGGTTTTCGTCGTTACCATTGCTGCGATTGGCATGCAACTGATACGCGGAGAAAGCATGCAAATAGATTTGTTGGCATTCATTGTGCCGCTATTGCTGATCACGATGCCGGTAATGGCACTTATCGGAGCAATGGCTGTTGTGTTCGAAACGGTTTCATGGTTGAGAGGCGGTTTTGGTAATGTCTTGTTTTTCTTCTTGTGGGTGAGTACTTTGACGATTTCTGTTGCAGGCAGTACTTTTGGCGGCTTCATGGAACCGGTCAGTGATCCGTATGGTGTTACCGTGATTACATCCGGTATGATGCGTTCTGCCCATGAGTACTACCCTGATTATCATCAGGGATTTTCGATTGGCTTCACTGAGGTCGACGAGCCTGTGCGCACTTTTGTTTGGGAAGGCGTGGCATGGAAAACGAAAATGGTATTGTGGCGATTATCCTGGTTTATCGTTGCGTTAGGGTTGGCTTCACTGGCGTCTGTTTTGTTCAAGCGATTTGATCCTTCCCGTGAAAGTTTATCCTTGCGAAAACCGATACAGAAGAGTGTGTCGAAGATGGGTCCAGCAGAAGTTCAACCGGATAAATCTGCTCCGGTGGTGTTGACCCGGATGACGGGAGTAGAAACGAATTGTGTAAGGGCCTGGGTGAAAACGGTCTTGGCTGAATTCGTGCTCATGCTGAAAGGATTGCCGTGGTGGTGGTATCTTGCTGCTTTGGCAATGATCCTTGTAAGTTTGTTTTCACCAACGAAAATTGCGCGGCAAAACATCCTCCCGATTGTTTGGATTTGGCCTTTGATGATATGGTCTGCCATGGGAAGCCGCGAAGTACGAAACCATACGAACCAGATTGTTTTTTCAGCACCCAGCCCATTGAGCAGACAACTTTCGGCGCTGTGGGTCGCGGGCGTGCTGGTGAGCTTGGTTGCGAGCAGCGGAGTGAGTGCACGCTTGCTGGTGGAAGGACAGTGGTTTGCCCTGGTAGCCTTGCTTGTGGGAGCGGCTTTCATCCCCGCGTTGGCCCTGGCGCTTGGCGTGTGGAGTGGCGGAAGAAAACTTTTCGAGGTTGTTTTCATCCTGCTTTGGTATATTGGCCCGATGAATCATGCCCCGTTCCTTGATTTTATGGGGAGTGTTTCTGAACTTCCGGCGCTGCGAACATCATTCATCTATCTTGTTGTTACGCTTGCTTTACTGGTTTTGGCCTGGGTTGGACGCAAGCGGCAAATTGTAATGTAATCGATGCATAAACGGATTCAGGGTCACAAGGTAAAAATTCGGTAATCTTGTGAAACAAAATGAACAGGCAAAAGAGTGATTTGGGCAGGATGAACCTCTTTTGCCTGTTTGGACGGTTCGGGACGTATTTTGTGAGAGATAACCCCGGGCAATGCCCGAGAATATTATGGGTGCATTGCCG
Source organism: uncultured Anaerolineales bacterium (assembly GCA_964457375.1). Lineage (GTDB taxonomy): Bacteria > Chloroflexota > Anaerolineae > Anaerolineales > UBA11858 > G519. Next base: position 12,214 of record CAYWFK010000064.1, read on the forward strand.
AGTCCGTAATTTTCAAAGCGTCATCGATAATGGCAAAACCTTCTTCCATCTGTGCCTCGGAGATAATTAACGGGGGAATGAGGAGCAGAATGTTCCAATGGTTGTAGAGGAAAACACCATGGTCGAGCAGGAATTTCTGGAGTAATTCCATTTCTTGGCTGTGCCCGTTGAACGGGGCGAAAGGCTCCCGGGTTTCCCGATTCCTGACAAGTTCCACCGCCCCGAACAAACCGATAGACCTGATATCACCTACGGACGGATGGTCTTTGGCGAGCTTCATCATGTGTTTGCGCATAATTGCTCCCATAGCTTTCGCACGTGGAATCAGTGCCTGTTCTTTAAGCACTTCGATGTTCGCGATAGCTGCTGCAAGCGAGATGGGGTGCCCGTTATAAGTCAGGCCGCCGATAAAAGGTTTTTCATCGAAATATGCAGCAATCTCGTCTTTGATGGCGACGGCACCTAATGGTGCATACCCGGATGTCAAACCTTTTGCCATCGTGATGATATCCGGTGTTACGCCCCAATTATTCATTGCGAACCATTCGCCGGTTCGTCCAAAACCGGTCATGACTTCATCTGCAATCAATAGAATCCGGTGTTTGTCGCATATTTCACGGACGCCCTGAATATACCCCTGGGGCGGTACGATGATTCCGTTCGTGCCTGTTACGGGTTCGAGAATAATGGCTGCGATATCATCCCCTTCATAATGGATGATTTCTTCCAAGTGGTTGAGATAATCGCGGGTGAATTCCGTTTCCGGAATATCGGGAGTGGTGCGATGAAAGGTCGAACGGTAGCGGTACGGATCGAGAAAGTGAACGACCCCGGGCATAACCAGTGGTTCCCAGGCGTGTCTGCGAGGGTCACCGGTCAGGGCGATTGCCCCGTGCGTTGCGCCGTGATAGGAGCGGTAACGGGCAAGGATTTTATGTTTGCCGGTAAAGGCTCTGGCGAATTTTATTGCATTTTCGTTCGCATCAGCGCCCCCCAGCGTATAAAGAAAATGATTTAGGTTTCCCGGTGTAATCTCTGCCAACTTTTCCCCTAAAATCGCTCTGGGCGCTGTTGCCATTTTAGGACCGGCGAATGCCAGTGTGTTGGCTTGATTGCAAATAGCATCGATTACGTGCCGGTTGTTGTGCCCGATGTTCGAGCACATAACCATGGAATTGAAATCAAGATAACGCTTGCCGTCAGCGTCCCAAAAATAGACTCCATCCGCTTTGACGACGGGGATAGGAGTTACTTTTGCCTGTGCCGACCATGTCCAAAAATTATGTTTCATGGTTACGGGCAGTATACTGGAATCGGAAATAGATATGTTTTTTTTCATGCGAACCCTGTATTTTCGTGATTTTGTTTTCTAATCCGAAGTCTATCATAAGTGTAAAAAGATTACAAACGACTTTACGCAGAACCGGAGGACGTGCAAGCCCTGATACTACTGGTGCTGGAAAAACGAAAGATTACGATTATAATTAGAATACTATGGAAAGAACCGTACCTTATACCGCGTCTGAAGAAGTCGAGTTATATTTAAGAACCTATTATTCCTTGCTGCGATCCACATCGGAAGTCCAAATCCGGACGCTGGAAGAAGTCCATTCAGGGATGAATTCACTTTTACATAAAGGGGTCAGAAATGTCGCTCCGGATATGTCCGCTTTTATTTACAGCTTGCTGCGTTTGCCTGACTGTATCAAGCATGCAAGGCTTGTGATACTTGGCCAGAGTGAAGATGTATTCAGGAAGGCGGGTGTCCGTGATGTGGAAAGCTGGAGACCCGTGTCTGCAATTGCACGGCGGCGCAGATGTTTTTACAACGGGGATGATGAATTGGCTTGTGTCATTGCCAGCCGTTCGGATATCGATGATGTTGTGCCAATGCTCACGGCATACCAAATCGAGTGGAACAAATTGCATCGATTGTTGGCGGATTTACCTGAAACCTTCGATCTGGAAAAAGTTGTCGATAGCAAATCCGGATTGGAAGAACTTGCAGGATTTTTGTTGATGTCGTTGGATGACTTGCAGCGTTTGAACGCAATTTGGAAGACGAAGTTCAGCGAAAATCTTCTCGCAATCAGGAATCGCGAATTGCGTTTGAAGGTGCGTTTGTTGAGCGGATCGTTGAGCGAGTACAGAAAAGCGACGCACATTTGGTGGAATAACGTCGAAAGCAGTACGCCGTCTTTGCGAAAAAGGCCAGTTTATTTTGTTTCGAGCAATACGCATAGCATTGTCAATCTACTTTCCGGTTTTGCCTTGTCTATTCAGGATCGTCTGCTCGCAATGATGCCGTCACTGAATGACGACAAGCTAATTGATGAGTGGCATGCCATTGAGGTGAGAAATGTGCCATCGAGTAAAGAGAACTTTTTATATTATCTCCTGAAGAAAAGTTTACAATCCGAAGCAGGTGAGGAAATCAAAGCTTTGCGTGATGAATATGAGCGGGATAGCGGAATCGTGCGCATCAACAGCAGGCACTTTTTCGATGTCGATGCCCAAATCATCGATTTTTCGCGAATTAATCCGGATAAGATTGACCCTCGCTTATGTGAAGGCGATGCGCATTTCCTGGCGAAAAGCGATGCATTGATTTTGAACATCGATTATCCCCTTGGACTGGCTGCTTATAACATCCTGAGCGAAGTTTCCGATCATGTCGGTGATGTGTTGGGGGTCTATACAATGGGAAAAGCGGCGACATTGAACGGTGTTGTCGGGGATGTGATGATTCCGAACGTTGTCCATGACGAACAATCGAAGAATACGTATCTGATTAATAATGCTTTTGCAGCGAATGATGTCATGCCGTATCTGGCGTATTCATCGGTGCTGGATAACCAAAAAGCCGTCACTGTACGGGGGACATTTTTGCAAAATGCCACGTATATGGAAGTCTTTTATCGTGAAGGATATACGGATATAGAAATGGAAGCCGGTCCTTATCTTTCTGCGGTATATGAAATGGTGCGCCCGAAGCGGCACCCTGTCAATGAAATTGTGAATTTGTACAATTTGCCGTTTGATTTAGGTGTGTTGCATTATGCGTCCGATACTCCGTTGAGCAAGGGCAAGAATCTCGGCGTAGGGAATATGTCATATTACGGGATGGATCCGACGTATGGAACGGCGATTGCCATTTTGCGGAGGATATTCAATCTGGAAAGAAGCAGGACACAAAGTTAACCAATACAACAAGGAAGGATTGAATGAAGATCGTCGGAAAACCTATTCAACGTGTCGATGCAGTCGATAAAGTTACCGGTAAAGCTGTTTATCCGGGTGATCTGAATTTCCAAAACCAGGTTTACATGAAAATATTATTCGCAGGCAGGCCGCATGCGATTGTCAGGAACATCGATACGGCCAAAGCCGAGCAGGTTGACGGGGTGATTGCGATTTTCACTGCGAAAGATGTGCCTGTGAATGAATATGGGTTGATCATGCCTGATCAGCCAGTATTGTGTGGGCCCGGCTCTGATAAACTGTTTGCTGACCGCGTGCGTTTTGTCGGTGATCAAGTCGCCTTGATTCTGGCTGAGTCTGAAGCCATTGCGGAAAAGGCACGCGAGTTGATTGCCGTCGATTACGAAGATTTGCCTGTGGTCACTGATCCGGTAAAGGCGATGCAGGAAGATTCTCCAAAGCTGCATCCGGATATGGACTCGAACACGTTTTGTCATTACCGTATCCGGAAAGGGGATACGGAAACTGCATTCAAGCAAGCAGATGTTGTTGTCGAAAGCGAGTATTATTCCCCGGTTCAGGAGCATTTGTTTTTACAGCCGGAAGCCGGTGTATCTTATATCGATGACGACGGGCGGGTTACCGTAGTTGTCGGGGGACAATGGACTCATGAGGACAGGGAGCAGATTGCTCACGCATTGGACTTGCCGGAAGAAAAGATACGCGTAATTTATCCGGCTATTGGCGGTGCTTTTGGCGGCAGGGAAGATATGTCCGTGCAAATTGTGCTGGCGCTGGCTGCGTGGAAATTGCATCAGAGGGGAATAGACCGTCCGGTAAAAATCATTTGGTCGCGTGAAGAATCCATTATCGGCCATCATAAAAGACATCGCTATC
>CAYWFK010000065.1:0-468 GCA_964457375.1 uncultured Anaerolineales bacterium
AATGCCCTTGCGGGCTTTAGATGATTTTGACAATCTCGACGTCAGGGATGTCACGTCAGCCGGCTTTGAGGGTTTCAATGCCCTTGCGGGCTTTAGATGATTTTGACCGAGCAAGTTGGATGTGGATTTGGTAGCTTTTTTGGCGAAGGGTTTCAATGCCCTTGCGGGCTTTAGATGATTTTGACAAAACCAAATTCTAAGTTGGCGGCAGTAATGCCGCTGACGTTTCAATGCCCTTGCGGGCTTTAGATGATTTTGACACAGTGCCGGCAATCTGTGGGGATGCGGCAGGCGGGTACGTTTCAATGCCCTTGCGGGCTTTAGATGATTTTGACGTAATCGATAAACCGCAAGAGCTCATCGCTGAGTTCGGTTTCAATGCCCTTGCGGGCTTTAGATGATTTTGACCGACAATTGACAGATACAACCCGCGCTGGGTAGAGATATGTTTCAATGCCCTTGCGGGCT
>CAYWFK010000065.1:478-15173 GCA_964457375.1 uncultured Anaerolineales bacterium
ACCCGCTCAATGGCGTTTCAATGCCCTTGCGGGCTTTAGATGATTTTGACAGTACTTGGTCGATTACCAAATCACCCGCCCGCTAGGGACGGGTTTCAATGCCCTTGCGGGCTTTAGATGATTTTGACCAATTATATATTGCCCGCTGTAATCAACAGCAACAATTAGCGTTTCAATGCCCTTGCGGGCTTTAGATGATTTTGACTGCTTTTTATTTTACCACATTTTCCCCCACCCCCCGGCAAAAATTTGTGCACCTTTCGCCCGTTAGACACACTCCCGGCTGTCCGGTGCGAACCTGTACAGGGGCGTTTCCCCAACTCTGCACGCTTAGCGTACCCCCCCCTTGAAAACAGCCCTTTTCCGCCGTTTTTGGCAGGGGGGTACGCTGGAATTTTAATCTTCCTTTAATCTTTCTGTGTACGGCTGCCGCCTGGGCACACACCGGTTGTTAAAGTGCCTGGTTCCCTGCTGTTTTTGCTGATCTTGCTGCATTCATTGTAGCAGATTGGGGTGCGGAAATCAAGCGCGGTGCGTTCGTCATCCCCGCACCGGCCGGGGCATGGCAGTGCGCACACCGCTTGTCAGGGGCGGCTTTGGTTTTTCGGGCTGAGTGGTGGTTTGGGGATGTTCAGCACGCTGCAAATCTCCCCGATTCGTCCCCGTGAAGATGCGCTCAACGGGTCTTCCGCCGGCAGCCGGTGCACCAATTCGGCGCAAATCAACGCTTCCTGGTAGGGCATTTTTGCCTTGCTCGCCAGCACAAGCCCCGATTGCCAGAAATGCCGGGCTTTTTCCGGCTGCGAACGCATCCAGGCAAGCATCCCCCGGTGCAAAAGCGCCTGCGGTTCGGCAATCGTGAAAATGCGGCTGAACTTCCACAAAATGGCTTCGGCTTTCTTCGCCGACCGGGCAAACAGCGCATTCTCCGGGTCGGCTTCCCACAAACGCAGGAAGACGAAAGCCAGCGAGATATACCCTTCCAGCGAGGAAAATGCGGTAATCGAAGTGCTGCTAATCAAATCCAGGCCGGCATTGGCAGCACGCAGCGCCTCTTCCGTTTTGCCCTGCATCATATAAGCCCGCGCCAGCAGCCCGTAACAGCTCACATCGGTGCCGGTATCGGTGACTTCCAGAGGCATCTCGAGGGCGGTTTTGGTATAAGAAATCGCCTCGTCCGTTCTGCCCAGCGGCAGAAAATTCTCAGCCTGCCCGCTCAGCCCCCAGCGCTGGGCTTGCACATCCCCGCGCTTGTAAGCCGAAAGGTAGATATCCAGCCAGCGCTCGGCGCTTTGGCGAAAACGCCCCTGCTGGCAGTCGATATGCGCCAGCATCACCTGGCACTCATCCACCCGCCGGCTGTCCCCCAGCGATTGGGCAAGCCGGATTGCCTGCCGGGCTTCCTTTGCCGCATCATCCCACTGCCGGATGCCGCAATGATACAGGCTGCTCAGCTCCAGCACCCACGAAAGCGCCGCGGGATCTTCGATGTGTTGAGCAACATCCAGTGCCAGTTTCCGGTAATACCTTGCCAACCGGTGCGCAGTTGCCATCCCGCTCCCCAAAATCATGTTCCCGTAAAGGCGGGATAAGGTGGCGGAAGGAGCGACCTTTTCCGCCAGATTCATCCCCCGCACGGAAGTATACAGCAGGGTAACCGTTGCTTCGTTCTTGAAAAACAAAATTTGCCCGAGCCGTTCCAGCGTGCGCGCACCTTCCAGCAGGGTGCCGGCTTCCGGGGTGTTGTGCGGGGTCATGCGCGGTTTGACCATGCGGTGAAAAATCTGCCGGATGACTTCCCCGGCAAGCGCCAGCGACCGGCTGAAAAGCGTTGCAGGCATGGGCAGCCCGAGCGTGCGCAGCGCCTGCCGGTGATAATCCAGGCTTTCTGAAAGCTTCCCGGAGCGGAAGAGCGATTCGCCAATCAGGCGCAGCCAGTGCGCCTGCAATCTTTTCGAATGGTGCGGCTTTGCCCGTTCGAGCGCTCTTTTCAGCATCGTGCGCAATTCTTCATAACGATTCCGGGCTTCCAGAAGACGGGCGAGCGCACGCGTATACGCCTCGAACGCCGCATAGTCCGCATCTCGGATGGCGTATTCCCACCCTTTGCGCATATTGTTGAACGCCGGTTCATCGGGGAACGCCGCCTGCCCGGCCTGTGTCAATGAAAGCGGGCGGACGGTGGTTTTCAGCAAATCGAAATAGTAGCGAAAATGCGCATGCTCAGCCTCGCCGGCTTCTTCCGGCAGGGCAGCCAGTTTCCTGGCGGTGAACTGCTGCCACAGGGAATGCATCGCATAGTGTGCGCTGTCTTCCCGGGTAACCCGTGAAAGCAGCCCCCGCGAAAGCAAATGTGTCAAAACATGTTCGGAAGCACCGGCGACCGCCCGGGCAGCCTCGAGGGAAAAGGAATCATTGAAGACGGACATGCGTGTGAAACAGCGCTGCGTCCCGGAAGGAAGCTGCTGCCAGGTATATTCCAGAACGGATTGCAGGCTTTCTGCCGATTGATTCGCCGCATCCGCCTTCTCCGGGCGTTCCAGAAAAGTTGTCGTCTTGCGGATGTTTTCCAGAATTTGGCGGCAGGTCAGCGAGACGACCCAGGGGGCGGCAAGCTCGATCCCCAGCGGAATACCGTCCAGATGACGGCAAATTTCACGCACAACAGGCGCATCCTCGGCGCTCAGTTCGAAATCATGCCGGATGCGCCGCGCAGTCTGAACGAATAATTGTACCGATGCGGAATCAACTTTCTTGCCGGAAGGCTGGCCGTCCACGGGCAGCCCGCCGAGCAGAAAAACCTGTTCCCACGCGGAAAGCAGCGGCTCGCGGGAAGTAACCAGAAACTTGACCCCCGGACAACTTTCCAGAATGTGTTCCAGGATGGGCGCATTCGCCGTCAGGTGCTCGAAATTGTCGATCACCAGCAGCACTTCGCGCTGTTCCAGCTGCTGAACCAACTGTTTCAGCAGGCTGTTTTGCTTGCCAAACGGGGAGCCTGTGGCGCTGCCAATCACACTAATCAACGCCTGTTCCTCGTGCACCGAAGCGGTAGAGACGAAGAAAACCCCGTCCAGAAAGAACTGTTGCAGTTGTTTGGCAGCCTCAATCGCCAGCCGTGTTTTCCCCGCCCCCCCAATTCCGGTGATGGTCAGCAGGCGGCAGGCGGCGCTGGAGAGCAGCGAAACCACGGTTTCGATTTCCTCTTCCCGTCCCACAAAAGGCGTGGCTTGCCGGGGAAGATTGCCGCCGGAAGAATCCCGCCTGGATTTGATCCGCTCATAAAGCTTGTGCGTTTCGATGGAAGGCAGCACATCCAGTTCTTTGGAGAGAATTTTGCGGCAGGTGTGGTATTGCGCCAGTGCGGCGTTGTAATTGCCCATCCGGGCATAGGCGAGCATCAAATTGCGGTGCGTATTTTCGCACCAGGGGTCGATGCCCAGCATGCGCTGGAAAAGTTCGACAGCCGGCGGAAATGCCCGCTCATCGCTATACACCTGCGCCAGTGCAGCCATGCTTTGCAAGGCTTTCTGCCCCAGATGTTCCCGCAAGCCGAACACCCACTGGCTGAATACCGGGGTATCCGGCAGATAGAACCCGGCAAGAAATTCACCCTGATAAAGATCGACCGCCTGTTGAAGATGCTCCTTCCGGTGAGGGTCGTCTTCCTGTGCCCGTTCGATATGTTCATTGAATTCGTTTATATCCAGCGTGCAGGGGTACTCCGGATTGAAGCGAACCTGGTTGCGGTCGATGACCAGTGCCTCAGGGAAAAGCTTGTTCAAAATGGAAAGCGCCTTACGCAGATTGACTCTGGCTTCCTTGTTGGGCATTTCACCCCACAGCAAACCCGAAAGGTTGTCGCGCGTATACGCCTGCCGTGTCGTGGCCAAATAGATGAACAAGCCCCGAATCTTGTTAGTGGAAAAAGTTTCTACGAGAGTTCCTCCCAGAAACACCTGCGGGGCACCAAATAGATGGAGATACAAAGGGGAATACTTTTTCATTTCACGATTTGTTCACGGGGTTGTTGTATAAAACTGCAATGTAAACCGTCACGGATAGTAGATGCGTTGTTAACTTTGTTTACTATACCATAGTCCTTGGCTGTTACAGATGCTCAGGTGAAATTCATGACCAATTCTTGCAATTCTGTAATCGTATATTCCTACTGGCTCAAATGCTGGAAAGAAACGTCCCTGCATGGGCAGGGTGACGTGTGGCGTTACAGCCTTCAAAACCCGGATACAGGAGAGCGGTTTGGCTTCGTCAGCCTGGGATCAATGGCTTCGTTTCTGGAGAAAGAACTTAATCAGCTGGCTTCCCGCCATGAAGCGGAAGAGGAGGATGCCTGAAATTGAACTGGCAAAACATGCGGGCATTCGTTTGCCGGCATTGTCGCAGCACAGGAAGTTGCTCTGCATTACGGTGTGGCAGCATGCCGGATGCAGGGGTTCAACCAATTTTTATTCGTTTAAAGGAGTGTGTATGATGCAATTTTTCAAGGAAAGAAAACCAATCGTTGTTTTCGCAGCCATAGGAATGCTGGCTTTTCTGTTGGTAATGGGAACGGCGTGGGTGCAGGCAGCCGGAGATGCCCCCGGGGCAGATGCGCCGGAAGCTGTCGCCAGCACCGCATTCACCTATCAGGGGCGCCTCGACAAGAGTGGCAGCGGTGTCTCGGGAACGTGCAGTTTTCAGTTCAGCCTGTATGACGCAGCCGCCGCCGGTTCCCAGGTGGGCAGCACAATCACCAAAAATAGCGTGACTGTCAGCAACGGCTTGTTCACGACAGTGCTGGATTTCGGGGCAAACGTCTTCCCCGGCGATGACCGTTACCTGCAAATTGCAGTCAAATGCGGTTCGGATAGCAGTTACACCACGCTAGCCGGCCGGGTGAAACTCAATCCCGCTCCCTATGCCAGCAACCTGAAACCGGGCGCAACGGTATCGGGCAGTGACACCAGCGGGCGCATTCTTGGCGCAATCAACAATGCGACAACCGGAACAGGTGCAGCAATTTATGGTGAGGCAAAAGCCGATAATGCAGCCGGTGTTTCGGGTTGGAGTACAGCCAGCAGCGGCGGTTATGCGGTTTACGGGCGAAACACCGCCGGCAACGGAACCCCCTACGGTGTTTATGGGTTCGCTTCCAACACCGGCAGCCCGACATCCTACGGTGTTTATGGCAAAAGCAGCAGTTCCTCGGGAACCGGTGTAGGCGGCGTGGCACCCAAAAACGGTGTCTACGGAGAATCGACTGCAACCTCCGGCACGGTTTGGGGTGTCTTTGGCAAGAGCAATTCGCCTTCCGGTTACGGGGTATATTCCGAAGGGAATGCCCACATCAACGGAAAGCTTACCTGGAAGCCGATCACCAGTTACCTTTCCATCTCAGCCGCTGCATTCAGCCCCCAGTACAATTACAGCGACAAGGTCTACAATGCCGGTTCGATTGTCCGGGTTCTGGATACTTCCCCGAACACCTATCTGAATGCCCCCGTGCAGCTGCCGCATGGCGCCGTGGTTACCAAGATGACGGTCTACTGGCGCGATGATTATTCGGGCGGCAACGGCACGATTACCTTGCGCAGGGCGGCGCTGGGCAGTATGTTACCGATTGAAGTGGCAAGCATTACGACAAACGGAGACAGCGGCAACGGCAATACAGCTGATTCAAGCATCAACAATGGCACAATCGATAATACAAAATACAACTATTACCTGTCAGCTGACTTGCCGTTCGAAAGTGGCGGTAGCTCTTATGTAGGTGTCTATGGTGTAGTCATCGAATATACGATCAACACGCCTTATTGATCCGGCGCCAAGGAGAATCAAGATGAAGAAACGAAAAAAGATAACCCTGGCTGTGGTTGCCGGGCTGCTCGTCGGCTTGCTGATGATCGGTGCTGTGGCTGCACAAACAGGCGGTGTCTATAGCCTGACCTGGTATACGGTCGATGGCGGTGGCGGAACGGCATCGGGAGGCGGGTACGTCGTCTCCGGAACAGCAGGGCAGGCGGATGCCGGCAGCCTCTCCGGTGGCAGCTACGCTTTGCAGAGCGGTTTTTGGGGCGGCATCGGTGCCGGCGGCGCTGCCGGCGGGTATAAAATCTATCTGCCGATGGTCATCGATTGATTGTACTTTCATCCCCGTATCGTTACGATACCCGGGAAGCGGTATTCCCCAGATCAATCGATATTCGAAACGGAAAAAGGCTGTTGCCGCTGTGGCAGCGGCCTTTTTCTCATCCCGTAATGGGGCGTTTGTTTCGGCTTGACCGGTTCTGTTTTTGCCGGGTTTCTTGTCGGCGGCTTGTGCGGAACAGAAAAACCTGCGGCGTGTCTCTGCCGCAGGTTTTTGGTTGTAATCCGCTTGCCCGCAATCCGAATTATCGATAAGCAGGATGCAAACAGGTCTTATACCAGGATGAATTTTTCCGGCTTGGCGCCGCAAACGGGGCACGGGTCGGACGGTTTGCCGACTTCGATATAGCCGCAGAAGGGGCAAAGATAGAACTCGGATTCCGAAAGGTCTTCGCCGCGTTGAGCCGCTTCCAGTGCCATCTTGTAAATCCGTGCGTGCACTTCTTCCACCTGCACGGCATAGTTGAACATCCGCTTTGCCTTGTGCCCGTCTTTTTTGGCCTGTTCGAGCATCGGCGGGTACATTTTGGTGAATTCATAGGTTTCGCCGTCGATGGCGGCTTGCAGGTTTTCGAGTGTCGAACCGATTTTCTCCATGGCTTTCAGGTGCCCTTCGGCGTGAATCCGCTCTGCCTGTGCCGTGGTGCGGAACAAACGCGCAATGTTGGGCAGCCCCTGGCTTTCGGCTTTGGCAGCAAATGCCATGTATTTTTGAAACGCCTGGCTCTCACCGCTGAATGCTTCGTTTAGATTGTCTTTCGTACTTGCCATTTCTTGCCTCCTGGTTTGGGGATGAATAGTGATAAGCCAATTTTACTCCCGGCTGCTCAGCTTGTCGAAGTGTAAAATGTCACCAATTTCACCTAAATTGTAATCATAGCCCGAATGAGATGAAACCGTTGCCTGTATGAGCGTTTCCCGTACGGCAACAAAAACAAACAGCCGCCTTTGGGGCGGCTGCCTGTCACGCTGCAGCATCGTTACCGCAAAACACGGAGGGATGCCGCAGCGCTGTGTTCGTGACTGTTCTTACACATAAAGACATCACCTCCGTTTTTAAGGATGGCAAGTTCATCGCATCGGGATTCTCTTTTCCCCGATGATTGTATAAAGTATGGCATAAAGCGCAGCTTTCGTCAACCGGATTTCAACGCCCTTGCAAAGTTGGCAGGCGGCAACAGGGCAGGTGCAGCGCATCCCTGCGTCAATGGTTCACCAGCGGCAGGTAAATGCGTTTTCGCGGTTTGGGCAGGACTGCCAGCGTGTTGCCAAACCGATCGTATGCTTCGGACGTATTGTGAGGAAGATCATCATCCGTGATGAGGCGGGTGGAAGAAACCGGAAACATGTTGGACGGGTTGCCGGAGTTGTAAAAAACCTTGACCGCACCGGCATACTGGAGGGTGTGTACCGCATAGCCGGGAATGCCGACGGCAAAATCGGTGTGCCCGTCATCGTTGAAATCACCGGTGGTTAGCGAATAACCAAAAAGGTCGCCAAGCACATCATCCCAAATGGCATTGTTGATAATCGTCAACCCGTGTGCGCCACCCTGCATCATTTGCACCACGCCGAAATCGCTGCCGAAAAGCGAATCGGCTTCGTTGGGGGTGCCGATGAGCAAGTCATCTTTGCCATCGCCGTTGAAATCACCGGAAGCCAGGGCGAACCCGAATTTATCATTGTTTTCCGATGGGTCTCTTGGATGACCGCTCTCGTCCTTGATGATATCCTGCCACCATTCCTGAGCCGTCGAATAATCCAACCCGTCGCTTGCACCATATAACAGGAAAATGGCACCGGCATCTGTTTTGGTGAATACGTCTTCATAAGGATCACCGATGACGACATCATCGTACCCGTCGCCGTTGAAATCGCCGCTGGTGAGCACATTGCCGAAATAGTCCCCTGCTTCGGCGCTGCCTTGGCGAAACCAGGTACTGCGCGAAGAATGGGGATGAAATCCTGTGGAATCGTTGTAAAACACACAAATACGCCCTGCATCATCTTGGGTATTTACGGTGTTGCCAGGAATTCCAACGACGAGATCATCGACGTGGTCGTTGTTGAAATCACCGGAAGTCATGGCGTACCCGAAAAAGTCATGCGCGGTTTCAGTCAGGTCGCAAGCATCCTCGGTAAGCAAGACAGCATGATTGGAAGAAAGCCCTGTCGGCGTACCGAAAAGCACCACCACTACACCGGTTGCGGTAATGACCTTTCCTTCCCTTTCCAGGCTTTCGTGGGGGGCGCTGATGGCAAGATCATCGAAGCCATCCCCGTTGAAATCACCCGCGGCAAGTGCACTTCCGAATTCGTCGTTTGCCTCCACCGCACTGACGCCGGTTTTGTTCTGATCCCAAAACTGATGATTGGCGGCATCCAGACCATGCGGCGTGTTGTAAATCACGTTGACTGCGCCGGAATCGATGCGGGTATCCAGCCCGTCCCAGGATTCCCAATCTTCATGAGGAATGCCGATAGCGACGTCGAATAAACCGTCACCGTTGAAATCGCCGCTGACAATCACACTGGAGAATTCATCCCCGGATTGGGCGCTGTCGGAAAGGACATCCTGAGTCCACAGGGTTGCGGCGTTGAGGTCCAGCCCGCTCCCGGCAACACCCGGAATCAGGTTGAGCGCACCGGCATCCAGAATGCCGTGCAAATCTTCACGCAGAGTTCCTTCCAGAAGAGAATCGGCAGGCTCCGGGGTATTCTGCGGGAGATAGGGGGCGTTTCCTGCGGCTTGAACGGCGGCAGCGCTCAGTAGCAGCCCAAACAGAATGATGACAAGAAAGATGATTGGATATTTAAATGACATGATTTGCTCCATACCAATATAGATTGTTTATACTTGAGACTGCCAGGGTTTCTGGCGGTTGATTGAAGTTGTGCTGGCGATGGAAACGGCAACGGTTTGTGGAAAGGTGACCATCCGTTCCTTGGGAAATCGTTGTCACTCGGTTTTATATCTTGTCTGTGTTGTTGCACTTATTGCAACGCATTATACTCCACAGGATTCCGGTTTTCAACCGCAAGTGGAAAGCGAAAACCATTGCTGTACCTTGCCTTGCCTGTACCTTGCCTTGCCTGTGGCTGAATGTGCCTGTGGCTGAATGAGGAAAAAGAACAAAATGAATGAGTGCCCATCAGAAGCACTCATTCTGTGTTTTTGGTTATGCTGCTGTCGCTCCGATGGCGAAACCAGGTCTGCCGGCTTACGGGAAAGTGCGCAGAGCCATGGGCAAGTATACAGCCCGCCGCCACTCATCCGCACCGATATCCGGGGCGGCACCGACAGGCCGCGGGATTCCGTTGATATCCCAAAGAACGCCTGCATCTACGCCGGCGTTGATAGCTGCGGAATTGGCATCGATGTGGAAATTGCCGCTTCCCGGTGCCTGGAAGTGCGGGTCTCCCCAGATATTGACCGTGCCTGTCAGGATGCTGCCCGTTCCGCCCCAGTCCGTGCCGTTTGCCCAGCGGCCGCTTCCCCACAGGGTCCCCTCCAGAATGGCGTGCCCGCTTGATGCTACGCTGATCCCGATCGTGTGGCTGAGCAGGATGGTGTTGGTAAACCATGCCGTGTCGGATTCCATGAGGACGCCGTAGGAAACGCCGCGGTGGCTCCCGGAAAAGTTGAGGTTGCGGGCGATGGTGTTATGCAGGAACCGCCCCTGGCTCCCCCAAATCCGGATTGCCGCGGTTTTTTCCCAATAATGGGTGGACCGGTTATCGGCGATGATATTGTTGGTGAGTGTAAAAGAGTTGATGGCTCCTAATTGCAGCACGGCTGTGCGCCCGGAGCTGTTTCCGGTGAAGGCATTGCCTTCCAGGGTAAAACTTCCTCGAAAAGAATTGATCACACCGTTATCGTTGCTGGCTCTGTTTTCCTGAAACACATTGTTGGTCAGATGCGAGTGGGCACGGCTGATTGCGATGGCAGCGGCATACCCGCCATAGGCGGATCCGACTCTGTTCCTCCCCTTTCCGTTACGTTTGAAAACACAAGCATTGACCGTCATTTGCGGGTAAGGGGTGCTGTTTTCCCCGGAAAAGTATATGCCGCTTGCGTTCCAGGCGTCGTTAGTCAGAAAATGGCTCGTGTTTATCGTGGTGGTCAGCGTGCCGGAAATGGACAGTCCGCCGCCATAACTAGACGATTTAGCCCAGTTACTGTTGTTGTGGAAGGTAGAATCTTCCACCAACAATGTGCCGCCCTCCACCGCCGCACCGCTGCCGTAAGCATAGGATGCGGGTGCATCGAAAACGTCAATCACATTGCTATAAACATCGACGCTGCGCAGGGTCAATTCCGCGTCATTGGCATAGAGACCGGCACCCTTCCATGGCAGCGTATCCGAGAGCACCTGCCCGTTTACAATGTCGATGCCATCCAGCAGGATTTTCGCCGGGCCATTAATGTAAACCACCCGCCGGGTGCTTTCCCCGTCCAGAATGGTGACATGATTCGCCGGGTCGCGCACCGGTGGGGATGCGGTGGTACCGTCCCAGCCGCCGTAGAGCGCGATGGATTGTGTGAGCGTAATCACCGCCCCATGACTGCCGGTATACTTGCCGCCGGCGAGATAAATGCTGTCGCCCGGGCTGGCTTGGGTAATGGCGGTTCCCAGAGTACAGGGGGCAGCCTGGGAACAGGCTGTTCCGCTCCCGCCTGGTGTGACAAACAAAGATGCACTGGCCGCGCTCACAGTAGTCTGTGTGTAATGCAATGCAGCGAACATCGCCGCGAGCACCGCAATTGCGATAATTAAACTGAGAAAAATACCGGGGAGTTTGTTCATACGCATATTAGCACTTACCTGATTGGTGGAATGATATGAAGTGGGTCGGAAAAATCGAGCGGGTACTTTCGCCTGAAAACGCGGTGTACACCGTGATGCTACATTTCCGAAATTTGGTACCCCAAGTATAGCCTAACTTTCCAAAAAGCGCAATTTTACTGAAAGCGGCCTGTCAGGTCAGTGCGAATTAGTCATTCCCCCTTAGCAGCCATCGCCTGTAAACCCGCCGCCGGCCGTTTCGGGTGTAATGCCGAAGAGCGCAGAAAGGGCGCTCATCTTCCGGAAAGAGCGCTCCTCTGTATGAAAAGCGGACATTTCTGTTTTGCCGGATACACCGGGTTTCACCGCCTTGCCAAGTTAGCCGGCCGGCGGGGCGTCTGCGTGTTTTCTGCTCACCAGATGCGTTCCATATTGGCGTTTTTGCCGGGTTTGCGTCCGACTTTTGCCATATCGACCCATTCCCCGTGAACCTTGACCCGCACGACATCGGCGGTAAAGTCCGTGACCGTTCTGCCGCAGTTGGCAAACAGCGACGAACCCACCCCGTAAATATCCGCCGGCACTTGCAGTTTTTCGAAGCGGCGGATTTTTTCGGGGTTGAAGCCGCCGGTTACGACAATCTTGACCTGCTCGCAATACTTTTTGGCGCGTTCCTGCCACGAAACCGGTAGTTCCCATTGTTTCCAGGCGTTGTTCAGCGCTTGCCGCACGGTGAAGACCAGGCGCGGGTTGACGCCCATATCGAGCGCAGGGTCTCCCAGCGGGGGCACGGAAACATCCCGCAGGCTGCTGCTGGTATCCAGCCGCACCCCGTAGAGGATATATTTCCGGGCTTCTTCTTCCTTGCCGGCGTCGCTCAGTTCCCGGTGGCGCCGGAACATGGATTGACAAACCGCCAGCGAATCGGCAACGGAGTCGTTGTTGAAATCCACCAGGGCAATCCGGGGGATG
This sequence comes from uncultured Anaerolineales bacterium, assembly GCA_964457375.1. Classification (GTDB taxonomy): domain Bacteria; phylum Chloroflexota; class Anaerolineae; order Anaerolineales; family UBA11858; genus G519. The sequence goes on from CAYWFK010000065.1 coordinate 12,385, forward strand.
CTGACGGGCAGGACGCTGGCAAAGGTGAGCATGGCTTCGGCAGTGTCGCCCAAAAACGAGGCAATCGCGGCATGGGCAACGGTACCGCCGCCGGCACCGCCCCACCAGTCCCCCTGGGCATCTGTGGAGACGAACGGACGCAGTTTCTTGGCATAATCCAGGTTGAAGCGGTGCACGGCAATTTCATAGGCGTATCCGTCGGCAGCCTGAACTTCGTGAATGTCGAAGCGTGCGGGGAAGAACAACACGGGCTTCCCCCGGGCGGCAACCAGGGTTTCATATACGTTGGTGGCTACCCGGCTCGCCCGCGTGAGGATGCCGAGTGTCGGGGTTTCCAGCAGGGCGAAGTCGCGGTAGCGTCCCTGCACACGCAAAACAGGCTGAACTTCCGTCGGGTCACCGTTGTAATTCACCAGGCAGCCATCCTGCACCGCCCAGACCCTGATATTTTTCGATGTATCGATGAAAGTATCCCCGTCCCAATACCCCGTGCAGTGGCGCAGCATGGTCAGCGCCTTGTCAACGCCGACCACCACCGTGGTGCCGGGCCTGCGCGTGAACCATTGCATTTCCACTTCGATATCACCGACGGCAATGCCTTCCGTCTCGATGCCCGCGATGTTCCGGGGGTGCTGCCCCTGATAGGTGTACCCCTGCCGGGAAAGCGCCGTAAGCATTTTGCCGATGTTTTCGAAATATTTGTCGGAATACCAGCCTTTTCTCATCCGCTCGATGTCCAGTTTGAAGGTTGTGTTATCCAGACGCTGGTTGTTGAAGATGCTCACTTGCTACCTCCTGATGTCTTGCGTTTGCACCGGAACAGGGAACGCATGACGGCTGTGGTGTTGGTTGTGCGGAAAATGATTTGGATTCGTCATCGTTGCAGCCACGATTCCAGCGGCTCTGTGGAGCGCACAAGGTGCATGCCGGCTTGGGCAAAGCGCCGGAAAGCCTCGTCGGCGGTATCGCTGTAATCCGCGACCCCCGGGACGACGACCGGCGAGGTGCAGTCTTCCAGCAGGTAGATTTTTTGTGCCAGTGTCTCATCCCGCTTGCGGATTTCGTCCAACAGGTCGCTGACCGAAGCGGCAACACAATGGCTTTTGGCTTCTCCGGCAATGAGTACGGCGTCATAACCCAGCAGAAAATCGAAGAAAGCCGTGTTTTTCGTGCCCAGCGGGTTTCCGGCATAGTCCCGGCTTACTTCGGGGCCGAAAACAGAGTAATGTTCCGTGAAGGGCTGCTGCCCCTTGATTTCGATATGGGGCTGGCTGTAACGGCAAATCGTGTGAAAGAAAACGGCTTCCTCGATGGCAGGCACCAGGGCATGGCCGGCACCGCCCAGCATGGCATGATAGGGCCAGACGGTCAGCGCATATTTCCCCTGTTGTTTCAGGGCTTTGGTATAGGCAAGCAGCTGGCGCTGTCCGTATTCGGGTGTTACTCCAAGAGAAGGGGCAATCGCCGGGTTGAATTTCCAGCGTCCGCTTTCGATTTCCTCGGTGGAAATCTGCGTCATCGGCCGGGGGTTGTTCCCCTGTGCATCGATCAGAAATGGGGCATGGAAAACCTGGAGAGCGTAATGGGTATCCATCGTCAATGCGATGCGGGTAATCGACCCGATATTGCGGTAGATGAACCGGCACACGCGGCGGGTGTCATCGACTGCCCCGCTGCCGGACTGCCCGCCAACGAACAGCTCGAAATCAGGCAGGCAGAAGGTGTTTTGCATGTCGATGAGCAGCAGGAGTATCCTGTAACGGTCTTCTGCGGCGGGGGCGATTCCGCGGGTTTGTGCCCACTGCCGCGCCTGTGCGCCGAGTTGTTGATAAGGCACGCGCCAAAGCGTACCGGTTTTTGCCGCATCGAAATGGGGAGGAACAGGGTGGGTTTGCATTTGTCTTCGTCCTGAATTCGTGTAATTAATACACTAATTATTTTCGAAAAATGATGCGGGAAAACTCCCGCATGGATGTTCCGAAAGGATTTTACCCGCTTGTTTTGGGGTGTCAAGCCTTGCATAGCGGCTGATGGCAGGTGTTGGCAAGAGCGGGGGAACAAACCCGAAAGAGACGAAAGAAAAACAAAACGAGGAACATTCCCGTGCGGGGGTGTTCCTCGTAATCGAAGCGGTGCCGGTTTGTATCCGGCAGCCCGGCTTGCAGCCTCAGGGCTGAACTTCGAATTCGACGCTGGTTTCCAGCTTGTCGTTGAGATACAAGTCGACTTTGTATTTTCCGGCAGGCCAGAGCTGGTCGTTGCTCAGCTCGAAGTTGAAACTGCCGCTGCCACCGGTAACCTCTTTTTCCATAATCAGGTAGTTCGGGTCGATACCTTCCGCTTCCACAGCAATCCAGGATGCCTTGATGGTCGTATCGTCGGGGGCGTTTGCCAGTGTACCGACACAATGGAACACATCCTTGGGTGAGAAGACAGTGGTTTCCTGTGTGCCTTCCTTGTCGAGCGTCATTCGTGCGTCCTTGATATTGGCTGTGCTGACGCTTCCGCTGCATGCCAGCATGGCTAAGAATAAAGTGGCGAGTACGAAAATGATGGACAGGTGTTTTTTGTTCATGGGGGTGCTCTCCTTGATCAGCATAGCATTGGCTTGAGTTGGCAGATGGGTTTGTTCGGTCCGCTGCAAAAGGGGGGGGATGCTTTTGAAAGCGGTGTGCGATTTTCCGTGCGGCGGTTAAATATTGCGGTATTGTAACACAGACGCTTTGCCTTTTGCGGAAGGCGCTTCCAAAGCGTCGTCGCCTGATGCCGGTGCAGGGGCACCGGGGCAA
>CAYWFK010000066.1:0-14666 GCA_964457375.1 uncultured Anaerolineales bacterium
CTGTATCGCAGCGTCAAAATCACCCAAAGCCCGCAAGGGCATTGCCCCGGTGCTCCTGCACCGGCATCAGGCGACGGCGCTTTGGAAGCGCCTTCGCCAAGTCAACTTCCCTTTCCCGCCATGCAGCCTGTATCGCAGCGCCAAAACCATCCAAAGCCCGCAAGGGCATTGAAACTGTCGTGCTTCGATACACATCGAGAATGATCAAAAAGCTAAAAGCGCATGAAGAGATTCGCAAAGTATACGAAAATCTAAGGAGTAAAGATGTTTGATTTTATTTGGATGTTACTAATCGCGTTTATTCTCATCGTAGGATATTACTACGGAGGTTCAGATGAATGACATTATTGAAGTAAAGAACGCACGTTCTGTACGATACAAAAGTTCGGAGTTTATGCAGGGCATCGTTACCCTAAACGCCGGAGTATCAGCTACCATCCTGCGCGCTGATAATTATTCACCCATTTATGTAAACGTACACAAAGCGCACGTTGACATCAAAAAGGGTCAAAACCATCCAAAGCCCGCAAGGGCATTCTGGTGAAACCATTTCACAGAACGTCACCCTGCCATCCGGTAAGCCATCGACGTCCAAACAAACGAAAAGATCATCCTTCCGGCAGCAACAACAGAAACGTTCCGCCGGAAACACAAACGGAGGAAAAACACTATCGATGAATGTATTATTGTTCCTGGCAACACACCGGTACGCCCGGTTTATGCTCGTGTTAATCGCCGGGTTTATTTATATAAGACTCCTCGAACTCTCGGTAAAGTTGATTTTCGGAGAAGACTACCCAAAATACATGATGGCAATCAACCTCACCTTGTTAGTAATCATGGCAATATCCATCATCCTGCTATTCAATGGCTCGATAGCCAGATTACTGCTATATTTCCAAACAACCTTCCATTGAAAAGAAAATGAAAAGAAAAGAAACCCGAAATGAAACCGGCATGCACCCGCTCGACCGCACGGGTAACCCCCAAACAAAACGCCATCGAAAAACGGCGCCATCACAGGAGGGGTAAACAATGAGTACCAGTTCCCTGATTGCAATCCTGTTGGCAATATTCATCGTCCTGTTTTTAATCAAACGGCATCTTGCCAGCAGAAAACAAATGCCGGATTATGCATGGCAATACTTCAACCGCCTTTACCGCACAGGGAAACACGAATATGCCATCGAAGCATGGATACTCTACAACAGTCTCGCTATTGATGACCCGCAGGTATTCACTTTTCAGAACGACAACAATGACATAACATGGATCAACACCACAGAAACCGTGCAAATCCGAAACGGCACCATCATCAAACCCCATTCCGTGAAATTCGGTTTTTCCGACCACAAACATGAATATTTCGTCCCTTTCGTAAAAATCAAAAAGCACGAACGAAATCACATGCTCGCTGCCTTGGTCACCTACTACAACAACGGGGATGAAATAACGAAGGGAATCAAAGAGATACTGCAAAACCAAAAACCCGGCAGCCAGAATCCCTGAGCCTGCCGCTTCGTCAGGGCACGGCGCCATCCGTGATCATCCTTGCACGGAGCGCCCCCGAAAGCATTAGACGCAATTCCGATTTTCGAGTAAAATTCCAATACAATGAGTGGAGAAACGACAACCTATTCCCTTGGCGAACAAATCCGCAGGAAAAGAAAAGAACAGGGGATGATTCTGACCCAGCTGGCGGAAATGTGCGGGATATCATCATCGTTCCTGAGCCAGATCGAACGCGACCAGGCGAACCCGTCCATCTCCACCCTGCACAACATCGCCAACGCCCTCGAAGTTCCCCTGGCCTATTTCTTCACCGACCGGGATGACCCCGTCGAAACCGCCCCGCCAAGCCGAAACCATCATCAGGATGTGGAAATCGTGCGTGCCGGGCAGCGCAAGATACTCATCTACCCCGGCTCCGGAATCAAGAACGAACTACTCAGCCCGGACCTCAACCGCTCGATACAGATGATGTGGGTCGTCATTCCGCCGGGCGCCGAAACAGGCCCCGAACCCCTGATTCACGAAGGGGAAGAATGCGGCATCGTCCTGCAAGGCAAAGTGGAAATCTGGGCAGGTGACGAACATTTCATCCTCGGCCCCGGTGATGCCGTATACCAAAAAAGCACCATTCCGCACCGCAGCCGTAACCCCGGCAACGAAGACGTCATCATCGTCGTTGCCATCACCCCGCCATCCTTCTGAACCTGCTGCGGGGCAAGTTTCCTCGCACATTTCATCAACCGAAACAGCCATCTACCCGGGCATCGTCCCGGGTTTTTTCTTGCCTGCCGCTTGTGATATTTGATACAAGTAAATAAATTTTAAATATACAGGATAAATATTTGACATACCTACAATTCTATGTATAATAAAAGTATATTTTGATGTCATCACAATTATTTGATCACCCCAAAAGCGAGAGCCTGGTGACTGACGCCCATCAACACATCGGAACACGCATCCGTAAGCTGCGACAAGATCAAAAGCTTACCCTGGTCAACCTGGCAGAAAAGTGCGGAATTTCCCCGTCTTTTCTCAGTCAGATTGAGCGCGACCAAGCCAGCCCCTCTGTAACCACGCTCTATGCCCTTGCCGATGCTCTGGGAGAACCCGTAGCATCGCTTTTTTTTAATCACACGTCGCCCAACGGAACACCCGCCCCGCCGTCCGTGCAAACCAATCTCAAAATCCTGCGCAAAGACCAGCGGAAGAAAATCATCTACCCGGATTTCGGCATTCTCAACGAACTTCTTTCTCCATCCCCCAACCCGCGTTTGCAGTTGATTCGGGTTGTCATGCCTCCGGGTGCCAGCAGCGGTGAACAACCCTTCGTCCACGCTGGCGAGGAATGCGGCATCGTTTTGCAAGGCAGGCTGGAAACCACCATTGGCGGCGAAACATACATTCTCAATCCCGGAGATTCAATTTACCACAGCAGCCGGCTGCCGCACAGCAGCCGAAACATCGGAACCGAAGACCTGATCATGATCGTGGCAAAAACATCTCCTTCCAATTGAACCATTCACACAAACCGAAAAACAGAAACCAGAATAGAGAAAGGGAAAAAGACAAAAATGGAAGCTGACTTCGACGTAATCATCGGTGGCGGGGGGCACAACGGCTTGGCATGCGGTGCTGTTTTGGCTCGTGAGGGTCTCTCTGTCCTGGTTGTCGAACGTAACCCATGGCTGGGAGGCGGAACGGCAACGCGGGAACTCACACTGCCCGGATTCAAACACGATGTTTATGGCTCGTCCCATGTCTGGATTCATCTCAACCCCGAATTCAAAAACATCATGTCGGAACTGAAGAAATACGGGTTGGAATACATCTGGGCAAACGACCACATTACCGGGCACCCCAACCAGGAAGGTCCCGGCATCATCGTTTACAAAGATATCGACAAAACCGTCGAAAGCATCGCCGCATACGACAAGGAAGATGCAAAACGCTACCGTGAAATCTACGACAGCTTCATCGAAATCAAGGACGGCGTGGTTTCCAACATGTTCACCCCCCCCGTCAAACCCAGCCTGATGACCGCCGCAATGGAAAACAGTGAACAAGGGCTGGAAATGCTGCGAAACTATCGGCTCAGCCCGAAAGCCTGGGTAAAAGAAAACTTCCGCAATCCGCACGTACAAACTTTCATTCTCGGCTGGGCAACCGCCCCGCAAATCTGGCCATTCCAGGAAGGCGGCGGACAGGCGTTTTACGTGATGATTCCCGCCATCCATTATTTCGGGGAATCAATCCCCAAAGGCGGCTCCGCACAACTTTCCTACGCACTGGCTAAATACATCGAAGACCACAACGGCAAAGTGATGACCAGTGCCACCATCAAAAAATTCATCATCGCCAACGGCGAATGCAAAGGGCTGATGCTCGAAGACGGGCAGGAATTCACCGCAGCAAAAGCCGTCGTCTCCAGCCTGGATGTCAAACAAACTTTTCTCAAATTCATCGAACCCCAGGACCTGCCGGCGAAGTTCGTGCACATGATTCGGAACTTTTCCTTCGGCAAGGTCAGCATCGTGCGTGCACACTACGCGCTCAACGAAGCACCCCAATTCAAGAACGGGGTTGATATGAGCAAAACCCCCTTCCAGCGCATCTTCGATGGTATGGAAGAAATCGAACAGCAATATGCCGACATCGGCAGGAACATTCCGCCGAAAACCCCCTTCCTGTGGACGGCATGCTGGACCACCAAAGACCCCAGCCGCGCCCCGGAAGGCAAGCACACCCTGATTATGGATACCTTCGTCTCCAACAAATTCCCCGATGGCAGCCGCTGGACCGACGAACTTGCCAAGGAATATGTCGACACCGTTCTCCTGCCCAAGCTGCAGGAATACACCACGAACATGGATAAAAACAACATCATCGGCGAATATATCGACCATGCCGAACGCATCAAACAGGATAACTGGTCACTGGTCGACGGCACAACCACCGGCGGCGAGCGCACGATGGCGCAAATGGGCTATTTCCGCCCGGTGCCGGGATATTCGCGTTACCGCTCCCCCATCAAGAATTTGTGGATGACGGGACCCTGCACACACCCCGGAAACGGGATCACAGCCATGGGAACAGTAACCGCTGTCGAAATGCTCAAAGATTTCGGTTTGCGTGACGAAGATGATGAATTCGATTTCTAGCAAAGGGAGCAAGGAATGAGACCAAAAATTGAAAAATACACAGCACTTGTCGTACAACCGGAAGTTTTCGTCGCCAAAGACAAAGAAGGCATCTTCAAAAATCTCGAACGGATTTGCAACCTGATCGATTTCGGAGTCGGCTATTTCTACGAGCGCCCCGTCCGGCTGGTTGTCTTCCCCGAATATTTCCTTCAGGGTGTTACCACACCCGGCAAAGGGGAAGATTCTCTCGAAGACTTCATGAAAAAAGCCATCACAATTCCCGGCCCCGAGCTGGATGTATTGGCAAAGAAAGCCAAAGAATACGGTATTTTCATCTCCGGCGGCGGTGTCGTCGAACAGGTGCCGGAATTTCCCGACCGCTGGTTCAACACCGCTTTCATCATCAGCCCGGAAGGGAAAGTCATCCTGCGCTACCATAAATGGCACATTCCGGCTTCCATCGGCCTGGGCACCAGCCCGCATGATATGTTCGATGCATACAGCAAAGTTTTCGGAGACAGCATCAAAGTCCGTTTCCCCGTCGTCGATACCGAAATCGGCAAACTGGGCACGATGACCTGCCATGACGGCGCAACGCCGGAAGTTTCGCGAGCGCTGGGCTACAACGGGGTCGAAGTCATCTGCCACCCCACCGCCATGCAGGAAGTCGAAGGCGTCAGCAAGCCATGGGATTTCTGGACATTCACCAGGCGCACCCGTGCACATGACAACATGTGCTACCTGCTCGGCTCCAACTGGGGTTCCGTAAACTACGAATACTACCCCAAAGCCTTTTGCCCGGGCAATTCCCTGATTGTCGATTACACAGGGATGATCATCCGCCAGGCTACTTACCCCGGCGAACAAATCATCGCCGCAACCATCGACATCGAATCGCTTCGGGAACACCGCACGATCGCCAATCACAACATGTGGATCGATGTCCGCACCGAAGGCTTCAAGGAAATCTATGAAACATCGATATATCCGCCCAACCTCTTTCCTCCCGGAAAACCGCCGCGTACGCTCTCGGACAAGATGAACGGTGCCCAACAATCCATCCTGACCCTTTACAACCGCGGTCAATTCACACCGCCATACGGATACGAAGGCAAGGATATTCCGGAGCTTTTCGAAAAGCGCATTCGCTATGCGCAGGAAACCGGCAGGCTCAGAAAAGAGTAGAGGAAATTTTCCATGAAAGTCTCCAGCCAACTTGTAAAAATGAATTTCATCATCGGCAAGATAGAACGCAAAGGCGACTATTTGATCATCGTTTCTGACGACGAAAAGTCGACGATACCGGCAAAAGTCCGCCTCGATGCTGAGGATGTCTTGTCGTTCATCAAGAAAGGGTTCAACCTCCCCGTTTTGGGTTACCTGTTTGCCATGCCCTTTCTTTTCATCAAAGCCAAGAAAAGCAAAGGGAAAAAGAGCTAGCCATGCGAATCGCAATCACCATCGAGGGGCAACGAGGACTGACCTGGCAAAAATGGGTGAAGTTTGCCCCCATGGTGGAAGCGATGGGTTTCGACGGGTTATACCGCTCGGATCATTTTTTCGATGCGGAACCGCCCGACAGGGAATCGCTGGAATTGTGGGTCTCGCTTGCCTGGCTGGCTGACCACACAAACCGGATGGAATTCGGGCCCCTGGTTACACCGTTCTCCTTCCGGCACCCGGTGCACACGGCACGCATGGCGAAAGACCTGGATATTCTCAGCCGGGGGCGCTTCGTGCTGGGCGTCGGCGCCGGCTGGGGCGGAGGCGTTCGCGAACATGAAATGTTCGGTTTCGAACTGTTATCGGTCGCAGAACGTTTCACCCGCTTCGAAGAGGGGCTGGAAGTGGTTACCCGGCTGCTGCACACATCCCAAAAAGTATCCTTCACCGGAAAATACTACCGGCTGAAAGATGCACACTTCCTCCCCCCTGCATCTGCCCAAAGAAAACTGCCGGTTCTCATTGGCGGCAACGGGAAACACAAACTTCTTCCTTTGGCAGCCCGATACGCAGACGAATGGAATGCCATCTACCGCACCCCTGAACAATTCAAAACACTCAACGAACATCTCAACCAATTACTCAAAACCTGCGGACGCAAACAAAGCGACGTAACCCGCTCGCAGATGCTTGGCATGTACCTCGGAACAGACCAACGGGATTTGAACAAAGTGCTCGCAGATTCCGACATCGACGGCTTACACAAACGCGGAATCCTTGCAGGGTGCAGCGCTCAAATCATCGATCAACTTGGCAGGCTCTCGCTTGCCGGCGTGGAGAAAGTAATCATCCAGTGGCAGAATCCGGAAGACATCCGGCGGCTGGAACACTTCGCCAAAGAAATTCTCCCACAAGCAAAAAATCTCTAACATCCGGAAAAGAAAGGAGGCTGTATCGAAGAAAGAAACCATTGGTCTCAGAATCCTCAAACATCTAATTCGACAAATTTGGAGGAAGAAAAGAATGTTTAAAAAAATCTTGTTTTTGAGTGCTATTGCGGTTATCGTACTCATTACCGTTGTGGCATGCAAGCCAACCAGCACCGAACCGCAAGTCATCATCCAGACGAAGGAAGTGAAGGTCATCGAAACGAAAGAAGTCAAAGTCGTCGAGACGGTCGAAGTGGAAAAGGTCGATCCCAAAGAAGCTGACCGCCGCAAAACCGTCATCTTCGACATCGACTCCGGCCCCGTCACCGACCCGAAGCTCTGGAACCCATTTGCTGCTGGTGGACGTGTTGACCAGGGTTTCTTCCAGGCGATGATCGAGCCTCTCTTTGTTCTCAATCTGGAAAGCAAGAACGGAGAAATCATCAACTGGCTGGGTGAATCCTATAAATCCAATGACGATGCCTCTGAATGGACCATCACGCTACGCGACGGCATCGAATGGAGCGACGGCGAACCGCTCACCGCAGATGATTTCCTCTTCTCGGTCAATATGCTGCTCGAAAATCCGGAACTGCGCGGCGCTCATTTCGACGATGTAAAGAACGTCGAAAAAGTCGACGACCGTACCCTCAAGTTCACCCTGAAAGAACCGGATTTCCGCTTCGTTTACACGAACTTCGTCGTTACCTCCACTTCTTCGTTCATCATCGTTCCGAAGCACATTTGGGAAGGTCAAGACCCGGCGACATTCACTAACTACGATCCGGAAAAAGGCTGGCCCGTATTTTCAGGCCCCTACCTGCTCAAAAGCGGCAGCGAAAACGAATTCACCTACGTCCGCAATGACGACTGGTGGGGTGCCAAAACCGGTTTCGTAGACAAACTGCCCCGCCCTGAAAAACTGATTTGGGTAGCCTACGGTTCAGAAGAAACCCGAACAGCCGCAATGGCCCGTAACGAACTTGACAGCATCATGGGCATCAACCTGAGTTCTTTCCTCGCCCTCAAACAACTCACCGGTTCTGTTGTTGCCTGGCACAATGATCTGCCATACGCCTGGATTGACCCGTGCGCACGCAACTTCCAGTTCAACCTGACACGCGAACCCTGGAATGATGTCGATATGCGCCGCGCCATCAACCATGCCATCAACCGTTCACAAATCATCGATATCGCCTACGAAAATACGTCCTCAATCTCGAAGACCTGGCTGCCTGAGTACAACATCTTCACATCCTACATCACCTCAGCAGAAGATGCCGGTCTTTTCCAGAAATACCCCATCGATGCATATAATCCCGACAAGACCAAGGAAATTCTGGAATCCAAGGGATACGTCATGAACAAAGACACCGGTTACTACGAAAAAGACGGCAAAGAACTCTCCATGACCATCTCGAACTTCGATGCCACCGAAATGAACAGCGCCGTTGCCACCTTGGTGGAACAATTCCAGGCTGTCGGCATCAACGCTACCCAGGATATCGAAGCCATTCCGCAGTTCGTCGACAAACTCAAGAACGCCGGTTTCGACACCTACTACTTCTTCGTTTGCGGGCCAATCGATCTGTGGTCGAAGATGGATGCATTCAGCACCCGACATATCCCCGAAGAAGGCAAACCGATTGATAGTTTCTATGCCAACAACCCCCGCTGGAACACCGAAGCCGCACAAAAGTACAGCGAAATTGTTGCCAAGATGCTTGATTATCCCCCGGGAGATCCCAAACTGGAAGAACTCTACATCGAAGCAATGAAATACTGGCTGAGTGACCTGCCATTGCTGCCCATCGCCCAGGCGACAAAACTGGTTCCTTTCAACGAAGCTTACTGGACCGGATGGCCAACAGCAGACAATCCTTACATCCAGCCGGCAACGTGGTGGCAGAGTACCCATATCATTCTGGAACACCTCGAACCCACACACTAACAGTAACTGATCTCTCCTGTTTACCAGCGGGGAACGCTCCCCGCTGGTAACTCTTCACCGAATTTTTCACGAAAGGCAAACAATGAGTGGACTAAGCAAAGAATATATCCTCAAAAGAGTAGGCATGTTCTTTATCACGGTTTGGCTGGGGGCAACAATTATCTTCCTCGTTCCACGCATGGTTCCCGGAGACCCGATCGATGCAATGCTTGGCCGAATGATGACAGAAGGAACCAATGTGGAAAACGCAGATAAAATCATTGCTGCGTACCGGGAGCGGTTCGGGCTGAACGAATCGCTGGGTGTCCAGTATGTGAAATACCTGCGCAATGCCTTCACCTTCAACACCGGGTACTCGCTGGCTTTCTTCCCCAGCAGAATCGATGATCTTGTTGCCGCCCGCATACCCTGGACGCTCGGTTTGCTATCCCTGGCACTTATCCTTTCATTTATTATCGGGAATATCATCGGCGGGCTTTTAGGCTGGCGCCGTACACCCAAACTTCTCCAATGGATCTTGCCCGTTTCCCTGACGTTCACGTCAATCCCCGCTTACATGGTCGGCATCATGCTCTTGTTTGCTTTTGCCTTCAAGCTCAACTGGTTTCCCTATGCCGGAAACTACGGGCGCGGCGTCATCCCCGGATGGAATTGGGAATTCATTCTCAGCGTAATCAAACACGGTTTTCTGCCCGCAATGTCCATCATCCTCGTAAGCATCGGGCGCTGGGCATTGGGCATGCGCGGCATGATGATTACCACAGACGGAGAAGACTATATGATTTTAGCTGATGCCAAAGGGTTGTCACCCTTCCGCATCTTTTGGCGCTATGGCATTCGGAATGCCATCCTTCCGCAAATCACGGCTTTCGGGGTTGCACTGGGTTCGCTTGCCGGTGGTTCCGTGCTCGTAGAGGTCATTTTCACTTATCCCGGCATTGGCAACCTGCTTTATCTGGCAATACTCAACTCCGATTACACACTCATTCAAGGGATCGTTTTTTATGTCGTCGTCGGCGTTTCCCTGGCTGTGTTGATCATGGACTTAACCTATCCCTTAATCGACCCCCGCATTGTATTGGACAGGAGGTAGGCAATGAACGAAACCATCATATTGGAAAAACCAGGGATTCTGGCAAGAATGCAAAAATCCCCCTGGATGAACGGGAAACTGATTCTCGGGCTGGTCGTCCTGGTGCTCATCATGCTGTTGCAGGTTACCGGCTCTCTGTTTTGGGATCTGGATCAAGCCAAAGTTGGCTCCGCAAAAACCAACATGGTGCCCATCTGGATCAAAGCCGACAAAGCACTGGCATTCAAAGACGGCTCCCCTGAACATCCGCTTGGCTCCGACAGCACTGGCCGCGACATGCTGGCGCTCATCCTTGTTGCCACGCCACGTTCGCTCAAAGTCGGGTTGATTGCCGCCAGCATCGGTATCATCGCCGGAACCATTCTCGGATTTTTAGCCGGTTTCCTCGGAGGATGGGCCGACGGCATCATCCGCATTCTCACCGACGCATGGATGACTATCCCCGGTCTGGCAGTGCTGATTGTCATCGCCAGTTATATCGAAGAACTCACCCTGGGATCAATGGCACTGGTGATAGCCATGTTCTCCTGGCCGGGACCTGCGCGGGTAATTCGCGCCCAGGTACTCAGCATGCGGGAACAAGGCTATGTCCAGATGTCCCGCTTATCCGGCTCAGGGGTATTTTCCATCATGTTCAGGGAAATGATGCCCAATTTGCTGCCATATCTGGCTGCCACCTTCACCGGCGGCGTCTCCGGTGCAATTCTGGCCGCAACCGGGTTGGAAATTCTGGGGCTTGGCCCGACACGCATCCCGACACTTGGCACAACAATCAACAGCGCCCTGCGTTCATCCGCAATTCTGCGGGGAATGTGGTGGTGGTGGGGTTTCCCGATCGTTTTGCTGGTCATCATCTTTATTTCTCTCTTCCTGATGACCATCGGTCTGGATGAAATTGCAAACCCACGCTTGCGAGGTATTCAAAAATGAACCCGACCAGCAAACAAGACAATACCAAACAAAAAGCTCCGGCAAAACGCCAGATTGCACTTGAAGTCCGTCAATTGAACGTCCACTACGATACGCCGGAAGGGGCTGTCATCGCCGTGAATGATGTTTCTTTCGAAGTTTATCGGGGAGAATTGTTGGGGCTGGTGGGCGAATCAGGCTGCGGCAAAACAACCGTTGCCATGGCAATCCTCAGGCTGGTCCAGCCGCCAGGGCGAATCGTCAGCGGTGAAATCCTGCTGAGAGGCGGCAAAGACATCACCAAACTGGACGCAAAATCCCTGCGCAAGGTGCGCTGGGCGGAAGTCGCCCTGGTGCCGCAAGGAGCGATGAACTCCCTGAACCCGACGATGAAAGTCATCGACCAAATTCGGGATGCCGTCGAAACCCATGAAGGCAAGCAAAAGAAACAAGCCCTGAAACAAAGGATTCTCGATTTACTCTCGATGGTCGGGCTTCCCAAGCGCGTATACAACATGTATCCGCATGAACTCAGCGGAGGCATGAAACAACGTGTATGCATTGCAATGGCAATTGCGCTGGATCCGACGCTTGTCATCGCTGACGAGCCGACCAGCGCCCTGGATGTCATCGTCCAGCGTGTCGTCGCACAGACCCTGTTGGATATCAAAAACCGTTTGGGCGTCTCGATGATCATGATTGGCCACGATATGGGCTTGATGGCACAAATGGCAGACCGCATCGCCGTGATGTATGCCGGCAATCTGGTCGAAGTCGCTTCCGCTTATACGGTTCTCAAACAGCCGCTTCACCCGTACACACAACTATTGATCGAAGCCATCCCCTCGATTGCCGAACGCAAACCCCTGAAACTCACCAAAGGATTGACGCACGATTTGCGCAACACCCCTCCCGGGTGCATTTTCCAGTTTCGGTGTCCATTCGTCAAAGAAATTTGCACAATCGAAAAACCCGAACTCAGGGAAGTAAAACCCGGCCATCAAGTTGCCTGTCATCTCCACGTGGAGGAAAACCTATGACAACCCCATTACTTCAAATCGTCAACGCAACCAAAATCTATGGCGGCGGTTTCATGAAGAGCAGCAAGAAAGTCGTCGCCCTGCAAGATTTCAACCTGACCATTCCGCAGTCCCCTGCCGGCATCACTACCATCGCAGGCGAAAGCGGCAGCGGCAAATCCACACTGGCCAATCTGGTGCTGGGCTTCGTTCGCCTGACATCGGGGAAAATCTACTTCCAGGGGAACGACGTCGAGAAAATGAACCGTAAACAGCGGTCAATTTACCGCCGGCAAGTACAAGCGGTTTTTCAGGACCCCTACGCTGTCTACAATCCGTTTTACCCCGTCAGGCATATCTTCGATGTCGTCATTCACAACTTCCACCTTGCCGAAAATAAAACCATGGCACGGGACATTATCGAAGATGCCTTGAACATCGTCGGTATGCAAGGGAAAGAAATCCTGCACAAATACCCCCACCAGTTAAGCGGCGGGCAGCGTCAGCGGATGATGGTCGCCCGGGCTTTCCTGCTCAAACCCGCCTTGATTGTTGCCGACGAACCGGTTTCCATGGTCGATGCCTCCCTGAGAGCAATGATTTTGGATATCATGCTCCGCCTGCGGGATGAACACGGCATTTCCTTCCTTTATATTACCCACGACATCAGCACAGCCTACCAAATCGGCGGAGATATCTACATGCTCTATCAGGGAACAACGATGGAAAAAGGCAAAACCGTCGATGTCATCGAAAATGCATCACATCCTTATGTAAAACAACTCATTGACTCAGTTCCCATCCCGGACCCGGATAAAAAATGGGATTCGGAAATCAGCCTGCCTGATGACGAGACCATGCGCGAACAAGTAGATAGTGGCTGCCGGTTTTATTCCCGCTGCTCGAAACGCTGGGAAAAATGTCTCGGCGCCAAACCACCGCTCTATCCGTTGAAAGAAGAGGCACATGCCTGCGCGTGTTACCTGTATGAAAAAGAGACCGTCGCAGAGGAGTAACCGGCTGGCGGGCATCGGGTGTTCCATGGTACGATGCCAACCGGATGCGTACCGGCAAACGGTATCAGCCAGACAGTGAACTGCATCACTTGCCTTTGTCTCAGAAGAAAGCACACACCAACAGGAAAAACGAAACAAGATGAACAATCACACGAACAGCCAATTGTCCATAGCAGCGAACATCGTCGATACTGCCCGCGGGATAATACAGACAAACCAAATTGTCGATATCGCTGACGGGCACATCGGGAAAATTCGGCCGTTCCAACCTGCCGGAGACGAAAGTCTGCTGGATCTGCGCGCCTTCACGATTATGCCGGGCTTCATCGATACACATTTGCATATCACCCTGAACCCCGCTTCGCCCGACAAAAAACCATACGATCCCCGGGAATCACTCACAGCCATCATCACGAGAACGATTGCCAATGCACAAAGCGCCTTGTTTGCCGGAGTGACCACAATCGGTGATTGCGGTGCAGAAAACCGTGTAATTCTTCCCGTTCGTGATGCCATCAACAATGGTTCCATCCTTGGACCGCGTATCCTGGCAAGCGGAAGCCCCATCGTAAGCGAAAACAAACCGGGGTTCGATGTCGGAAGCATCGTAAAAACGGTTGATGACGCCCGGAAAGTCGTTCACTCCCTGGCGGAAGCAGGGGTAGACTTCATCAAGGTCATGGTTACCGGAGGGGGCGGGTCTCATCCCGAAAAAGCCAACTTCGATGTTCCTACCCTGAAAGCTATTCGTGAAGAAGCCTCGAAACATGGTCTTGTTACAGCAGCCCATGCCCATGGCATTCTCGGCATTCGGAACTGCATCGAAGCCGGCATCCAGCGGATTGAACATTGCACCTTTTCCAACGGCGAGCATTTCGTATTCGACGAGGAAATTGCCCGCGAAATTGCCCAAGCCGGGATCATCGTCTCCCCGACCAACGTCATCGATTACCGCCGCTGGCAATTGAAAGGCAGTGGTGCCCCGCGGGACGAACTCAATGAAGTCTGGCGCTGCCTTTACCGTGCAGGGGTACTCTTCGCCGGCAGCAGCGATGCCGGTGTTATCGACTTGTTCTACGATGACTACGCACTCATCCCGGATTTGATGGTCAACGAACTCGGCATGTCACCCGCCGATGCCTTGCGGGCATGTACCCTCCACGCAGCCAAAGCGCTCCGCCTCGACGATGAAATTGGAACGATAGAGGTGGGAAAAACAGCCGACATGGTCATCCTTGCCGGTAATCCTTTGGAAGATATTCAATATTGCTACAAACCCGCCTTTGTCATCCGCAACGGAAGATTCGTCTATGCAGACAACACATATCTTCCGCTGCCGGAAACAGCCGCTCTCTGAAAGAAATGCAATGAAAGACCTGAGATACCACATCACTCTCAGCCCCGACCTGGTGAGCGCATCGTTCGATGGAGAAGTTACCATTCATTTTCCTCGTTCCGGGAAGACATCCGCGGAATCAATCGTACTGGATGCCGCCGGTTTGGAGATTCTCGATTGTCAGGTAAATGGTTTCCCGGCAAATTTCGAATACCAATCCGAAAACAACCGGCTCGCCATCGAATTGAAGCGGTCGTTTACTCCCGAACAGCAAATCATCATCCGCTATCGGGGCAAAATCCGCCACGATTATGC
>CAYWFK010000067.1:0-14613 GCA_964457375.1 uncultured Anaerolineales bacterium
TAGAAAGTGATAATTGAGAAAAATGCAACATTTGCATTTATAGATGTTGTGTGTAATTTGAAAAAATGAAGTACGTATTAATTATCATTATTAGTTGGACCTTTTTTAGTTGCGATAAACCAGAAGAATCGGGAATTGAAATTGGTTCAGGATCACCGAGAATGGGAAGGGGTTTGGTGATGTTGGCTTCCCAGATTGCCACGGGCGTAGCAAACATTTCCCGCAGCCTCCAAAACAACCTCAGGTGAAAAGAATACTTCCTGTGGTTTGCGGGCACTCCTGTTGCTTCGATGCCGAACTGTCGACAAAGATACAATGCTCTTGGCAAGTGAAATGCCTGGGTAACGAGCACGGCACGGTCGACACCGAAGATATGTTTTGCCCGATAGCAGGTATCGTAGGTTCTTCTGCCGGCAAAATCCAGGACGATGGCTGCTTCGGGAATACCCAGATTGATTGCATATTGTTTCATTGCTCCCGGTTCGTTGTAGCTGAGAAAGCGGTTGTCTCCGCTCATCAGGAGTATGTTCACCTTCCCCGCAAAGTAAAGTTCGGCAGCAGTTTCGACCCTGTCGCGTAAAACGGGGGTTGGCGTACCGTCGCGCCAAAGACCGGCGCCAAACACTATGGCAATGCCGCTTTTGGGCGCATTCCCGACGCTAGTCGTTTTGCTCCTGGCTTGAAAATAACAGAGCATATTGGGCAAAATGATGATGACCAAAAATGCCCCAAGGATGAAAAGTGAAATGGTTTTAAGCATTTTTCTGATAGACATTCAGCTGTTCTTTTGGAAAGAAACCATGGCGGGTATCGTGCGCCCGCCATGGTTATTCATCTTGGTGTGGGGCTTACCGGCTAGACAAACTTTGCCCGGATTTCAGCTGAAACATAATCGAGGATGGCAACAGTGATTGCGATGAACCAAACTGCCATACCTGCGGAGCGATAATCGAGCAGGCGGATGTATTGTGCCAGCAGGAAGCCAATTCCACCGCCACCAACGAAACCGATGATGGTCGACATACGGATGTTGATATCCCACCGGTAGATGGTGAAGGAAACGAATGGCGGAATAATCTGTGGAACTACGGCGAAAATGACCGTTTGCAGCCATGATGCACCCGTAGCCTGAATTGCTTCGATAGGGCCTGAATCAATCGATTCGATGGCTTCGGAATAGAGTTTGCCAAGTGAAGCAATCGAGT
The DNA here is from genome assembly GCA_964457375.1 of uncultured Anaerolineales bacterium. GTDB lineage: Bacteria > Chloroflexota > Anaerolineae > Anaerolineales > UBA11858 > G519. The sequence continues at coordinate 1,206 of CAYWFK010000067.1, forward strand.
GCACGGTCAGGGCCAGGATACCTGCAAAGGGTCCCAGCCCGACAACAATTACGGCAATGATTGCCCAAATTAGCGGTTCGATAGAACGGATGATGTTCAACACTGCCCGTACAAGGTAATACAAGATCAGTGTAATCCGGGTGGTGGACATAAGATTGCGTGCGGCAAAGAAACTGACCGGCAAAGCAAAAATGACACCGAAGATGGTTGCCATCATCCCGATGAAAATCGTTTCGATCATTCTTTCTACGATGCTCTTGAAATCCGGGCTGAGGTGTTTGGGCCCGATAGCAGCAATCTGCTGGCCATAGACCTTCCAGATATAAGTCGGCTGGTTGGCGCTGGGCGGGAGAAGACGATAGGGCATGACAATATCCAGTTCGAAATTCCCGTTTTCATCCGGTATGGCTTTGACGTATTCCCCGTTCTGGCGCTGGCGAAATTCATTGCCGATTGGGTCTTCCCACATGATGGCTACTTCGAGATTGGGCAGGAAATTTTTCCCGCTCAGGTGCAGAAATGTGCCCGGTACGCCTTCATTGCTGGTTAGATTCCCGCACGTAGGCGTTGCTATGAGCACCGCTTCACCTTTTTCTGCGGTTGAGAGTGCCGGGGGATTGTCGGAGCAGGGCACTTCGATTTCCGCATAGGCACGGATATAGTCGTTCTCCTGAATGAACGCTTTTTCCCATGGCCACGCGATTTTGGAGAGTGCCGGTATGGCGTCGTCAGCCTGCGTTACGAATGCATAAAGGTTGATATTGCCGATTTGCCAACCGATGGCGAAGAAAACGACAATGATCATGAAAAGCGGGCCTAGTGTCGTGATTTCCCGGTTTTTTGCCATTGCATAAGCATCGATGATGATCCAGCAATACAATGCGATGATGAGGACGGTTACCAAAAATAGTAACGGTTCGAGATGCCAGCCTTTTTTCAGGATATTGATGAACCCTGAATCTCTTGGCGCAGCAAGACGAAAGCGCCAAATGACGAGTCCGACGATCGTGATGAAAGAAGAAAAGAAAATAATACCTCTTCGCACTGATCTGGCAAGAATTTGTCCTAGGCCGGGAATGATTGCAGAAAGGAGCGCCGCAGCGAGCGGTGAGACAATACTGGGAGAGCGTACCTCCTCGGGTACATGTCCGAGTTTGATTTTGTTGTTTTTACTCATTTTGCTTCTTCCTCATGGATGAGATTTCCTTCGAGCCCATTACCAATACGTTCAGCTTCTTTGCCGTAAATTCGTTTGAATTCGACGTCTGTCATCGCCTGGATGTCTTCTTTGGTGCCGACGTAAACAATTTCGCCTTGCCGCAGGCCAATGACGCTTGTTGCGTAACGCTGCACAAGATCAAGATAGTGCAGGCTGCAAATAACGGTAATATTGTCTTCTTTATTGAGTAATTCGAGGTGTTGCAAGATGGAATGGGCGAGGACAGGGTCCAGGCTGGCAACCGGTTCGTCAGCCAAGATCAATTTCGGATCCTGCATCAGGGCTCTGGCAATGCCGACGCGTTGCTGTTGACCGCCGCTGAGTTCGTCAGCTCTTTTGTGTGCCTGATCCTGAATGCCGAGACGTTTCAATGCTTCCCATGCTTTGTCGCGGTCTTCTTTGGGGAAATTCCCGAAAATACTTTTCCATTGGGGAATGTATCCGAGACGGCCTGATAAAACATTCGTAATGACATTAGAGCGATTGACGAGGTTGAAATGTTGGAAGATCATCCCGATTTGGCGGCGTGCTTTCCGTAGATCGTCCCCTTTGAGCTGAGCCAAATCTACACCACCCCAGAGAATTTCCCCTTCAGTCGGATCGATCAGCCGGTTGATACAGCGGAGAAGGGTGGATTTTCCCGAGCCGCTCAATCCGATGACGACAAGGAATTCTCCGTCAGGAACAGAAAAACTGACATCTTTCAATGCAACCGTACCATCGTCGTAAACCTTGGTAAGGTGACGGACTTCAAGCATAATCTATTCTCCTTTTATCGGATGTAAGTTATCCATCTCAGTAGTTTGTGATGCTTAATATACCAGATTAATGGGAATTAAAAAACATGCGGAGGAACCTTTTTCGGTTCCCCCGCTTGGATTGGCCGATTGAAGTCAATCCAATTGCAAACTACTGAAGGTCTTCAGGTGAAACACCGGCAGCATCAAGAACCTGACGGAATGCGTCATAGAAGCTGTCGTCATGCTTTTCCAATCCATTCCATTGGTAAGCGGTATCAAGTGCTTCTTTCCCTTTATCGGTTGCGGCAATCTTGACCAATGCATCAACGATTTTTGTTTGCAGTTCTTTGTCAAAGCCTTTTACGAACTGTACGCCGTCGTTGGGGATATCTGCGGATACCTGGATGACCTTGATGACGTCCATGACATCAGGATAATCATCTTCAATACGGCTACGAGCATCAACATAAGAAGCGCCTGCGTCGCAGTCACCGTTGTAAACGCCTGCAACGGAAGCATCGTGAGACCCGGCATCTACGATTTGAGCCAAATCTTTGTCCGGGTCAACCCCTGCTGCCTTGAGGGTAATGCTGGGAATGATCCAGCCGCTTGTGCTCAGTGGGTCAGGGCGGCAGAATGTCTTTCCCTTGAGATCTTCAAGGCTGTTGATTCCACTATCTGCGCGAACGAAAATTTGGCCGTTGTAGACCGGGCTTCCGTAACGGACAGCAACCAGTGCTGCGTCGGCACAGCCTTTTTCGTGGGCGAGAATGTAAGCAAATGTCGCCAGAGAAGCCATGTGGGCTTTTGGCGGTTTGCTGCAAAGGGCTTCGATAACACCGGCGTACTCTGTGGCAACAAACGGTTTGATTACCAGACCGGTTTCTTGGTTGATCAAGTCTGCGACTTGTTCAAACCCGGTGGTAACACGATCGGTTTCGCCAGAGGGGACTACCGCCCAATAAATGGGATTTTCTTCGGTTCCAAGTTTTTTCGGACCGCAAGCGGTGAGAAAGATGGACCCAATGATTAGTATGGCGAAGAGTATGAAAAGATGGGTTTTACGCATCTGAAGTTCTCCTCTCTCGATAATTAGTTGATAATTATTAGTTGATCGGCCAAATCCTGTATACATGATAACGCTTATTCCCATGAAACGCAAGGTAAAAGTATTCGGGTTTTAAATTCTTAAGATTGTTCGATTTCACGGTTTTTCCCTTGCATCTGGTAGTTCGAGAGGTTACAATCAGCTTCATGAATGTCATTCAAACCTATCAGGATGCATTGGATTATATTTATAGTTTTGTTGATTTCAGCCGAACGCATCAACAGAACCTTGCTCCGGAAAACTTTGACCTTTCACGGGTGCGGGCTTTGATGAACCGGTTGGGTAATCCTCAAAACAGTTACCCGACAATTCATGTCGCCGGAAGCAAAGGGAAAGGGTCTGTTTGTGCGTTTTGTGCTTCTGCGCTGGAAGCCGAAGGATACAAGGTCGGTTTGTATACATCGCCACATATGGAATCTTTTACCGAGCGAATGCGGATCAATGGCGAACAGATTGCCGATGAAAAACTGGTGGCAATCCTAAATGAAATCAAACCCCATATTGAGGCTATTCCGAAAATCACGACTTTCGAGATTATCACGGCACTGGGATTTACTTATTTCGGCCGGGAAAAAGTCGATATTGCGGTCATAGAAGTCGGGTTGGGCGGCAGACTGGATGCAACCAATGTAATTATGCCAAAGGTATCGGTCATTACGCAGCTTTATCTGGAGCATACTTTTGTGTTGGGAAACACATTGGCGGAAATTGCAGGCGAAAAGGGTGGCATTATCAAGCAACAGGTTCCGGTGGTCATTTCGACACAAACGGATGAAGCGAATGCGACTTTGATGGCGATTGCACACAGGAAGAATGCCCCCGTATATGCCATTGGCCGGGAGTACCTTTACCAGCCGGACAATTTTTCTTTGGAAGGACAATCTTTCCGGGTGTGGCGGAAAGGTATGAAAGAAGCGGGGAAGCACTTGGCGATTCCGCTGCTGGGAGATTTCCAGATAGAAAATGCCGCTACTGCGTTTGCTGCACTGGATGTCTTGAGAAATTCCGGGTTTCCGTTGACTGACGATGCAATCGAACGCGGTTTCCAAAATACATGTTGGGAAGGACGCTTCGAAGTTTTACGGAAAACATTTCCACCGGTTGTCGTTGATTCGGCCCATAACAAGGATGCTGTGATCAAACTTGTGAAAACTGTGGAAAAATATTTCCCGAATAAAGACGTGGTTTTGGTCGTGGGTGTTTCTGCTGACAAGAATATCCGCGGAATGCTGGACGAGTTTGGACCAGTGGTGAAGAAAATTATCTGCACCCAATCTACGCATCCGCGTGCGCTGGATTCTAATGTCTTATGCGCAATGGCAGCGGAATATTTCGAAGCTCCCCTGGTAGTGAAAGATGTGCCGGAGGCATGCCGAAAAGCCGTTGAAATCGCTTCGAAGGATGATCTCGTTTTGATAACCGGAAGCATTTTTGTCGTAGCCGGTGCAAAAATCTGGTGGCGGAACTATGCCGAAAATGACAGGATAACAAGGTTGAAAGCGAATGACTGATCATGATTTGAAAGACGGGCGGCATCACCGAACCGAAGAGCTGTACCAGATTCCCGACCTCGAAACGAATAAGCTTGGATTGGTTCAGGCCCCTATGTTACCTTTGACCAATGTGGTGTTTTTCCCCCACATGATTGCACCTTTGTTCGTGGATGATGATGAACCCTTGTGGGCAATCAATCAGGCTCGGTTGAATGAGCGTCCTTTGATTGCCTTGCACTGCGAATCTCCGACTAGCGCTATCCCGGATATAAAAGGTAGGCTGTCGATTGGGGTGGAAATGGCAGTTGGCAGATTGCTGAGAATGCCGGATGGGTCGAGATCGGCATTGGCGCAGGTAAGGAGGCGGGTTGAAATTCACAGGGTATTTACGTCGGGGAAGAAAAAATCTATTGAAGCGTATCCGATAAACGAATATGTTTCCGTAACCAAGGAAATCGAAGCGATTATGCGCACAGCCCTGGATTATTTCAAGGAATGTGTTCAGCTGAATCGAAATCTGCCGGATGATGTTTTTCTTTATGCCTTGAATATCGACCAGCCGGGATGGCTTGCGGATATGATTGCTGCTTCGCTGGACCTGGAACTTGAGGAGCAAATCAAAATTCTCCTGATGAAAGAGCCTGTCGAACGGTTGAAGTATATGATTACGTTATTGGCCGGTGAATTGGATGTCTTGCAACTGGAAAACGAGATTCAATCCCGTACCAAAAATGAAGTTGACCGAAGCCAGAGAGAATTCTATCTTCGTGAACAAATGAAAGTAATTCAAAATGAACTCGGTGAAGAAGACCCCGTATCGATTGAAATCAGGGAGCTGAGAACAAGAATTGGGTCCGTGGGGCTTCCGGAAGAGGTCGAAGTCAGGGCAATCAAGGAAGTCAATCGATTGACACAAATTCCGCCGATTTCTCCGGAAGGAGGAATTATCAGGACGTATGTGGATTGGATCCTCGAACTCCCCTGGCATAAAACATCCGAAGATAATCTGGACTTGGCACATGTCGCAAAAGTGCTTGATAAAAATCACTACGGGGTATCGAAACCAAAAGAACGGATTTTGGAATATATTGCCGTGAAAAAACTCAAGCCGAGAAAGTCCAAGCAGCCGATTTTGTGCTTTGTAGGGCCTCCCGGAACGGGGAAAACATCGTTGGGGCGGTCGATTGCGGAAGCACTGGGCAGGAAGTTCGTCAGGGTTTCACTCGGCGGCGTCAGAGACGAAGCGGAAATCCGCGGGCACCGCAAAACCTATATCGGGGCATTACCGGGCAGAATTTTGCAAACGATGAGGCAGGCGGGGACAATCAATCCCTTGTTCATGCTTGATGAAATTGACAAGATTGGTGCGGACTTTCGCGGAGACCCGGCAGCCGCACTCCTTGAAGTGCTTGATATCGAACAGAATTATGCTTTTTCGGATCATTATCTGGAATTACCGTATGATTTGTCACAGGTTTTTTTCATCACGACTGCCAATTCGGATGCAACAATTCCGCCAGCGTTGTTGGACAGGATGGAAGTAATCGAATTTCCCGGCTATATCGAAGAAGAGAAGGTTGAAATTGCTTCACGTTTTCTCATTCCCCGGCAAATGGAAGAGAACGGCCTGGATGACAATGAAATCCATTTCAGCCGCCGTGCTATTCAGAAAATCATCCGGGAGTATACCTACGAGGCTGGTGTACGCAATCTTGAGCGGGAAACCGGGAAAGTTTGCAGGAAAATCGCCCGCTTAAAGGCGGAAGGCAAGTTGTTCCCACACCAGATAGGCACCGGGCAAATCGAAAAGTTTCTGGGCCCTCCTCAATTCTTCAATCTGGAAGCGGAACGAAATGATGAAATTGGTGTAGCGACGGCAATTGCATGGACAGCGGGGGGCGGAGAAATCATGCCCGTGGAAGTGTTGCTGCTTGACGGGAAAGGTAACTTGCAGATGACCGGCCAAATCGGTAATGTCATGCAGGAATCCATTCAGGCGTCTTTATCCTATCTGAAATCACGGGCTGATGCTATCGATATCGATGCTGAAATTTTCGACCAGGTGGATATTCATTTGCATATCCCGGAAGGTTCAATTCAGAAGGACGGACCAAGCGCCGGCGTTACTGTTACCACTGCTCTGGCATCAGCCTTTACCAAAAGACCGGTGCGTTGGGATGTGGGAATGACCGGCGAGATTACTTTGAGAGGACATGTTTTGCCTGTTGGCGGGTTGAAAGAGAAAATTCTGGCAGCCCATCGGGCCGGTTTGAAAACTGTCCTGCTGCCAAAGAAAAACATCAAGGACCTTGTAGATATTCCGAAAAAGGTCAAGAATGACCTGGAAATCATACCTGTCGAGAGTATGGACGAAGTTTTGGAAATTGCTTTGCTGCCCCCCGGAGCACAACAGAAGCAAGAAGACCAGCCGGAAAAGAAGACGGCAGGGCGGGGGAAAAAGGCGAAACCAGTTCAGAACTGAGATTGTCGAATGGATGGCTGGGGGATACAAAAACGGCAATGTTTAGGGGCAGGATTTTTGTTTGTGTTCCTCGAATGTTTTACTGAAAACATGCTCCCCGGTTTGACCACATGCTGCTCGAAAGTAAAAATAGGGTGTTTTGTCCGGTGAGGCGACTGCTTTAAGCGCGTTCTTCCCCGGGTTGCAGATAGGTGCGGGAGGAAGTCCGGAATGGATGTAGGTGTTGAAGGGGGATTCGATTTTCAGGTCATCAAGGGATAACGGATTTTTCCACCAGCTGTTTTGGTTCGGAACGAAACCGATTGCGTATTGAATCGTTGTATCCGCGTCCAGTTTCATCCCTGAATTCAGACGGTTGATGAAAACCGAAGCGATTGTCGGCATTTCTTCATCAAGAATTGCCTCACGCTGGATAATCGATGCAAGTATCGTCCCTTGTTGCAAAGTCAATCCCTGTTTGGAAAATTGGGCGCTCAAGCTTTCACGCCGGACAAACGTGTTGTAATTATCCGACATTGCTTTGATGATGGATTGGGTAGTGGCATCCCTTCGAATGATGTACACGTCCGGAAGCAATCTTCCTTCTGCGTGAAGCAAGTCGACGGTTTTGGCAAAGTCCGCACCGGAAATGTCAATTCCGGATGCGGCGAGGGCGTTACCGACTTGCTCACTTCTCCAACCTCCCAGAAGGGTAAACCGAATCGATGCCGAGGTGCTGCTTTGAATGATATTGCCGATTTCTATGGGGCTCATCGATTTACTGAGAATGAATGTCCCGGAACGAAGATTCGATTCTGCTCCGGTGTAAATCAGATAGTGGGTAAATGCAGACGGGTTTGAGACAAGCCCTGCATCGAACAAAGCATTACTGATTGCCGATGCGGTTTTTCCCGGTTCGATGATGAAGACGATTTCTTTGGCATCAACCGGATGGCTTGTGGTAAGCTGGCTGATTTCTTCTGAGAGCTGAAACACGAGTGTGTATTTTTTGAATAGTCCCAATGATGCGGCTGGTGGCCCGATGACTGTTTCAACTTTGTGTTGTGTCTTAACCGCGAAAGCGATGAACCCCGCTGAGACAAGGCAAGTCAGCAAAGTGAGAAGGAACACGAGAGTTTTCAATCGGGTATAGCGGTGTTTGTTTTTGCTCATGGCGCTGTGTTCCGGGGATGTGCCAGTGTATCGAGATAGGATTGCAAAATGACCGTTGCTGCCAACTCGTCGAGATGACCGGCGCGTTTTTTTCTGCGGCTGTTCATGGCAATCCGGGCTTGTCTGGCGGTCTTCGTGCTTTCATATTCGTCCCAAAGGAAAACCGGAATTGTTGTCATTGTTTTCAGTACGGCAGCCAATCTTGCGGCTTTTCTGCCCTGATAGGTCGGCTGGTTTTCTTCATCCAGAGATTGCCCGATGATGATGCGCTTGACATTTTTTTCTTTGCAAATATCCAGTATGCGTGCTGCATCCGTTTTTCTTGATACGTGTTTGATGACGTACAAGGGGTTGGCAATCGTTCCTGTTGGATCGCTGATTGCCAGACCGATACGTTTTTCTCCCGGGTCAACCGCCAAAATACGCATTCGTCTTTACCTGTCAGGAATTAATCACGATGTAGGAAATTCTGAATGGGATGAATGGTATCCTTGCCCACCAGGAAGGGAAAATGGTTATTCGAAGTGATTTATCCTGATGCAGGATTGTTTTCAGTTTCTGTTTTGCTTCATCGACCGGAACACCAAGGATCATTTTTGTCAACCTGACAGTGTCGATTTGCCTTCTCAGTTTTTGTGAACCCCGAATTTTCCAGTGATATGCTTTCCCGGATGTTGCTGTTTGCTCTGGCTGAGTGACTTGTGTGATTGTTAGCGTACCGGGGATGACAGAAAACCCCTCGGGGATGTTCGCCATAAGAATAGCCGAGGCAAGCTGATGAATGTCGTGCTGGTTAGCAATCAAGGCTGCATAAGTTTGCCGCAGACTGAGGTCAAGAAAATCTGACGGGGCATTGTCCGCTGGCGTGTACTGCACTTCGGCGTCTTTGCGAAAAACAGGGTGTTCGCTCAAAATAACGAAGCCTTGGCCGGATTTTATTTTGAGTTCATCTTCAGCTGTTTTCTGCAACGTTTTCGTTAGTTTTCGGTAGAGCACTTTTCTATCATGTTCACTCGGCGCTGCTACGGAAATGGATGATCCGCCGGTGCATGGGGTTTCGTTGGTGGCGATAAGGTTGAGTCCCAGCGTACCTTCGATTGCCTTGATTTCGCCTGCGCTGACATTGCCGGTCGTGCCGGGCTCGAGGGCGATGATTGGCAGGGTGATTTTGTCATGAAGCTGCGAAACGGTGCCGCTCATGGTTGTTTGAAATCGGATTGGTGCATCTCCACCGGTGTTGACGATGGTGTTTTCGGGAATTGTGACCGGTTTATCGGTAATATTTTCGAAAATAGCTTCGCCCTTGGCCGGTTTGTGGGGAATATTGACTGAGCCAGTTGTCGGGATCTGGAATCTGCCTTCCACGGTAATGGTAATCCAGCGTGACGGTACAAGACCTGTCAGGTTTGTCTCGCGGATTTCTGGGCTTGCGCTGATATCGACAACCGCTTTTTGTATAATTACCGGGCTGGTAATCTTGATTTCGGCTGATGGTAACAGGAAAGCTATGATTACAAGAAGTGATAATACACCTATCGAGAAGATGACCAGGCGAACGACTCTGTTGTTCCATATTGTGCGGTTCGGGGAATGATTGTCCTGAAAGGCGGTTTTCAATTGCCTGGTTGACGGATTGTTCTTGCGCTGCCGGATTTGTGACGTAAACGGGATTCTGGAAACGAGTGCTTTGGGTTTACGCCAAATCGTCGCCTGAGCAGCCTGAATTTGATCGAATACGGGAATGCCCAGGTCTACCGCATTTGTGCGTGTAAACGGGTTATCGGTAACGATGGCGATTTGTCTGCCTAATGATTCGCTGTATCGTAATAATAGAAATAAATCCAATCGTTCTTTGAGTACTTTTCCGCGTTGCGGAAAAACAAGAAGAATTCTCGATGTTTGACTCCAATTCATCTTGTCTTTGACTGAATTGACATCATCGAAAGAATCGAGTTGGATTATTTGCGTTTTCACTAGATGTGTTCGACCAGCTTCCGATTATCCGTTTGTTACGATTTTTTACGGGTCAGTCCGAAAATGCTTGTTACGGAGACAATTAGCCCGGCAAATAGCAGGATAATCGATGTCGTCGGTTTCATGTGGAAACCAAAAAGATAAAGTCCGTTGACAGTGTACCCGTATGCTTCAGCAATCATGCCGATGATTTGCATGGCAGCAAATAACAGGACGATCAGCCCAATGATCAGGAATAATCGGAAAAGCAATTTATTGCCATGCTTTACGTTGCGTTTGCCTTCGGTAGCGTCTCCGGATGTCGGCGCATCCGGAAGATTTCCTGGTTTTTCCGTGTTGTTTTTCCCGTTCGGGAGGCTTTCTTCTTCGCTTCCGGCGGAGGTGAAAGGTGCCGCTATTGTCTGGTAGACGGAATCGACGAAACGTGACGTGATGTTTTCCGGTGCGTTCAACAATACCGATAATTCTTTGATGATGTCTTTTCTGTCTTTCCCTTCGCGAATTCGTAATTTGATATGCTCGATGGCTTGCTGCTTATCCATGACAATTAATTCCTTTGCTGCATGATCCAGGTGGAAACACTTTCCAATGCTTTGTTTAATTTTTCGGGGTGTTTTCCACCTGCTTGGGCAAGGGTAGGCTTTCCGCCACCACTTCCCCCAAGTATTTTACCTATAAATTTTACCAAATCTCCCGCAGAAAAACCTTCTTTTGTGAGATCTTTCGTAATGGTTGCGATGACAATAGGTTTCCCGTTGATTACACTGCCAAAAACGCCAATACCCTTTGTGGGAACTTTTTCGCGGTATTTGTCGGCAAGAGAACGTAGTGTTTCGATATCCCCGTTTTCGAGAGGTATCGTGACGAATTGTATATCGTTTACTTCATGGATATCGTTTAGCGTTTGCTCCAGATCGGAAGCTGCCAGTTGCTGCCGTAACCTGGCTGCCTGGTTTTTGAGTTCGTGAATTTCGTTGAGCAAATGATTGGTTTTTTCATAGACTTTGTCTGTTTGTACAAGCAGCAGTTTGGCGGTTCGTTTAAGCTCAGTGATGTTTTGATGAGCGAATTGATAAGCAGTTCTGCCTGTTACCGCTTCGATCCGGCGGATGCCTGCTGCTGCACTGCCTTCGCTGGTGATGATGAAAATCCCAATCTCGTTGGTATTTTTTACGTGTGTGCCACCACAGAGTTCATAAGAAAAGGGTTCGTTTTGCCCCATGGTAATCGTACGAACAGTGGCACCGTATTTTTCGCCAAACAAGGCGGTTGCGCCTTCGTCGAGTGCTTCCTGCAAGGATTTGATGCGTGTTGTCAGGGGATGGTTTTCGTAGATCCAGCGGTTGACCATCGCTTCGATACGATCGAGTTCTTGCTGGGTCAGCGGGGTCGGATGGGTGAAATCGAATCTCAACCGATCCGGTGCTACCAGAGAACCGGCTTGTCTGGCATGTTGACCGAGAACCTTGTGTAGCGCGGCATGGAGCAGGTGGGTAGCCGTATGGTTACGCATGATGTCATTTCTGCGTTCCGTGTCAACTTTTGCGGTTGCTGTGTCACCCGCAGACGGGTTTCCTGTGAGCACTTTCCCTTTATGAACGATAATGCCTGCTGCGGGCCTGACTACTTCGTCCACCCGTATTTTCCATGAATGCCCTTCGATGATCCCCGTATCGGATACCTGCCCGCCTGATTCGATGTAAAAATGAGTTTCGGGCATTAAAACATCGACGATATCGCCGGGGGCGGCTGTGTTTACTGATTGGTGATTGCGGACGATGGCGAGAATTTCGCCTGAAAACGCCAGGTTTTGGTAAGGGTCGTACGCTACTCCTTCTTTGGGGAGTTTGCCGGCTGTAACCAGGTCTTCGAAAATTGCCCGGAACAAATCAACGTCGTTTGCTTCCATCTTGCCTAATGCGCGGTTGCCGCCGGATGCCAATTTATGCTTCGACATGGCCTGGTGAAAACCCTTTTCATCGACTTCGAAATTCCTCTCGCGGGCAATATCCTGGGTGATTTCAAAGGGCATACCGTAGGTAGTATACAGGTTGGCGGCGTCTTCACCGGAAAGAATACTTGCTCCCCGGGATTTGAGATTTTCCAGTAGTGTTTCCAGATGTATGGTGCCTTTTTCAAGAGTTTGTTGGAATTGTTCTTCTTCACGGGTGATGGTTTGCAGAATACTTGCTTTGTTTTGGCTCAATTCCGGATAGGCATCCCGGTAATTCTCGATGACGACATTTGCAATCTTTGCCAGAAAAGGAGCGTGTAATCCAATCTTGCCGCCAAAGCGATAAGCCCTGCGGATGATCATCCTGCAAACGTAATTTCTGCCTAAATTGCCGGGGATGACCCCATCGGCAATCAGAAATGCTGCGGTTCGGGCATGGTCAGCGATGACACGATACGGCGTAAAATGTTTTTTGACAGCATCATCACTATCGCCGGTGATTTTTTGCGTTTCCTGAATAAGCGGGTAAAGTAAATCGGTTTTGTAATTGGAATCTTTATTCTGGAGGATGGCAACAATTCGTTCAAGCCCCATACCTGTATCGATATGGGTCGAAGCAAGCGGCTCCAGACGGGTTTCGTTAATGCGATTGTACTGGATGAAAACGAGATTCCAAAGTTCGATGAATCGAGTTGTGTCGAGGGTCTCTTTGGTTACCGGCCCTTCTTCGGGACGCAAATCGTAATGGATTTCAGAACATGGCCCGCTGGGACCGGTATCAGCCATTTCCCAAAAATTGTCTTTCCTGCCGAGATAGAAAAGGTGTTTCGGGTTGAAACCGGGTTGTTCGAGCCAGTATTTTGCTGCTTCTTCGTCAGTTGGAATTTGATTTAATTCGTCTTTGAAGACAGTTGCGTATAGACGTTCCTTGGGTAACTTCCATTTTTCCGTCAAAAGTTCCCATGCCCATTGTATAGCTTCTTTTTTATAATAATCGCCAAATGACCAATTACCCAGCATTTCAAAAAAAGTGTGGTGTGTATCGTCACGACCGACGTCTTCAAGGTCATTATGCTTGCCAGCGACACGCATACATTTTTGAAAATTCGTTGCTCTTGTATACGGGCGTTTGTCGATACCGAGAAAAACATCCTTGAATTGAACCATTCCGGCATTGGTGAACAATAAGGTTGCGTCACCCCCTGGAACAAGAGATGAAGAACGTACAAATGTATGTCCTTTTGACTCGAAAAATTCGACAAAAGATTTTCTGATTTCATTCCCGC
>CAYWFK010000068.1:0-14386 GCA_964457375.1 uncultured Anaerolineales bacterium
TGTGCATCTGCCTCGTCAGGCCCATACTGTGGTGCTGCGTGATAAATCTTTCGGTAAAGCGCAAACAAATTTCTCTTGTTCAACTCTGGCGCCAACCCGCCAAGCAGAACTCTGCTTTTGCCACACTTGGCAATATCGATCCCTTCCAGAAACTCCCCGGCATACTTTCTTCGGGATGCCTGCCGCACGTATTTTTTGAGTGCAGCCAAATAAGCAAGATGGTCCTTCACCGTTTCCTCGATTTCCCCGCGAAGCACAACTTCACCGTGGCCCTGAACGATATTTTCCAGGCTCATTTTGCCAATCTGTTTGAGGTAAGCAATCATTTCATCGATATCACCGTCCACGATGAACGGAATCGGCATGAAAATATCGCCCGAAAATAACACACGATCTTCTTCGATGAGAATTCCGATTCCATCTTTACTGTGACCAGGCAATTTCATCAGGGAAAGGGTCTTCTTGCCAACTTTCATCATCAGCTTTCCTTCTGAAAACGTCATCTGCGGTAACACGATAAACGAATCTTTGAACAGATTATTTTGTTGCTCCTTGGCAGCCTTCAGGGAAGAAATTCCTTTCTCTTCCAGAAGTTGCCTTGTCAAACCGGAAGAAATCAATATGGCATTAGGAAAATAACATGCGCCCCAGCTATGATCGGCATGATAGTGTGTCAGAATGACATAACGAATAGGTACCTTCAACTCTTGTTCGATAAAATCCCGAATTGCCAAAGTTTCTTCGGGATATGGTAATGTATCGATCACTGCAGCCCAATCCGGGCCAATGATCGCACCTGCATTTACCTGTGCATAAACATCGCTTTGAAAAGAATAGACATTATCGGCGATACGTTCCCGCTGGATCATATTTTGCCTCATTGACTCCTTTGGATGATATTGTTACTCGAAAAAATCGATCCTCCGATTTATCCGCTTGTGAAGGATAGCATATTTTGGGTTTGAAAGTCAAGAAAAAACCAAATTTGATAGTGAATTTAACCGGCCGGTTGACGCCGCGTCTCAACCCAAGTATAATCTCAAACAATAAAATACCTTATCACCGGGAAGAGTAAGCAGTCACGTACCTGACAGAGAAAGACAACCCCCTGCTGAAAGTTGTCTCCAGAAAACGCCTGCCGAATGTCGCCCGGGTTGTATGTCGAAGAAAAGCTGCCAGGTCTCAGCCAAGTAGAACGACACGGGTAAGCCCGTTACAGCAGAACTCTGATCGATGAAATCTTCATCTTGTCAGAGGCAAAGTGCGCAGCCATGGTCACATGCTGCGAATCGAGGTGGTACCGCGGAAGGATTTCCTTTCGTCCTCAACAGGACGGAAGGTTTTTTTATTCCAGACGAACGCACCGTCGTATTTATCCGACAATCATCACAGGAATGCATTCGTATCGAAAACAAAGAGGTAATGATAATGGTGAACAAGCTACCGAAAACATATAATTTCAAAGCAACGGAAGAACGTATTTACCAAATGTGGGAATCATCAGGATATTTCAAGCCATCGAATGATCCCCGTGAACCGGATTTCGACCCGACAAAAAAACCCTTTGTAATCGCCATCCCCCCACCGAACATCACCGGGAAACTTCACCTTGGCCATGCACTCTTCGTTTCGATGGAAGATTTGATGATTCGTTACCACCGTATGAAAGGAATTCCCACGCTGTGGATTCCTGGTACCGACCATGCCGGCATCGCCACCCAGCTTCAAATTGAACGCGCCCTGAGGAAAGAAGGCACATCCAGAGAAGAGATTGGACGGGAAGCTTTCCTGAAAAAAACATGGGCATGGAAAAACGAATACGGCGGTCATATCACCCGTCAAATCAGACGCCTTGGAGCATCCTGTGACTGGGATCGGGAGCGCTTCACGCTGGATGAAGGTTTGTCGAAAGCTGTACGCGAAGCCTTCGTTCGCCTATACGAAAAAGGGCTGATTTACCGCGGCCCTCGTCTAATCAACTGGTCTCCCGGTTTGAAAACCGCTGTCTCGGACCTCGAAGTAGAGTACTCCGAAGAACCGGGAACGCTCTACTACTTCAAATACAAACTCGCTGACTCCGATGAATTCATCCCCGTTGCAACGACACGCCCGGAAACTATTCTGGGAGATACAGCGGTGGCGGTTCACCCGGATGATAAACGCTATCGAAAATTCGTCGGGCGTAAAGCACTCGTTCCCATCATCGGCAGGGAAATCCCCATCATCGCAGATGAATATGTCGATATCGAATTCGGTACAGGCGCATTAAAAATCACGCCCGGACACGATCCTCACGACTACGAAATCGGTCAAAGACACAATCTTGATGTTATTTCCATTCTCGACCGGGAAGCAAACATCAACCAAAACGGAGGCCCTTACGCCGGCCAAAACCGCTTCGAAGCCCGCAAAAATCTTTGGGAAGACATGCGTAAAGCGGGGTTGGTCATCAAGGAAGAGCCTTACACATTGAACGTTCCACGCTCCCAGCGTGGTGGAGAAATCATCGAACCAATGATTTCAACCCAATGGTTCGTCAAAATCCAGCCCCTGGCTGAAGCCGCACTGAATGCAGTTCGTCAGGGAAAAATCAGGATTGTTCCGGAACGTTTCACCAAAGTGTATTACAACTGGCTGGAAAACATCCACGACTGGTGTATCAGCCGTCAGCTTTGGTGGGGTCACCGTATCCCGGTTTGGTACTGCAAAGACTGCAAAGAAATTACCGTCTCCCGCGAAGATCCGTCAGCTTGTGCGCATTGCGGCAGCACCCACATCGAACAAGACCCGGATGTGCTCGACACATGGTTTTCTTCCGGATTATGGCCATTTTCCACACTTGGCTGGCCGGAAGACACCCCGGACTACCGCTACTTCTACCCCACAACAATGATGGAAACCGGATACGATATCCTTTTCTTCTGGGTTACACGAATGATCATGATGGCGCTGGAATTCACCGGCAAAGTGCCCTTCGAAACCATCTATCTTCACGGAATCATTCGCGACGAAAAAGGGAAGAAAATGAGCAAAAGTTACGGCAACGTGATTGATCCGCTTACCGTCATGGATGAAATGGGTACTGACGCCCTGCGCTTTACCGTGCTGGTCGGGTCGACACCCGGCAACGACATGAACCTGAGCATAAAAAAAGTTCAGGCCAACCGCAACTTCGCCAACAAACTATGGAACGCTACCCGTTTCGTTCTCAGCAATATCGAAAACGTTCCCACTGCTCCGGAAAAACCGCCGCAATGGTCGCTTGCCGACTCCTGGATTTGGGCACGTTTGCAGGAGCTTATCCGCAATACGGAACGACTTTTTGGCAATTACCAATACGGAGAAGCCGGCAGACAAATTTACGATTTCTTCTGGAGCGAGTTTGCAGACTGGTATCTGGAAATCGCCAAAATACAGCTCAACAAAGGCGGTGACAAAGCATTTTATACGATGCAAACCCTGGTCCGTGTCGTGGATATCAGCCTTCGTCTACTCCATCCGTTCATTCCCTTCGTTACGGAAGAATTATGGCAGCACCTGCGTGAAAGCGCTATGGCACATAGCGAATTGTTCCACCCCGGCAGCAGCTGGGAAGAAGCGCTGATTATTGCTTCGTGGCCTGAGCCCCGTGAAGCCGAGCCATGGGAAGAAGAAAAGGTCTCACAATTCAAACTGATCATGAATGTCATCCGCGGTATCCGGAATTACCGGGCTGAAAACAAAATCAAACCTAATCTTCGCATCCCCGCCACGATTGTTGCAGGAGAAAAGCTGCAACTCTTCAAAGAAGAAACAAAAACAATCATAGCTCTGGCAAAGCTTGATCCTGATGAAACTGTTTTCACAAAGAGTAAAACAAACCAAAACACCAGCGATATTGCTTTGCTGGTAGGTTCGATCGAGATTTATTTTCCCGCCGCAAAGCACATCGACGTCGAGGAAGAAAGAACCCGCCTGACGAAATCATTAAATGAAGCGGAAAGCCAAATCATCAGGTTGGAAAAACTTCTTGCCGGACCTTTCGCACAAAAAGCCCCGGAGAAAGTCGTACAGAAAGAAAGAGAAAAGCTGGAAGGATACAAACAAGCCGCTGCAAAAATCAAAACACAGTTAGCCAACTTGTAGAAAATCCGTTTTTTCTCTAACACACTGCAATCAAAATGCGTTTGCTTATCACCGGCGAACGCATTTTGTTTTCAAGCGGGGTTTTCGGAGTATTTTTCCAACTTGATCCTGACAAGAGTCTCACACAGAGATGCCATTCACCGGTACAAATTCGGAATTCCTCTGCATCTGCACTATAGTTGAATGTATAATTACCAGCATTATCAATACAACAAATTTCTTTTCCAACCAAAGGATGTCAACAAATGTCTAGTGCTGAAAGACAGTCTCGCATTATCCCCCTTGATTTGGAATTTCAGGGGGAAAAAGGTGCGATTTCAGTTTATCTCATTCCATACGGGGAAAAAGCCGTATTAATCGAGTGCGGTCCGGGTTCAACTCAAAGCAAGCTTACCCAGGCATTGTCAAAGCATCACCTCGCACCACAGGATATTACCCACGTTTTCCTCACCCATATTCACCTTGACCACGCCGGTGCTGCGGGATGGCTGGCCCAACATGGAGCACAAATCATGGTGCACAATGTCGGTGCACCTCACATGCTTGCCCCCGATCGGCTGCTTCGTAGTGCAGGAAGAATTTACGGGGATCAAATGAAACCTTTGTGGGGCGACTTTCTTCCGGTGCCCAAAGACAAACTGGTTCCTCTTTACGATAGCGACCGCATATCGATTGCCGGAATGGAATTTGTTGCAATCGACACACCCGGCCATGCCAATCACCACATGGCTTATCTCTTCGAAGATACCTGCTTTTGCGGAGATATTGGCGGAGTACGTGCAGAACTCCCTGCCATGCGGCACCTGCGCTTACCCACACCACCGCCGGAATTTCATCCCGGGCGCTGGCTCGAAAGCATCGAAAAACTGGAAAAGTTTTCGTTCAATCAAATTGCTCTTACCCACTTTGGCATCTATACGGATCCTCAATGGCATTTGAACGCGGTCAGGAACAGGCTTCACCGCATCAATCAGCTCATCAGGAAAGGTATCGAACTGGATTTATCCAAAGAAACTTTCCGTGTTTATTATCGACAATGGATTCTGGACGACTATCAACAAGCCGGGATAAAACCGAAATGGCTTTTCTCGGTTTCATCCGTCAACCCGGCGGATATGTCGGCAGACGGTATCTATCGTTACTGGAAAAAACACGTGGCTGAATAAGCAAAACAGCTGACAAAACTGCCCGCCAGCCGGGAAAAATCTGCACCTTGTTGGTTCGTCATTGAACCTCTTCTCCCGGGTGAAGGTAATACGATTGACAAGAAATGATAAACCAGTCGAAAACATCCCTTCTTTTTGCGTTCCTGTTTTTCCTGATTCTATCAATTACCCTGCTCTCTGTCTCCCTGCCGCAATTGTCCTTCTCTGCGGGCAAGCAGGCAGGCACATCCGGAATCTCCCGACAAATTGCATCGAGTTCTTTGACAAACGACAACCACAAGCCAATCAAAGACAGCAAAGAAAAATATCTTGCCGATTTACTGCTTCGCTTTGGTTTCCCGGCGCTGCTGATAACAATCTTCGTTCTTTCCGGCTTTTTCAGAAAGCGTGTCATTCTGGTTCTTGCGTTGATCATTGCCGTTTTTCTTGTGCTGGATTTGTGTAACTATACGCTCCCTGCAAAACAGCCGGCACCCCCTGCTGAATTATCCGTCTTTCAGGACGCAATACCCACGCCGGCAGCAGGAAACGCAGCATTCGCAGAACCGGTGCTGACGCAATGGATGGTCATTGCAGCAAGTTTCTCACTTGCTCTCATTCTCATCCTTGTGATTTGGTATGCTCAATCCAAATTGCTCGAGCCGAAAACCGCCGCCAACGCAATCCGGGAAAAAGCAGCGATATCCGCTTCCAATATTCAGACGGGAGAAGAACTCAACAATATTATCCATCGCTGTTACACAGACATGCATAAAATCGTCAGAGAAAGCAAAGGTTACCAGCGGGAAGATACGATGACTGCCAGAGAATTCGAATCCTTGCTTGTCAAAATGGGTTTCTCCCAAGCCCCGGTGCAGCACCTGACGAGATTATTCGAACAAATACGCTACGGGAATTTTACTCCGACAACAGAAGATGAAAATGATGCTGTCAACTGTTTGCTGGCAATTGCAAACAGCACTGGAAAAGAGCCATGAAAAAACGCATCATCCTGGTCTTTTCGGTCATCCTTGTTACTTACATGCTGACGATTTATGCTCCTGATGCAATCAAAGCATGGATTCTCCACCCTGTAATGGTTCTTTTGCAAAAAAGCAAGGAATTATTCTATGCGCTCGATCAATCGCTTGTCTGGTTTTTCGTCTGGTCTGCCTTGGGGATTGTCATCGGAAGGCATTTCATCCCCAAAGGCATCATCTTTCGCCACACTGTTTCAAACGAAGAACACATGAATAGACAAAATTGGATTAGAATTTGGAAAAGACATCTGTATGAATCAAGCAAGCATGGTTATATAAAGTGGCGTGGTGCGCAATCACTCTATAACATCCTGATTGAAGCGCTTGCTTACAAAACAGGGCTTGAACAAAACAAAGTAGTTCCAATGATTCTTCGCCACGAAACAGACCTTCCTGAGGATATACGCTTGTTCGTCAACTATGCCCGCACACCATACCAAAACAAACAACGAAGAGGGTTTGCCCGTTTATTCAAATCATCCTCCAATCCCGATATAGATGTTCCACCGGAGAGAATCATAGCTTTCATCGAGGGTTCTATAAATAAAGACACTGGCAGCAAACCAAATAATCCACGAACGGAACGGTTGGTATTATGAGCAAAATGAATGAACCGAGAGTCAAAACAGCTATCCTTGTTACACTTTTCATCCTGGCAACCATTGCACTTTCTTTATCGCTATCCACCGCCAGGCTGAAAACCGGCACACAGATTGTGCCTGCCACCGACAAGAGTCTGTTACAAAAAGTACCTGAATCTACCGGCAAGGCATTGACACAAACTGTCGAAACACAAAATGGACTTTTCGATATCTTTGCCAGGATTTTCTTTTGGGGGATTATGCCATTACTATTCCTTTTCTACGTCATCTCTCCCGGAAACAAAAAAAGAAGGTTGGCATCATTAAGCATAGCAGCGCTGCTCATGGCTGCATTTCCGTATATTGCTTATCTCTTTACCAGAAACGTCGAAGCAAAAGAATTGAAGCCGTTGGTTCTCATGCCAACAGCAATCCCCGGCACGCAGGTCGCCCCACCCCAGTTACAACCGCGGTCCGACCCCACGCTTGTTGCCTTCGTTATTGCTGTGCCGGTTATTTTCGGCATTTTCATCATCATCTGGTTTTTCTTCTTGAAACACAGAGAAAATAAAGAGGTCGTTGAATCGATTGAAAAAAAGGCACAAACTGCGTTAAACGATATTTCCAAAGGAGAAGACCTGCGAAATGTGATATTGCGTACCTATCAGCAAATGAGCCATATTCTGGAACGCAAACACGGCATATCAAGAAAACTGGCAATGACCCCCAGAGAATTCTCCATGGAACTGAAATATCTAAACTTTCCGGAATCTGCCGTCAATCAACTCACCGAACTATTCGAGAAAGTGCGTTACGGAGCACAGGATATCGGGGAAGGTGAAGAGGCAGCAGCAATCCGGTGTCTGACTGAAATATTACGGAAAAACACCGACAAGGAAGAACAGTGAAAAAACAAACGAGGTCACTCCCCGTCTGGCTGCTGCTTTTCTTCCTGAGCCTTTCTTTGCTGCTGGCGTGGATTTTCAATCCGCAAATCAAGGAATATATCGTCAGCCCGCTATCTGCTTTCATCCAATATGCCCTGTGGCTTGCGGGATTGCTGGGGAAAGCCCTGGATCAGTATCTTATTTGGGGGACATTTGTCATCCTGTCTTCCATCGCTGCGATTGTCTCTCTGACCAAAAGCTGGCAGCCTCGGGTATCAGACAAAGTTTCCACCCACAGCCATGGCGGCATATCCGTCTGGATCAGACGGTTGGAACTGCTCGAAAAAGGCATATATTTCAGATGGCGGCTCTCACAAGAGATTGCCCCCATTCTCGTAAACGCCATTGGTTACACAGATGGATTGACCCAAAAACAAACACGAACCCTGATAGAAAAAAAGAACCTGGATCTCCCCGAAAACATTCTCGGTTATTTACATGTTGCATACAGCAAAGATGCACAGGTCTTTTTTTCCACAAATCCTTTGGCAGAAAAAACCAGTTCCCCGTTGAAAATACCGTTGGCCGAACTTCTGGATTATTTTGAAAACGAATTATCACAAACCCCATAAACCCGGAGGAATTATGCAGTTAGAGATTGGGCAAGTTTCGCAAAAAAGCGAAATCATCATCAACGAAGTCAAAAAAGCAATTGTCGGTAAAGACGATTTATTAAGAAAAATCATGGCGGCTATTCTGGCTGGTGGTCACATACTACTGGAAGATTATCCCGGTCTTGCCAAGACACTGGTTGCCAACAGTTTCGCAACCGCACTAGGGCTTGCATTCAAACGAATTCAGTTTACCCCTGATTTGCTGCCCGGTGATATCACGGGTAGTTACATCTTCAATCGTAATACGAATGATTTCGAGTTGAGAAAAGGACCAATCTTTTCCAACATTGTACTTGCGGACGAAATCAACCGAGCTTCACCACGAACCCAGTCCGCGTTGCTGGAAGCGATGCAAGAACACCAGGTAACCCTTGAAGGAGAAACCAAGCAACTCCCCCGTCCATTCATCGTGTTCGCGACACAAAACCCCATCGAATACGAAGGCACATTCCCGCTGCCGGAAGCGCAATTGGACAGATTTATCATCAAACTTTCCGTCGGTTACCCCACAATCGAAGAAGAAAGCGAAATCCTGAACCGCCGCCGCACCAGAAAACAAGACATGTTTTCACTCGAACAGGTGTCAAATCAGGAAGAACTCCTTGCGATGAGCCGGACTTTGGAAGAAATCCATATCGACCCGGATATCGAAAAATATATCGTAAGGATCGTAGCACAAACCAGAAAAGATCATCGTACTGCTGTCGGCGCCAGCCCGCGTGGATCCTTGGCGCTGATGAAGCTTGCCCGCGCAGAAGCCGCACTGGAAGGCCGAAGCTACGTACTCCCGGATGATGTCAAGAAATACATCAAACCTGCTCTCTCCCATCGTTTGATACTGAAGCCTGATCTCTGGATGAACAAATCGGCAGGTTCTGAAATCCTGGGAACCATCGGAGATACCGTCCCTGTGCCGGTGATTGATTGATATGAATTCCGATTATCAACCCAACAACAATCGATGAACCGCACGCTTTCACTCGGTCTTATCCTCTCTGCTATGGTTGTGATTGCTTTGGGGTCCCTGAATGCACCCCTGCTCGCTTTCACTTTGCCATTGGTCATTTATCTGGGCACCGGTTTGTTAACCAACCCCAGCCTGACCGATATTGAAATCACCAGAACGGTTACCAAGGAGCAAATATCCCCCGGACAACCGGTAAAGATCGTTCTGACAGTCAGGAATAACGGATCCAAACTGGCACAAATCGCCATTCGGGATCTTTTACCGGCAAACCTTGAATTGGTGGACGGCTCGAACGAATTCCTTGCGCAAATGGGATCAGGGGAAGTTATCACACTGGAATACACCATCCAGGGAAAACGCGGTTATTACAATTTCCGTAATGTCCTGATTGAAACCAGGGATTTGTTGAACATATTTTCCAACAAAAAAACGCTGGCGCTCGAAAACAAACTTTTCATCCAGCCGAAATCCGTACGGCTTGGACGCATTCCCATTCGACCCAGAGGCACCCGGGTTTATTCCGGGTACATACCCGCCAGAACCGGTGGTTCAGGGGTTGAATTTTTCGGAGTACGCGAATATCAGCACGGAGATTCATTGCGCTGGATTAACTGGAAAGTAACCGCCAGACATATGCGCAAACTTTACATCAATGAGTTCGAACAACACCGTGTTGCCGATGTCGGGATCATCGTTGATGCCCGCACCAGAAGCAACACGACCACGAACACCGGTGCGTCAATTTTCGAGCATAGTGTAACCGCAGCAGCTGCAATTACTGATTCTTTTCTCAATGACGGGAATCGGGTCGGCTTGCTTCTGTATGGTTTGCAACTCGACTGGACTGTTCCCGGTTACGGAAGAATTCAAAGGGAACGCATTCTCCAGGCGTTGGCACGGGCAAAACCCGGAAATAGTCTGATCTTCGGAAATCTTGACCGGCTGCCAACACGGCTCTTCTCTCCCAACTCGCAATTGGTTCTGGTTAGCCCGTTGAATCCCGACGACCTGGAAATGCTCGTCCGTTTGCGTGCCAGAGGCTACGCCTTGATTATTCTTAGCCCCGACCCGATTTCCTTTGAGCTGAATTCCCTTGACGAAAAAGATGAAACCGTGCTGCTTGCAACCAGACTTGCCAGACTGGAAAGAAAAATCCTGTTGCTCAAACTTCGTCAGGCGGGTATTCAGGTACTCAACTGGAATACTGCGGAACCGTTGGAAGCAGTCATTCAGGCAGCAACAATTCACCAAATTCCGGAATACTACACATAAACCATGAACGTAAAAACTGTTAAAACTTTATCCTACGCAAGCAGTATCATTACTGCTGTCATTCTGGCACTTGCTTTCTTCGCCCATCGCAACTATCTTCCGGCGATCATCGGATTGGCTGCCGGTTTTTTTGCTGCCTATTTCATTAAGAAAAGCATCAGCTGGGGTATTTATCTGGTGTTGATCACCAACTATCTTTTGATCATGTCAGGAACATTCTCGATAACGAACAAATGGTTCCTGCTTCCGGCAGTTATATCGACATTGATTTTCATGGATTTATCCTGTTTTCATGAAACACTCACCCATACCCGGAAGATCGTTCATGAAAAGCAGCTGATCCTTGACCATCTCAAAGCACTTGGGGGTATCACCATTTCCGGTTTTGTACTCATGGCTATTCCCTTTTTCATCACCTATCACATCGGCTTCTGGAAAATGATCATCATAGCCATCGTACTGATCATCACCCTCAACAAAATGATTGCTGTAATGGCGAACCCCAAGGCAACACATCAAGGCAAAACCGGTGCCAACGATTAGGCTATTGAACAATTCTCAGGTTATGTTGGTTGACACTCTGGCATTCCGGAACATAAAAAACATATATTAATTTGCGAAATCAGAGCGAAACACCTTGACACTGCCAATTGTGTTTGATAGCATTGGCTTGAAAATGACAATTGAATCAGGAGATCAGCGGCTGAGCCCCATCATCGGGGTTACGAGGTAGAGGTTCCTTTTCGCGAGAGAAGTGCTAACCTGAATATGTTTTCAGGGAAAATCGGATCGATCAGCGGATGCCTCTGAAGTCTGGCTACGGGCTTCACATCTCCCTTCCCACAAGCGCACCCTGTTTTTACAAACAGTCAAGGCGAAAACCGGTTGGTAACGTCCGGGACAATCCTTGCGCAGTAGCAAAACAACCTGCCAAACGGCTGTTGTTTTATTTTGGTACTTGTAAGGAAGGGACACCTGTAAGTTGTTTCTGCCACGAACACGGGTATGCCCAGCATACCCGTGTCTTCATAATAGTCAAATACGGAAAGACTCGAACAGTTACGGGAATGAACATGAATAAAAAAAAGCCGTCATCATCTTATCATCGCTATCATATCCAGACCAAACAAGCACCGGATATCGAACCTTGGCCTAACCGTTTCCTCGTCAAAGTGAACAAACCCCAACTGGCTTTATACCTGCTTAAAGAACTCATCGATCTACGCGGTGATTTCAAAGCGGTATTCAATCGCCCCTGCATGTACGGCGTTTTTTCCGGGCCTGTCGGAGGTTTTGCACCGCGCCCGCAATACTGCGTCGGTTGCTTGCGCTGCACGACACAACATGCTCAGGTCGTTCAAATTTATCCCAATCCGAAGAGACAACAACTTGGCGATTCTTTTTTCCATGGATCCTTTGTCGATACTATCGCTTACGAAGCCAGCACCGGTGCAGTTCCCGTAAAAGGTGCCGGGTACCGGGGTATTTTCGGCGGCGCCGGCTGGGACGGGATGTGGACGGATATGTCCGAGATTGTCAGGCCAACCCGGGACGGCATCCATGGTAGGGAATTCATTTCAACCAAAGTGGATATCGGATCCAAACCGCCTTTTTTGGTAATCGACGAACGAGGCAAAATCACCAACAATCACCTTCCGGTTACCTCTATTCCTATCCCTATCCTGCTCGATATTCTTCCTGCCGCCCTCGAAACAGGTCCGATCTATTCCATTTTGGCACAAGCAGCTGCGGCTTTGCAAACCTACACAATCATTCCCATAAAGACAATTCCGGAAAACGCCCTGCACCAACCATCCGTCATTCCCCTGATTCCATCGGGAGAAAAGTCTTTCGACCTTGTCAGGCAGCTTGAGTATCAACCGGCGATCATCGAAATGGACGGATGGGATGAAAGCCTGTTCTCTTTTCTCCGGGAACGTTTTCCGCACGCTGTGCTCATACTGAGATCCCCGTTTCTCGAAACGCAGGAATATATCGATTATTATCAACACGGAATCCACACCTTTCACCTGACCGCCAATTATCACGGACAAACCGGCAGCAATACTTTCATCATGGATGCTATCCGTCATGCCCATCAAACATTCGTAACGAATAAAATACGGGACCAGGTTACCTTGATTGGCAGCGGCGGGATCATTGCAGCAGAACACATCCCCAAAGCCATTATTCTTGGGCTGGATTTGGTCGCGCTGGATACTCCCATACTGGTTGCCTTGCAAGCAATCTTCAACGGCAAATGCAATGACCGGACTAGCAGCCAATTCCACATACCTGAGAACCTGACTGCTGAATGGGGCGTTCAACGGATTAGCAACCTGGTTGCGGCCTGGCACGATCAGTTGCTTGAAATTCTCGGGGCAATGGGAATACGGGAAGTGCGGCGTCTCCGTGGTGAAGTCGGGCGGGCAATGTTCCAATCCGATCTGGAAAAAGAAGCATTCACAGGAATCGATGGCTATGAAAACTAAATCATCTATTTACTACCCCGCCATTAGAAAACACATCGGTCTGATTCGCAAAGGGCAAAAAATCTGGCAATCGCTTGAAATCGGAAAACCTCCGGCGATGGGGGATGCCCGCTGGACGGCTGATCTTATCCTTTCCACGTGGAAACAGGCGGATGAAGGCCTGCCGCCTGAGAACAGCCGCAAATACCAAATCGGGAATTCCCATGGCGGATTTGACCTTTTGTCATTCAAGTTTTTGCCACAGGGAAAATGGGTACCGGAAGATCACAAAATCGATCTGTCAATTCCCTTGAACCGCAGAAACACCGGCTCGGAAATCAATATTCCGGTACCGTGGTATGGTGCCGGAATGTCCTTCGGTTCCATCAGCGAAAATGTCATGCTTTCGAGAGCAATGGCAGCAAAGCAATGGGGCACTTTTACATCCACCGGTGAAGGGGGCTATCCGGATGCATTACTCCCCTACAAAGACCATGTTATTACGCAAATTGCAACCGGATTGTTTGGCGTTCGTGAAGAAACAATCCAAAATGCCCGCATCATCGAATTCAAGTATGCGCAGGGAGCAAAACCCGGGCTGGGCGGGCACTTGCTCGGCGACAAGACGACACTGGTTGTCGCCAAGATGCGTGAAAGTGTTCCCTGGGTAAGTTTGTTTTCCCCGTTCCCGTTCCATTCCGTTTATTCTGTCGAAGATCACAAAAAGCATCTGGACTGGATCCACACGGTCAATCCGCAGGCGTTACTTTCCGTAAAAGTCTCCACACCCACAGACGTAGACATGGTTGCCGTCGGCAGCTTCTACGCCGGTGCCAACATCATCCAACTGGATGGTTCATACGGCGGAACAGGCGCTGCCCCTGAAATTGCCAAAAAGAACATTGCCATGCCAATCGAATTCGCAATCCCTAAAGTTCACCGTTATCTGGAAAAAGAGAAAATTCGCGATGAAATCGTCATCATGGCCAGCGGTGGCATTCGCACAGCATACGATATCGCCAAAGCAATTGCTCTGGGTGCAGATGGCTGCATCCTGGGTACTGCGGAACTTGTTGCACTTGGCTGCACCCGGTGCAGCAACTGTGAACGCGGACGCGGATGCCCTTACGGGTTGACAACCACAGACCCGGAACTTTCCTTGCTCATCGAACCGGCATGGGGAGCGAAAAGGATTAATAATCTGTACAAATCCTACGCATCACA
>CAYWFK010000069.1:0-13855 GCA_964457375.1 uncultured Anaerolineales bacterium
CGGTAAGGTGTAATTCACATTCGTTTGAAGAGCTTTTTGAAGCCAATATTCTTGTTCGGGTTTCTCACGCCTGGCAGCAGTTCGACGAAGCAATACCCGACATGTTCTCCGTGTGGGTTGATGATCTTCGCAATTAGCTCGAAATAAGCCAAGTTCATCTGTCCTTCCATCATCGGCTCGATATGGTAATGCTCTTTTTTTATCCCCGGCAGGGTTAGATCCCAGCCTTTCGAGAAAACGAAACCGTCAATTTCAACCAATTCTTTGGGAGTGTAGTGATAGTTACGTACTCGATGCCTGTGGCTGGTTTTGTCGATGTAAGTTCCGTCATAATACGCATGTTGAGGATAGGAAAAGAGCATTATTTCTTCGTCGTCGAAAAAGCGGAGGGAGAACCATTCCCAGTGGGTGGCTGATTCGATTAGTTTGTATGGTCCCCACTGGCGGTCGAACCAGGATTTGCCCGATACTTTCAGGATGGTGTGCGTCTTGTCCGGTTCGATCAAAGTGATTTCGCCGGTGGTTGGCATGTTGGGATATGAATAATACACGGTACGCTGGATGGGGTCGTTCGGCAAACCCATTACCAGTACCCCTTCGTCACCGTGCCAAAAAGCCCCTTTCCCTTTATCCAGCGTTAGATTCCATAGAAAATCTTTCGTAGTTGCCGCCAAGCGAATGGCTTTCGGCTGGCGTTGCAGATTGGCTAACGGGGGAAATACGATGTTATTCTGGTCCGGGAATATTTTCTTTTCCGAAAAGCGGAATCTTTGTTTGAAATAGTGTTTACCGGTTGTCAGGTTGGTAAAGGCAAGTTGCAGAATGACAGCAGTGAGATTGAAAATTCGTGCACGTAGCAATGTGTATTGGTAAGAATACAATTCTTCCGGGTTTTCCTGATTGACGAGATAGCCGGTGATATACCACCAGCCGGATACTTTTTCGTGCGGCATCCATTCAGCTTCGAAATCGCCATGTTCTTTTTCACGATAGGGGATGGTTATCTTTTTTACCATGGTTTTTCCTGTTCCTGTATAAGAGCTGGTCAGATTGATTTTACCCTGAAAACGGGGACGAATCAAAGGACGGCTTTACCACCGCGAATACGATTGTTGTCATTGCAATTTGATTGGGCATTGATTTACGCATCACGCTGCCGAAGCGAGCGCATTGCCGGTCTGCTGCGAACCCATAACCAGAATGTCTGGACAATCATGCCAATGACATAGGCGACCAATCCGAAATACAAACCGATTATTTTCCCGTTGAGCACACCGAGTGTGAGAATTCCGGTGACAGTGATTAGGAAAAGCAGCACGGCTTCCGGAATTCCCCGGGTTTGTTTGCTGTGCAATATGGCGCCCTGGTACCAGCTTTGCAGGGCAGCGAGTGCCGGCATGGGGACGGCAAACCAGATTCCATGGAGCGCCAAATCAGTCAGGTCGGGTGAAAGTGCGGAGACTTTCGAGAACCACAACAAGGCAAGCGGGGTAGACGCAACGACCAATAGAATGAACGTGGAAGCGCTGACCAGGTAAATCGTAAACCGCCGTAGGATAGCATACGACCCGCGAATATCCAGGTCGGCAACAACGACTTCGTTGTATGCAATACAAATGCTTCTCAGCAGGAAGATCAATCCGGAGACGACAGGCCAGACTGCCAGCGATTCGAGAGGGCGCGGCATTCGGCTGATTGCTGCACTGCCAATCGGTTGAACGAAAAGGAACATCAGTGATGTCAAAGCCAGCGGTACGTAAAACACCAGGAAAGCACTTTTTGTCAGCTGCGGTGAAACCGGTGGGCTTTTCCGGAGCTGATTTTCGATTACCGGATGAACCCGAAAACCAATGTAGACGGCTTCGCTGATTACCCCGGTGGCTACTGCACTGGCAGCAACAATAATCCCCGGTATGGTTCCTGTATGGTATCCAATCAACAGCACGATGCTTTCAGCTGTCAGCCGAACCATTGTTCCAATCCAGACAACACGGGAATGACCAAAGCGTATCAAGACACCTTGATTGAGACGCCGGTAAGCAATCGAAGCCGTCCACGGGGTCATGATCATCAGGCCGATGCGGGCGGGTTCGACGATGATTTCCGGGATGCCCAAAATGTTTCTCACGACAAAATAATAAAGCGGGGTAAACGCTGTGATGATGTGGAATGCAGTCAGTATGAGGCTTGCAGACCACATGAACCGGCGCAGTTTGCGGTACGAAAGCCAGTCTTTGCTCAGGGCTGTCGATGCAGCCAGAAGCATGATGATTGGCGCTTCGATAATCAGAGCGATTGGAGAAACGACACTGCCGAATGCTGCCAAATGGATTTCGGGATTTGCAAGACGGGCAATGATGGCACTGGTGACCGGAAGCTCGAACGCCATTAATGCCCAGCTGGCTGCGAGAGGCAGCCAGGTGACGAAAACGCTTTTTGCGGTAAGGCGGGGGGAACTCTCCTGAATCATGGCAGTTTTTCTTTCCGGGTTGTGGTTTGGGTATCGGGTAACAAATAAACAAAGGGAAGCGCCAGAAGACAAAGCCAGGCGCTGATTTGGAAGGTGGTATGTAATCCGAATTTGTCACCCAAAAAGCCGATTGCAATCGATGCCAGAGAATTCAACAAAAATCCGATTGCCATGAAAATACCGTTTGCTGTCGAAGGGTGATCCGGAAAATGATCCTGAACCATTGCCAGATATACCGGAGTTGTCGACAAGGCGAAGAAACCCAATACGATGAGAATCAAGAAGGACAAAATGATATTTAGTTGGAGAAACAGATAGAGATGCAACGCAATCGATGCTCCTGCGATGGCGACTGTCAGGACGGGCTTTCTGCCGACTTTGTCGCTGATACTGCCGCTGGTGAGTGCTCCGCCTACACCGGCAAATTCGAGCACGGAGAGGGCGGCTCCGGCGAGCACCAGGGATGAATTTTGTGTTCGCAAGTATGTAGGCAAATAGGTCGTGATGCTCAATAACAGAAATGATTGGAAAAGCAGGATAGTACCCAGAGGCAGGAAAAGAGACACAAACTTCGGCAGTACCCCGGCGAGGTCGATTTTTGGTCTGGGGCGTACAGGTATATCCTTGAGTTGAGTGTATAGAATGTAGGATGTCAACCATCCAAACAATGCGACCGGATAGTACCCTTGAAATGTAAAAACAGAGACTGCCCATACTGCGAAAAGCGGTCCTATCATCCGGGCAAGTTCACCGAATGCCATGAAGATGCTCATGCCCATTCCGACTTTGTTGCTGGCAACATGTGCAATCATCCCCGGCGCCGGTGCGTGAAACGCGGCAATGCTGACACCGGTAGCCAACAAGAGCATTGCCAGAGCAAAATAGTTCGGAGCGATGCCCATCAGGCTCATCGTTGTTGCTGTGATTGCCGGGGCGAAAATGACAAAATACCGCAAACTGACTTTGTCTGCCATGTATCCAATCAATGGGTTGAGTATCGCCGGAATTTGTCGGATGGCGTTTAAAAATCCCGCTTGTGTCAGGGAGAGGGACAAGTTTTCGATGATCAGCGGTAAAAGGGGAGCAAAAAACGAGGAATAGACATCGTGGACAAAATGCGCTGATCCAATCACGAAGACTTGTTTCGAATTTCTGAAGCGCTGAATGATGGATGGTGGCGTTGTTTTTGTCGTTGTGTCCATGCTAAGCTCCTTGGTTGTTCGGATGTTGTAATATACCCTATATTGAACCCCGCCTCAAGGGAAGGGAAATGATTGAATGGTGAACGCCAGCACGGTTTGTCAGAATTGCCGGGAGACCGAAAAAACCGTTTTCATTGGCGGTGATGCTCTTTTGGTTAGTATCGAGGGTGGCAAAAGAACGTATTTTGTTTTTGAAACGTATTAGTGAATTTTGGACAAGGGGTAAATATTCGATGATGTCATTGAAACACAACAGGCTTTTCCCCCTGATTACCTGCGTTTGTTTTTTTTTTGCGAAACCGGAAAGGTCGGTTGAAAAACAGCTGTTCGTGCAGAATGTAAGCTATATAACAATCCGTCCCGGAAGAATCACCTTTCTTCCAGCGGAATGATCAGCCAAAGCAAAAGGTAAGGAAGCAGTCCGGGTACTCCGCCCGGAATCAATGCAATGAAAAACGCTAAGCGGAACCAAAAGGCTGAAATGCCAAAGAATTCAGCCAGACCGCCGCAAACTCCTGCAATAACGCGGTTCTTTCTCGATCTTCGCAATGCTTGTCTTGTTGTGTTCATTTTGTGCCCTTTCTTTTCGGTTCTGTGTTTTATATGAATACGTTTTTCCATTCGGAAAGTTGCAGGTTGGTGCGGGAAGCGAACGAATTGCCCGATTGAATAGCCTGCGATTATACGCATTCGTTAAATACCGGATGAAAGAACGTACCAGGAAGGCTTTTGATTGTTTTCAGCGGGTATCTTGCGAAGAAACCCTTGCCCGGTCAATCTTTGCAGACAGGGAAGAATTGTTGACAGCTGCCATCGAAAAAGTTTGCTGACATCTGCGGGTTGAGCGCCGCCTACGTTTTCAAAATATTTCATGAGTAGTGACATACGGGCATCGGTTTGCGATAGCAAACGAGCCTCTTCAGGCAGCGCCGGGTAAGCCCGATGAACCAAATCGTATCGAAGGATGTTCCATCCGTTCCCGGCGCGGCGTGTTCCAACCGGAAGAACCCGAAAATCGGCTTGCAAACGTACCAAGGCGCGTTCGAATTCATATTTTGTTGAAAGCATGCTTTTTCTGCGTAATGTTTGTGTATCTTGTGCACCTTCGGATAATAGAATTTCGTATATCCGTTTTTCTGCCTGCGATAACATTCCGTCGAGATATTGGATGAGATAATCTTCTTCCGGGCTGCCGAAATTTGCTGACAGAGCATAAAAAGCCGGCAGATATTTTCGGGAAATCATCGTCGCTTTGTGCCGAAGAACTTTTGCATAATACCATTGCTTTTTCCCCAGCATTGCATCTTTCCATTTCCATGTGATGTGTCCCGGATCGTCATGGTTGCTTGCAACCGGACGGTTGCCGGCGACTGCTTCCCATAAACTCGGAAAAGGAATTCCTTTGATCTTCCAAAAGAAAACAAAACCTCTGGCTTCGACAAAGTCAATTGCTTCCCGCAGGGTGTGGACGCGCATTTGAGGATCACTATGGAATGCCCGTTTTTGGTATTCACGGATTTGATGTTTCAAGGATAATTTATCCATGTCTCTTCATAAATATGCAGGGTTTCGATTCACGGGTACAATAAAAGCAAAGCAAGTATGACATCTTGCATTTGTACGATTAAACCATAAAACGAACCTGTGTTTTTGACAACTGTCCTTTTTATTAATAAAAACCGTCATGAGAAGGGTTCTGCTGATAGTCAGGATTTTCAGCCGACCAATCGGGTCCGGGTTGGATGAAAACAGAACCCTGAATGCTTGGTGAGAAAAAGATGCCAAAACAGGATGCCGATAAATGGAATAGACGTTACAGCCGGGTTGTTAATCAAACGCTGAACCATCCCCGGCAATTCTTGCTGGATAATGCCCGTTATCTGCCGGGTGGCGGGCTTGTTCTGGATGTTGCCATGGGGTTAGGCAGAAATGCTGCCTGGCTTCAAACGAAGGGGTTTCGTGTGATTGGTGTCGATATCTCCGAGGTCGGAGTTTCATCCGCAAAGGCTTCGTTCCCGGAGTTATCCGTTTTCGTCGGGGATTTACAACGGGTATTCATCCCAGAGGAACATTTCGACGGTATCATCAATTTTTATTATTTGCAGCGTGATCTTTTTCCGAAATTGATTGCCGGATTGAAAGCAGGTGGCGTTTTGATTGCTGAAACTTTGTTGCGTGATTCGCTAACGGTGAAACCCGAACTGACCCCGGAATTCTTGCTCTTTCCCGGAGAATTGCTTTCTTTATGCAGGGGCCTCGACGTTTTGCGTTACCGGGAAGCATGGATCGATACCCGGCACGGTAAACAAATGGCGGTTGCCAGTATTGTGGCAAGAAGGATTTCATGATGAAGATTGTTCTCTCGCTATTTCAGTCCGGTTTTACCCTTTCGAAACCGGATGTAAATTTTGAACGGGTGGCGAATGCAGCACGCGAAGCGGCAAAACGCGGCAGTGATATTCTGCTGTTGCCGGAATTGTGGGCAAGCGGATACGATTTGCCAAACTGCAAAGAATATGCTTCTGGAGTAGATAGCGGGGATTTCGAACGGCTTCGACGGCTTGCAAAACAGTACAAACTGATGATTGGCGGTTCTTTGCTTGAAGCTGCAAAAGGCAAAGTGTTCAATACTTTTGTGCTCTTTGACAAGGCGGGAGAACCGGTTGCCTCTTACCGGAAAATCCATTTATTTAGTTTGCTTCGTGAAAATGATTACCTCGCTGCCGGGAACAGGATTGTTTTAGCTGATACACCGTTTGGAAAATTGGGGATGACGATTTGCTATGATTTGCGTTTCCCGGAACTTTACCGCCTGCTGGCGCTGCAAGGTGCTGAAATCATTTTCAATGTGGCCGAGTGGCCTGAACGCCGGATCAACCATTGGGATATCTTGCTGAAAACGCGGGCTATCGAAAATCAGGTTTTCATTGCTGCCGTGAACAAGGTCGGTGAATCGTCAGGTGCCAGATTGGGGGGGCACAGTGTGATTCTGGACCCGTGGGGGCGTGAAGTTGTTTTTGGCAGTACACACGAAGTGCTGCTTACAGCCGGCATCGATACCGGTGAAATTCAGCGTGCCCGTAAATGGATACCCGTTTTACGTGATCGCAGAGATGATGTTTACGGGTTTGCCCGGAAAACCTGATTTGTTTTTGTAAACCTGCAAAGACTGAAAATGAATGAATCGTTTTTTCGTTTCTATGCTTCCCTGAACGATTTTCTGCGAAAAGAACACCGCCAACAACGGTTTGCTTATCGATATGAAGCATGCCAGACAGTGAAACATCTTATCGAAGCTGCCGGAGTGCCTCACACACAGGTTGCCCTGATCCGAATTGACGGGCGTTCAGTGGCGTTTGAAAGCCGGGTGCCTGATGCTTCATACGTCGATGTTTATCCTTGTTTTTTGCAGCTTGATATTCGTGAATGTTCGCGAGTGCTTCCGCCGCGTTTGCCTGTGCATCGATTTGTCAATGACGTCCATTTGGGAAAATTAGCCGCGTATATGCGCTTGCTGGGTTTGGACGTGGTCTATCGAAATGAGTTCGAGGATGAAAAACTTGTTGAAATCAGCATCACGGAAAACAGGATATTATTGACAAGAGACCGGGCTTTGCTAAAACGGAAAGGGATTGTATACGGTTATTATCTCCGCTCGATGCAGCCGCAGGAACAATTGGCTGATGTTTTTACCAGATACCGGCTGGATGGGGAAGTCCGCCTTTATAGCCGCTGCCCGCGATGCAACGGGCTGCTTCAGAAGGTTGAAAAGGCCGAAATTCTAAGCAGGCTCGAGCCCAAAACAAAACGGTATTACCATGCGTTTAAGATTTGTCCTTCATGTAAAAATATTTATTGGAAAGGGTCTCACCACGAGCGGATAAACAGGATGATGGTTCGGTTTTTAGGGTGTATTAAGTAACATTCTTGCCTGCCGGCAGAGTTCTCTTGTGAAAAAAGGGATATAATAAAAAAAAACCTCATCGTGGAGGCGATACAATTATGCTAGAGGAGTTTTTCGAGCCCAAGTCCATTGCGGTCATCGGTGCATCGACAAATCAAACAAAGTTAGGTCATGCTGTACTACACAACCTTGTAGAAGGCGGGTTTAGTAAAAAAGGGAAAGTTATTCCTATTAACCCGAAAGCAGATGAAATTCTGGGGTTCAAAGCCTACCCGTCGGTATTGGATGTTCCGGATCCGATAGACTTGGCAGTCATTGTTATTCCTTATCCTTACGTTCCTCCGGTGTTGGAAGAATGCGGGAAGAAAGGCATCCCGGCTGTGATTGTCATCAGTGCCGGATTCCGTGAAGCGGGCATGGAAGGTTTGGAGCGCGAACTGGAATTGGTCGAGATTGGCAAGCGCTACGGCACAAGGCTGATCGGGCCAAATTGCCTGGGTGTAATCGATACTTACACGCCCATGAATGCTTCCTTTTCCTACGGTACACCGCCGTCGGGCCCGATGGCTTTCATGTCTCAATCCGGGGCGCTGGGAACAGCGATTTTGGATTGGGCGCAGGCAGGGCAATTGGGCTTGTCGAAATTCGTCAGTCTGGGCAACAAGGCGGATGTGAGTGAAATCGATTTGCTGAGAGCATGGCAGGATGACGAGAATACACGCGTTATTCTGATTTATCTGGAAGGCCTGCCAAACGGAGAAGAATTTGTCCGTGTTGCCCGTCAGGTGGTCAAGAAAAAACCGATTGTGGCGATTAAATCAGGTGTAACCCAATCCGGTTCCAGGGCTGTTTCATCCCATACCGGATCGCTTGCCGGTTCCGAGCAGGCTTATCAGGCGGCATTCATGCAGGCCGGGGTGTTGCGGGCAAACTCGATGGAAAATATGTTCGATGTTGCATTGGCTTTGGGATATCAGCCTCCAATCAAGGGTAACCGGATTGCGATTATTACCAATGCCGGCGGTCCCGGCATTCTGGCGACAGATGCACTTGAACGAGCCGGGTTGAAACTTGCCCGTTTCGAAGTCGAAAATATTCGCGCCCTCGAACAATATTTACCTGATGCAGCAAGTGCTGCGAACCCGGTCGACGTTTTGGGAGATGCGCTGGCTGACCGGTACAAATTTGCCATGGATATTGTGATTAATGACCCCAACGTGGATGGCATGATGGTTGTTTTGACTCCTCAGGCAATGACAGAAATCGAGAAAACAGCTCAGGGCGTTTGTGATGTGGCAGCGAACACGGACAAACCGGTACTCGCTTGCTTCATGGGAGAAGCCCAGGTCAGAAAAGGGATCGATATACTCCTGAAAAACGAGGTGCCGAATTATCCGTTCCCTGAACGTGCTGCGTTGGCTTTCAAATCCATGGTGCGTTATCTGGAAATTAAAAATTTGCCGGAGCCTGAATACAAATCTTTCGAAGTCGACAAGAAAACAGTCGCGGATTTGATTGCACGAGTTCGCAAAGAAGGTCGTTTGACCATTGGTGATGCCGAGTCGAGAGACGTGCTCAAAGCGTATGGTCTGCAAATACCCAAATCGAAACTGGCGAAAACCGCTGACGAAGCCGCTGAATTTGCCAGCGAAATCGGATATCCTGTTGTGCTCAAAATAGCTTCCCCGGACATTTTGCACAAGACGGATGTCGGCGGGGTCAAAGTCGGTTTGCAAACAGCCCAGGATGTGAAGGACGCATTCGAATTGATGACCTACCGCGCTCAAAGGTATTTACCGGAAGCACGGTTATGGGGTTGTCAGGTTCAGGAAATGGCGCCCAAAGGCGGCCTGGAAGTGTTGGTCGGAATGAACCGCGATCCTCAATTTGGCCCGTTGCTAACATTCGGTTTAGGGGGTATATTTGTCGAAGTACTTAAAGATGTTACATTCAGAGTTGCTCCTTTATCCATTCAGGATGCACGGGAAATGCTTTCCGAGATTCGAGCCTATGCATTGCTGGACGGTGTTCGCGGACAGGCTCCCGTAGACAAGGAATCCATTACGGATACGCTGCTGCGAATCAACCAGCTTGTTCTTGATTTTCCGGAAATTTCAGAATTGGATATCAATCCATTGATTGTTTATCCGCAGGGACAAGGTTCCATAGCCATTGATATGAGATTAATTCTATCGAAAAAATAAGAGGCTGATATTTCAGGAGACGATTTATGAAATCTATTTACATCACTTCAGTTGAACGGTATTCTGGTAAGACGGCAGTATGTTTGTCCTTGGGAAAGCAGTTTCAGAAAGATGGGAAGAAAGTAGGTTATTGTAAACCGCTGAGTATCCAACCATGGAGAATGGAAGGCAAAATCGCTGACGAAGATGCTGCGTTCGTCATCGATGCTTTGGGGCTGGACGCTGATCCGTCTGATTTGTCTCCGGTCGTCGTTACAGACGAGTTGCTGACCAATATTCTCGAAGGCAAGCTTGAAGGCGATCTTATCGACCGTATTCAGGATGCCTGCAAATGTGCGGGCAAGAATCAGGATATCATCCTTCTGGAAGGTGGCGGAAGCCTGCGGGAAGGGTATATCATTGGCTTGCCAACCCCGAGAGTGGCACAATTGCTTGGAAGTTACGTGCTGGTCGTTGTCAAGTATCGCGGAAAACTTCGGTTGATGGATGATATCCTGACAGCCAGGACACGCCTGGGTGATGCTTTTATTGGTGTTATCATCAACCGGGTACCGGAAGAGGCTCAGGAATTTGTCACGAAGTATGCAATTCCTTACCTGGAAAAAATCGATTTGCCCGTCTTTGGTGTTTTGCCTGAAGTTCGCAGCCTTGCGGCGCTGACCGTTGGCGAATTAATCGAAGTACTGGATGCAGAAGTGTTGACGAAAAACGGATCCCCTGACACTTTCGTTGAAACTTTGACGGTTGGGGCGATGACGGAAGAAGCCGCTTTGCATCGATTTAGAAAACAGCGCAACAAAGCTGTGATCACTGGCGGCGACAGAACGGACATTCAGCTTGCGGCACTGGAAACTTCGACATCCTGCCTGATCTTAACAGGCCATTTGCACCCAAGCCCGTTGATTATCAAACAGGCTGAAGAACTGGGCGTTCCTGTGCTTTTGGTACGTGAAAACACCATCGAAACTATCGAGAAGATCGAGGATATTTTCGGGAAAACCAGGCTCGGTCAGGCAAGCAAGTTCGAGCAATTCTGCTCGATTGTCCACGAGCATGTCGACATGAAACGCTTGTATTCGAAAATCGGGTTCTGATTTGAATTAGGCGGTTTCTTCAACAATAGCGATTATTGTAAACAAGATGAATGAAACACTGTCCGTATAACTTGCGGGCAGTGTTTTTTGTAATGCCGGTTTCCCGGTTTTACCGTAAACGGCGACTTGTTTACTGCCGGGGTTTTGAAAAATGCACGTCTGTTACTGAAAAAGTTCCTGACAATGCACATGGTTGTGATTTATTTTTTTTCAATTGATTGGCACAACAGGGAAAAACAGGATAAAATTTGTTACCTGTATTTACGATTTTGTCGGCAGCACGTGCCGGAGAAGGTGGTTCCGGCACAGATCGATTCAAGTGGAATACAGGGAGCATAGTTGTGTGTACGTTCGCTTTGGTAATATCAAGTATAGACAATGACAAGATTTAATAATCGGGAGTAATAGATGGTTATGAGACGAAAAAATGTAATTTGGTTGTACATCGTCTTGATTTTGGCTGTGACATTAGCAGGCTGCGCAAGGGCAAACGCTTTCGAGGCGGGAGAAAAAGCCCTTTCGGAAGGGGCGTATCAAAAGGCAATCGAGCAGTTCGATACGGTTATCGAGAAAGACCCGCAAAACATAGATGCAATCGTCGATCGCGGGCATGCGTATTATCAATTGAAAGAATATGACAAAGCGCTGGATAATTACCAGCGTGCACTGAAAATCGACCCGAAGTCGTCAGCTGCTTTGAACGGCTTGGGGAGCGTGTATAAAAGCCAGGGTGAGATGGAAAAGGCGCTGGATGTGTTCAATAAGTCGATTGAAATCGATGACCAAAATGCTATGGCTTTTTACAACCGGGGAGTAATCAAAGCTCAGAATAATCAGCTGGAAGATGCTATCGAAGATTTCAACCGTGCTCTGAAAATCGATGACCATTTGACATTGGCGTTTTACAACAGGGGACTTGCTTATCTGACGCTGGGAAAAATGGAAGATGCGATTGCTGATTTGACGATTGCCCTGCGCCTGGATGAAAACTTGCTTGATGCGTATTATTACCGTGGAATCGCTTTCACGAATAACCAGCATTTGGAACCCGCATTAAAAGATTTCAGTATCGTCATTGAAAAACAACCGGAGAATGCCAAAGCATATTTGAAACGCGCTATTGTTTATACGCAGCTCCAGAAATTCAAAGAAGCCATTTCCGACTTGAAAAAAGTTCTTTCATTGGAGCCCCAAAACGCTTCGGCTTATTATCTGTTGGGGAACACCTATTATTACGGAAAGAATTACCAGCAAGCAATTTTCGCATACAATATGGTATTGGGTTTGAAACCCGATTTTGCTCCGGCGTATTTGAACCGCGGCGTATCGTATAAAATGTTGAATATGTTCGATGAGGCAAAACAGGATTTGGAACGTTATTTGCAATTGGCTCCTGATGCAGAGAACAAAGGTGCCGTGCAAGCCATGATTGATGAGATGAACCAGTAAGTTGCGATTGACCGCTTGCAGGAATAACACAGCCGATTGTCTGCGGTGGGGCGTTGCAGGAACGTATGATTGTCTCTTCTGCTTTCATCGGATGTTCAGGCAGGCGTTGTTGAACAATGCATATTCGTGTTTTTCAGTATAGCCCGAAAGACAAACGGCTTGGATGAAAATAATCTCTATTTATTGAAATGATGGAAGAAAAATGGCTGATAGCTCTGAAAAAAAGAAACAGGAAAGCAGTTCGACAAACCCCATCGTGTTAAACGACCCGAAATTGTTTATTAATCGGGAATTGAGCAGCCTGGAATTTCAAAAACGTGTGCTCGAAGAAGCCGAGGATGAATCGAATCCCTTGCTGGAACGGGTCAAGTTTTTGGGTATCGTTGGGTCTAACCTGGATGAATTTTTCATGGTCAGGGTTGGGGGCTTGAAAATGCAGCTTGAGGCAGGGATCGTCGATTTCTCGATTGACGGGCTGACCCCGGCAGAACAACTGGCTGTCATTCGAAAAGAAGTTGCTTCTTTGCTGATGCATGCCTGTAATCTATGGCATGATACTTTGCTGCCAAATCTGGATGATATTGGTATTCATGTGTTGGACTATAACCAGCTGACGGAAAAGCAAATTGAAAATGTCAGGGTTTATTTTGATGATGTCATCTTTCCGGTGTTGACACCTTTGGCATTCGACCCCGGTCATCCTTTCCCTCACATCTCGAATTTGTCTCTGAATCTTGCTGTTGTGATTCGTGATGAAAAAGGGCAAAACAGGTTTGCGAGAGTGAAAGTGCCGGCTACACTTCCGCGGCTTGTACCGATAAAAAGGTCTTCGGGGAGTGTGCGGAAAGATGGTACTGTTCCTTACCACCATTATTTTGTGTGGATCGAGCAGGTTATCGTAGCCAACCTGACGAAATTGTTTCCGGGAATGGAGATTGTCGAAGCGCACCCATTCCGGGTTACACGAAATGCCGATGTGGTTATTCAGGAACTGGAAGCGGATGATTTGCTGGAAACGATGGAAGAAAGTGTCCGGGAGCGCCGGTTTGGTTCGGTTGTAAGCTTGAGCGTGACGAAGAATATGCCCAGATATATTTTGGAAATTCTCATCCGTAATTTGGAAATGGACCCGAAGGATATTTATCCGCTTGCGAATCCGCTGGGTTTGAGCATTCTCACGGAGCTATATAATATCAACCGTTACGACTTGAAATACCCAACGTTCGTTCCGAAAGTGCCCGAAGTTTTTGCCGAAAGCGATACAAAAGACAGTTCCATTTTTTCTGTTCTATGTCAGGAAAATATCCTGCTTCATCATCCTTATGATTCGTTTTTGCCGGTAATTGACTTTCTGCGCGCTGCTGCAAGAGACCCGAATGTTTTGGCTATCAAGCAGACTTTGTATCGTGTCGGGAAGAATTCCCCGATTGTACAGGTATTGCTTGAAGCGAGAAGAGATTATGGCAAACAGGTTGCTGTCTTGGTCGAGTTGAAAGCGCGCTTCGACGAGGAGAGTAATATTACCTGGGCAC
>CAYWFK010000070.1:0-13700 GCA_964457375.1 uncultured Anaerolineales bacterium
AAATAAATCAATGATTGATAATAGTAACCTTGTGACGTTATTTCGCTATCTAAAGGTTTGTTTGTTTCAATTGAACTAACGATTGATAAGATGAAAAATGGAAATAAAGGCATAATTCCATTGCCATGTTTCAGTTTCCGGTGAGTTCGGGAAGCGGAGAATGGCTTTTGCCTGAAGGAGAGATGCATAAGTGTATGCAGGGTTGTAAGCCTCCGGCGACAGGGATGGATTGTCCAGGCGCAGCCGTTCGGGGTAGGCTTCCATGAAGCGGATGATTTCATCTGCGTAAGCCGGTGACCAGGGCCTCATTTGGTAAGCGGCGGGGGTGGAAACCGGGTAGGCAATCGTCAGCGTTGGCGGCAAGGGGGATGGCGTGGATGATGGTGTGATTGTCGGTGTCGGTGTAACGGAAGGCGTGAATGTCGGCAGCGGCGTTCGCGACGGCGAGGGAGTCAGGCTGGGGGATGATGTCGGTGTCGGCGGGGTTTGTGAGATGATTATCTCGATAGCCTTTGCGAGTGTTTCCGTGATGTCGACGGAAGCCAAAGGACGGGGGTTTTCAGCTTTGGGTATGAAGAACTTCATTGCTATATACAACACCAGTAATAGTACCCCCAGGGCAACGAGCCAGAATGCAATGATATTGGATACCTTGTTTTTTTCTGTGGAATTAGTGTCTTTTTGTGTACCAGTCGTTTTCATGAGTTTGTGTTTGATTAAATGAGATAACCGGCGATTTTCTCGCAGAGTTCGTCGGTTTGTTTTTCGGATAATGGTTCCAGCGGGGGGCGCACCGGCCATAAGGGAAACCCGTATAGGCGATTGAGAATTGCCTTGATGGATGGCGCATAAGGCGGAAAGGCTTCCAGGATAGTGCGGGCTTGGGTGAGTTGTTCCTGCAAGGGTTGGTAAGGTTGACGGACGTGATAGCTTTGCCAAAGTGTTCGGGCAATGCGGCCGGTAATATTGCTCAATGCACTAATCATCCCGCTGCCGCTGTTTTTCAGCGTTTGGGAAAGAAGGCGGTCGTTTCCGGTGAAGTAACTCAACTTATTGCCAAATTCGGCGTGAAACTGCGGGATACGTTCCGGATTTCCGGATGAATCCTTGATGCCTTCAAATCGGTGTGGGAAAGCAACTTTCAGCCTTTTCAGTAGCGACATACTGAGAGGAACATTGGCGATTGCCGGAATGTGATACCCCAACAGAATTCCATCGATTGGGACGGATTTTCGGATGACATTCTCGAACCAGGTGAACAAACCGTCTTCGCCGGCGTTTCTGAAAAAGTATGGCGGAAGGACAACAACGCCGTCGAAACCCATCTTGAATACAGCGCGATTAAGATCGATGGTCTCCTGCATGCTGGGTGTGCCGGTACCCGCGAGCAATATGAAATCCGGATGTGTTTGGCGAATTCCGGCTGATGCCCGAAATATGGCAATTCGTTCAGAAAACGCGAATGATGGACCTTCCCCTGTTGTGCCGAGAATCAAGGCACCATGACAGCCTTGTTTGGCGAGGTAATCCAGATACAAGGGAATTGCATCGTAATTCGGGGAAAAATCGTTCATCATTGGTGTAATTGATGCGGCGATAATTCCTGCCGGTTTTTTATCCTTCGAACTTGTCATATCCGGTTCCTGAGATGTTTTCACCTTTTCTAATGGTAACACAATCTGTTGATTGCCCGGAGAAGACTGCCGTGCAAGCCGGTATATTCGACATGTTGATATTCGTTGTGACACGAATGGATGGAAAAGGTTTTATCAACCAATCATTGTTTTTTGTGCTCCTGTTGGTTAATTTTACCGGCTTTTCATGGCCGGGTGTGGGGGATTTTTACCGGATGAAAACCGGTGGTATTTGGAGGCGAGGTCCGGAATGCAGGTCGATTACACGCGGGGATCGATTGGAAAGATGTCTTGAAAGACTGTTGTGAAGGATGTTATCATAAAGGTATGCAGGCA
Source organism: uncultured Anaerolineales bacterium (assembly GCA_964457375.1). Classification (GTDB taxonomy): domain Bacteria; phylum Chloroflexota; class Anaerolineae; order Anaerolineales; family UBA11858; genus G519. Next base: position 1,971 of record CAYWFK010000070.1, read on the forward strand.
GTATGAAATCAAGACGAGTGAGGCTGGTATGTCTGTTCCTTATTGGGTAAAAGATGCCGTGTTTTATCAGATTTTCCCTGATCGGTTTGCCAACGGGGATCGCGGGAATGATCCGGTCAATGTTCAGGCGTGGGGATCTCCACCGACGAATTGGGGCTTTCAGGGGGGAGATTTGCGGGGTATCATCCAGCATTTCGATTATCTCCTTGACTTGGGAATCAATGCCATTTACCTTAACCCGATCTTTCAATCGACCTCGAATCACCGCTATAACTGCACGGACTATCACCGCATCGATCCGAAATTGGGTACGCTGCATGATTTTCATGCCTTGCTCGATTTGGCACATTCGAATCATGTGCGTTTAATCCTTGATGGCGTTTTCAACCATTGCGGCAGGGGCTTTTTTGCTTTCAATGACGTGCTGGAAAATCAGGAGCATTCTCCTTATAAGGACTGGTTTCATATCAATCATTTTCCTGTGCATGCTTATGACAATCCCCAGGCAACGGATTATGAAGCGTGGTGGCGTTTCAGCAGTTTGCCAAAGTTCAATGTTCAAAATCCGGCGGTCAGGGAATATTTGCTTGGGGTTGCCCGTTACTGGATCGAACAGGGGGCGGATGGCTGGCGGCTGGATGTTCCCAACGAAATCAATGACGATACCTTCTGGGCGGAATTTCGCCATGTGGTGAAAACAGCTAATCGGGATGCGTATTTGGTGGGAGAAATTTGGGATGGAGATCCGCGTTGGGTGGGGAGTGATCATTTCGATGGTTTGATTCATTATCCGTTCCGCAAGAGTTTAATCGATTTCATCAGCGGCAAGATTCATGCTTCTGATTTCGGCAGACAAATTGAAGGATTTATGAACCTATATCCTCATGACAATGCTTTTGCGATGTATTTGCCGCTGGGGACGCATGATACCGAGCGAATCTGGCAAGTGCTTGACGGTGATCTTGGCAAAATTAAACTTGCGTTTTTGCTGTTACTCACGATGCCGGGTGTTCCGGGGATTTATTATGGCGATGAAGTCGGCATCAGCGGCGGGAAGGACCCGGATTGCAGGCGGGCGTTTCCCTGGAACCGGGATCTCTGGAAACCGGATTTACATGATTGGGTGAAGCAGCTCACCGGGTTGAGAAAACGGCACACGGCTTTGCGCAGAGGCATTTTCCACCTTGTCGCGGCGAATGATGATGCGAAGTATGTGGCTTTTTCGCGTAAACTGAATGACGGAAACCTTCTGATTGTTCTCAATATCGGTGATGTTCACCAGAGCATTCAGCTGCATGTGGCGGATTTGTGGCAAGACGGGAGGATTGTTCGCAACCACCTTGGCGTTCAGGAGTTCATCGTTTCGGGCGACATCATCGATTTGAAGCTTGATGCGAAACAGGGAATGGTCATCGGGTAGATCGTACCGACAAATATGGTTGTCTGGCAAATGGGTGTTGTGTCTCGTTATGTGCCGGAATGTTTGTCGGTGTATTCGGCAGGGGTGAATTCCGATTTGGCAATTATTGTATAATGGATATGATCGATGAGTTTGTCAGCTTTCCCAGGCGGTTGATTTTTCGTTTTACCGGTGTTTCCGGAAATGAGCGCCCCGGGAAAGCTAAAAAGGAGAAGCATGATGAATCTGAAAAGAATCGCAGCTTGTCTGGTATTTACAGCCGTTCTTGCCGGTTGTAATTATCCCGGTTATTCAAAAAAGCCGCAGGCAACCGTTTCTGCCTCTGTGTCGCCGATTGTTTCCCGGATCGCAGATACGCAAACGCCCTTGCCGGTAACTGTGACACAAACGGCGAATGTGCAAACTTCGCCAACGACACCTGATGTTTCCGCAACCCCATTGCCCGCCTCTGCCACCGCTCAACCTGAATCGGGTGTCCCCATGGCTGCTTTGGCGGTCGGAAAACCCGTCTATCTTTCGGTGATCAGGATGGTCGATTTGAATCAGGGATGGGGCGTAGCCCGACAAGATGACAAGATCGACCATGTTGTGCGCACGGAAGACGGCGGGAGTTCGTGGAAGGATGTTTCGCCACCGCAGCTGCTGGATCCGGATATTGGTGATGCGTGGAAGGTGGTCACCGCTTTCATCGATGATCAGCATGCCTGGGCTGTCTATACCCCTGTCGATGGTTTTCCCCCCGCGGACGTGATTGTGTGGCAGACGGCAGACGGGGGCAGCCATTGGACGCGGTCACCCGCACTGAAACTTAGCGGGATGGAAGGCTTCTTCGAGCCGGGTTTCTTTGCGTTTTCCGGAAAGGAACATGGCTGGCTGCTCGTGCATGTCGATGCCGGGATGAATCATGATTACAGCAATCTGTATGCAAGTAATGACGGGGGAACGACCTGGCAATTGATTACCGATCCGCAATCGGAGAATATCGACAGCCTGATGTCATTACGGATTGTCGGTTTGGCATTTGCCGATGAGCAATGGGGATGGGCGCTGAAGGATACGAATGGTGTGCGCCCCGGAGCTTTTCTTGTACAAACTTTGGATGGCGGTTATACGTGGAAGGATATTGATTTGCCTGCGCCCAAAGATTTGGATTGGGCCCATGAAATTTTGGCTTGCAAAACCCATGCGCCGGTTTTTCCTGCCGAGTCGACCGGATACTTGTTGGTAACTTGCCGGGATACTGCGGATCATACGTACACTTATTTTTATGCAACAACGGACAAGGGAAGCAGCTGGCGCTATACGAAACTCATCAGGAATGTGCAATATCTTGTCTTTCAGGATGAGATGCACGGGCTTGCTCTTGGAAGAGATGTGCTCCGAACCAGCGATGGCGGCAAGACATGGACGCTTGTCAAGCACATGAAATGGGAAGGAACTTTCAGCTTCGTCAATGAGAACACCGGTTGGGCAGTGGCACGGGAAGCAAAACAGATTGCTCTGGTGCACACGACAGACGGCGGTAAAACGTGGAAGTTGCTGAAGCCTGTTGTGGAGAAGTAAACAAGAAACTGGCGGGCAGTAGGGTTATATGGGGCGGCGGGCAGATATTTCTCCGAGAGGAAGACTGCACAAACATTGGCTATCTCTCTTCGAGTGGGTTTATCTGCCTCGATTGTCAATCATTGCAAGGGAATGCTTTGTCGGGTCCCGGTTTTCAATCTTTCCGGGCGGTGCCGGTGATGGAAACCGGCACTGAGATGGCGGATATTTTCTGCGGATCGAAACGTATCGATGTCCCCGCTGTTGTGGATAAATTGCGGTTAGTGTGCCCCAGGCCAGCCTGTAAGCCGCATTCTGTCCGGTGCAAAACCGCAGGTTTACGCCCGAAGGCTTCTTCCCTGGGGTTGCACCTGGGTGGTCATTTATCTTGACCGGGCGTCTCCACCCGGTTCCAGCAGCCTACCCGGAATTCAAAGGAGACGAGCAGCCTCCCCCCCGGCAACCGGGGTTCATTCCTGCTTGGCCTTGCTCCCGCTGGGGGTTGCCTGACGCATTCATTGCTGAATGCGTCGGTGGTCTCTTACACCACCTTTTCACCCTTACCTGTGACTGGAAACCAGTCCATCGGCGGTATGTCTCTGTGGCCCTGTTCCGGCAGGTTACCCCGCCCCGGGTGTTACCCGGCAGCGTACTCTGTGGAGTGCGGACTTTCCTCATCCTGTTCCGAAGAGCAGGACGCGACCACCTGGCCGGCCTGAGGCTTTTCATGATACCATATTTTGGCAGGCGGAAAATTCTCAATTTGACAAATCGGCATCTCTCATGTAAAATAGCCAGCTGTGAGTGGTTCGATGGAAAGATTTATGGAGGAACGAATTGGCAAATATAAGATCCGCAATTAAAAGAATACGACAGAACGAAAAACGCAGATTGCACAACCGGATTTTCCGGGGACGGGCACGGACGTTTGTCAAAAAAGCACGGTTTGCTATTCAGGAAGGCAACCTTGATGATGCCAAAGCAAAAACACTGGAAGCAGTCGGTGCGCTTGACAAGGCAGCTGCAAAAGGCATTCTTCACAAGAATAATGCGTCACGCAGAAAAAGCCGGTTGATGAAACAACTTGCTATGCTCGAGAAGCAGCAATCCTGATTTCTCCGGTATTTGAATGGATTGATAACAGGCGGAAGCTTCGTAGCTTCCGCTTTTTTTTACGATAACCGAAGAGTAAACTTTGACAATACTCAAAATCATTCGATGATATAATCCTCAGCGGTGAACAACCGTGTTCGCTAGATTATTCACAAACGGAAAACCATGTTCGAGACCGAAAAACAACACATTACCCAACGCATTACAACCTTTCTGCGCAAGCAGGATGTCACTGTACCTGTCAAACTGGATTGGTCAGCTATTCCTTTTAGCGGCGGGTGGGGGATTTCCACATCGTTCTTCCGGCTTGCCGCTCAGGAAGCACGTGCCGGGAAGAAAATCAACGTTCCTCAACGGGCAGAACTGCTTGCCAAAGAAGTGGCTGATTTTCTGGGTGTTCCTCCGGGGTTTCAGCGCACAGAGGCCGTCAAAGGCTATCTGAATTTGTATTTTGATCATGCGGCTTATGCAGAGCGGGTGATCGCTACGGTTTTGTCGGAAGGCAAAGCATTTGGACGCGGAAAAGCGAAAAACAAGCGGGTGATGTTCGAGTTTTCTCAGCCGAACACGCATAAGGCTTTTCATGTCGGGCACTTGCGCAATGTGATTTTGGGCAATGCCATGTGCAATATTTTCGAGGCGGCCGGGTACGAGGTCGTACGGGCTAATTACATTGGGGATATTGGCCTTCACGTAATCAAATGGTTGTGGAATTACCAAAAATACCACAAGGGCGAAGAACCTGCGGCGGACAAAACCCGCTGGATGGGTGACCTTTATGCAGAAGCTGCCCGTCGTCTGGATGCTGAACCCGAACTGGATGCGGAAGTTAGGGCTTTGTTTGCCAGATGGGACAAGCGTGATCCGGAGATCGTTGCACTTTGGGAAAAAAGCAGGAAATGGTCGATTGAGGGTTTCGAGCAAATTTATCAAACGCTGGATGTTCGTTTCGATCATTATTTTTTCGAAAGCGAAGTGGAAGATTCCGGTAAAGAACTTGTCGAGGATTTAATCAAGCGCGGTATTGCAGAAGATGAAAGACCGGATGGCCCGGTGATTATCCGCCTGGATGATTTGCTGGGACTGAAGAAAGAAAAATACAGAGTACTGGTGATCTTGCGATCCGACGGAACTTCCCTTTATGCTACGAAGGATTTATCACTGGCAATCAAGAAGTTCGAGATGTTCGACCTTGATCGCTCGGTTTATGTCATCGATGTGCGTCAATCGCTGTATATGCAGCAAATCTTCAAAACATTGGAAATCATGGGGTATGAATGGGCAAAGGATTGTTATCATCTATCCTATGAAATTGTCAATTTACCCGGAAATGTCACGATGTCTTCGCGTGACGGGACGGTGGTTTTGCTCGAAGATTTGGTGCGGGAAGCGAACCAAAGGGCGTATGAAATAGTATCTGAAAAGAACCCTTCATTACCGGATGAGACCAAGCGGGATGTTGCTACCGCGGTTGCCCTGGGTGCAATCAAATACCCGATGCTTTCGCGGGAAAATACCAAGATGGTAACTTTCGATTGGGAGAAAGCGCTCGATTTCAATGGGCATGCTGCACCGTATATTCAATATGCTCATGTGCGGGCGAATAGTATTCTCAGGAAAGCCGGGGAGCACGATGCGGAGACGAATCAATCTGTCAGCGAGTTGACCGAGGTAGAAATTTCCCTGGTCGAATTGCTCTCACGACTTCCACAGGATATTCAACGATCTGCGGAAGAATACAAGACTTTACAACTGACTAATTTAGCCTATGATTTGGCTAAAGCCTTCAATGATTTTTACCGGCAATGCCCGGTTCTTCAGGCTGAGCCACCGGTTAGAGCATTTCGGTTGAGACTGGTGGATGCCACCAGACAAGTATTGGCAAATACACTGGCTTTGCTGGGGATCGATGCTCCGGAAGTCATGTGATCTTGCAAAGGTTTGATTAACTGTGTATCATGGGAAACATGTTTCCCGAATAATAATCTATTTAGGAGAGAGGAATGAAACCAATTCGTACCATCATTATGGGCGCTGCTGGGCGCGATTTCCACAACTTCAATACATTTTTCCGTAACAACCCTGATTACAAGGTTGTCGCATTTACCGCAACACAGATTCCCAACATTGAAGGGCGGATTTATCCTCCTGTTTTGGCAGGTTCACTTTATCCGGAAGGAATTCCGATTTATCCGGAAGCAGAGCTGCAAACACTCATCAAAGAAAACAATATCGACCAGGTCGTTTTTGCATACAGCGATGTTCCTCATGAATATGTCATGCACAAGGCTTCGGAAGTACTTGCTGCCGGTCCCGATTTTCGTTTGATGGGTCTGGATACCACGCTGGTCAAATCGACGAAACCGGTTGTTTCTGTTTGTGCAGTCCGCACAGGCGCCGGCAAAAGTCAGACATCCCGCAGGGTTGCAGAAATCTTAATCAATATGGGCTATCGTGTGGCGGCAATCCGTCACCCCATGCCTTACGGTGATTTGGCTAAACAGGCTGTTCAACGCTACGCAGAATATGCGGATTTGGACAAGCATGAATGCACCATCGAGGAACGCGAAGAATACGAACCCCACATCGACAATGGCGTGATCGTTTACGCAGGTGTGGATTATGAAGCAATTCTGCGGCAGGCGGAAAAAGAAGTGGACATCATCTTGTGGGATGGCGGTAATAATGATCTTCCGTTCTACGCCACAGATTTCCATATTGTCGTTGCCGATCCACATCGTCCCGGACACGAATTGAAATATCATCCGGGTGAAGCCAATGCGAGAATGGCTGATGTTTTCGTCATCAACAAAGTGGATACGGCTAATCCAGAGAGTGTCATCCAGGTTCAGGAAAATCTGCATGCGCTCAATCCGGATGCGATTGTTCTCGAGGCTGCTTCTCCGTTGTTTGTCGACGATCCTGCTGCAATTCGCGGAAAGCGTGTTCTTGTTGTCGAAGACGGTCCGACGCTGACGCATGGCGGCATGGCATATGGCGCCGGCTGGGTTGCCGCCAAGCGATACGGTGCGGCTGAGATTGTCGATCCAAGACCGTTTGCTGTCGGGTCGATCAAAGCAACGTACAAGAAATATCCGACAACAGGGCAGGTATTGCCGGCTATGGGTTATGGCGAAGAGCAAATGCACGAGCTGGAACAAACAATCAACAATGCTGACGTGGATTTGGTCATCATTGGTACGCCCATCGACCTTGGACGATTGATGAAGATCAACAAACCGACCCAGCGTGTACGCTATGATTTGCAGGTAATTGGCAAACCGACATTGGAAGAACTCCTGCAAAAGAAATTTGCAAAATAATCAACCTGGGGCGGTGATTACGCCGCCCCTTTTTTCTTATCTATCTGAATTCTGTCAATATGCCCCCTACGCTTATCTGGGATTCCAAGACAAATCCTGATCCGCTTCCTTCTGTTTTCACCACCGAGAGTATTTTGTATCCGGGTGGTGCGGGTTATCCTGCTAAAAAGCCTGAAAACCGTTTGATTCTGGGAGATAATTACAGGGTGATGTCTACGTTGTTGCAGGATTACCCAGAAAGATTTGATTTGATTTATGCCGACCCGCCGTTTTTTTCAAACAAACGTTACCGTGCCCGTGTCGGCAGGAAAGAAGATTCCCGTCATCCGGAAAGCTGGCTACTCGCAGACGGTTATCAGGATCATTGGAAAAACATCGATGCGTATCTGGATATGCTTTATCCCCGCCTTCAACTGATGCATCGTCTTCTTGCGAAAACAGGAACGTTGTATCTGCACCTGGATTGGCATGCCAGCCATTATGCCAAACTGCTGCTGGATGACCTGTTTGGTGCGGAAAGGCTCCTCAACGAAATCGTGTGGGTTTACCATGGCCCGTCGCCGATTCGTTCTGCTTTCAAGCGCAAACATGATACGATTTTGGTTTACACAAAATCGGATGATTATACTTTCAATGCCGATGCCGTCCGGGAGCCGTATCATCCGAATACTGTGAAGACATTTGCATCTTCGGCGAAAGCGGGTTTCGGTAAAGTACCGGACCTTGCCCGAGGCAAGGTGCCGGAGGATTGGTGGTATTTCCCGGTAGTCGCCAGGCTGCACAACGAGCGGACCGGTTATCCAACCCAAAAGCCGGAGGCGCTGCTGAAACGCATTCTTTTGGCTTCTTCGAATCCGGGGGATTTGGTCGGAGATTTTTTCTGCGGTTCGGGGACGACAGCTGTTGTTGCGGGGTCTCTTGAACGGAATTTCATCGCGGCTGATATGCAATGGCGGGCTGTCCAAACGACTTATTCCCGCTTGGCCGGTTCGCAAGTATCACCTGTTCGGCTGGATGTAGAGAGCAACGCCAGGATACCCGTCATGAAGGCGTCTGCCCGGGATTATCTGGATTACAAAGAAGACGATGGGGTGATTCGTATCAAGCCGGAAGTATGTGATGACCTGGAGTATTGGGAGTTAGACCCGGATTGGGATGGCAAGGTATTTCGAAGTGTTTTTCAATCGAAACGGCCAAAACGCAAAGGTGAATTCGTTACCCAAACCCGCCTGCCCCGGAAGCGGGGGAAGATAGCGGTGCGCCTTGTCCGATCGAACGGTGAACAAATCCGGATACTGCTTGAAAGCCCCGGAACAGAATAACATCCTGAATGATATTCAAATGCGGTTATATATCCAGCCGGTATCCGACCCCGCGAATGGTGATGAGATGCTTGGGGTTATGCGGATCCTGTTCGATTGCTTTTCGCAACCAGCTGATATGTACATCCAGTGAACGTGTATCGTCCGTGTAATTTGTTTTCCAGATTTTTTTGAAGAGTTGGTGTCTTTCGATAACTTCCCCCGGTTTTTCCATTAACGTTTTCAGGATCTTGGTTAGTTGCGGCGTTAGTTTTGCTTCTTTGCCATTGCAAACGACTTTGTTGCGTTTTGTGTTGAGGATGATCGGCCCGACTTCGAAGTTGTCTTTTCCGTCCCCGGGAATATAGGGGTAAATCCGGTTTGCCAGTTTGCGGATAGTGAAAGGCAATTCGAGAACAACGTTGGCGGTATGTTTGCCGGATGCTGTTTTTTGACCCTTGTCGATGATCAGGATGATTGGTAAATCAGGAAAATTCGAGTGGATAGATTGGCAAATTCTCACCCCGCTTGTGCGTAAAGATGCCGCATTGATGACGATAACGTCAGGCTGCGTTATTTGCAAGTGTTTCAAAGCTTCTTTCCCGGAATTTACGTTATCTACGAAAAAACCTTTTTTAAGCATACCGGGAACGAACGCTTGTTTACCACTTTGTTTTTTTTCGATACAAAGTATACGACCCATATCTGTAATTACTGTACTCATAATAATTTCGGGGGGCCCCCTGCATAACAATTAAATAACGATAAATGTAATAGTGTTTTTCATTATACATGGAATCTTAAAAATAACAAATAGGTGATTGGTACTGAACTGCCGTGCGGGGGAAGTTGATGGAAGGCGAATATTTGTATTATACATCCCTAAAAAGGGAATATGAGGATAAAATAGGGTTTGATTGTCGACAAGGAAAGAAAAGGATAGCTGATGATTATTCATTCTGCAAAACAGATTTTAACCGTAGCCGGGGCACCGCAGCGAGGTTCCGTGCTGGGAACTACCGGTTTGATCAAGGACGGCGCTATCGTTTTTTCGGATGGAATCATCCGGGCGGTGGGAAAATCCAGCGATTTGCTGGACAAGTATCCTGATGAAGAACGCTTTGACGCCAGCGGATTTGTGATTGTGCCCGGGCTTGTCGATCCGCATACTCATGCTGTCTGGGCGGGTGACAGATCGCTGGAATTCGAAATGCGTATTCAGGGCAAAACGTATTTGGAAATCATGGAGGCAGGAGGCGGAATCGTTGCTACTGTTCGGGCAACCCGTAACGCCAGCCTTGAAGCATTGATTGAAGAAACCAGACCGCGTTTGCGCCGCATGTTTTCCAATGGTACGACGACTGCCGAAGTGAAAAGCGGGTACGGTTTGGCATGGGATGCGGAACTGCGCATGATGCAGGCGATGCTGGTTTTGGACGATGAAGAACCCATCGAGCTGGTTTTTACTTTCCTGGGTGCGCACGCCATCCCGCAGGAATACAGGCATGATTCGGATGGATACACTGCTTTGGTGTGCAACGAGATGCTGCCAAAATTGCGTGCCTGGTGGATGGAAAATGCTTCCGGACGCAGGCTGCCTTTCGTGGATGTGTTTTGTGAAACAGGTGCATTCAATATCTCTCAATCGAAAAAGATTTTGGAAACTGCGCGGGGGTTGGGATTTCCCTTGAAAATCCATGCGGATGAATTCGATAATCTGGGAGGCGCGTCTCTTGCTGTTTCCCTTGGGGCTGTATCTGCCGATCATCTGGTGGTAACATCACCCAGTGATATCGCTGCGCTGGGGCATTCGGAAACGGTGGCTGTTTCACTCCCTTGCACACCTTTTGGGCTTGCAGAAGGTGAGTATACTCCGTCTGATGCTCTCCTGAACGCAAACGCGTATCTGGCGATTGCTACGGACGTGAACCCGGGGACAGCGTGGTGTGAAAATTTGCAGTTTGCTATTTCTCTTGCTTGCCGGTATCTGCATCTGACACCGGCACAGGCGCTGGTATCCGCGACGATCAACGCGGCTTATGCAATTCGGAAACATGAGACCGTCGGTTCAATCGAACCGGGAAAACAGGCGGATTTCTTGTTGTTGGATGTACCGGATTATCGACATCTTGGGTACCGGTTTGGCGGTAATCTTGTACACACAGTGGTGAAAAAAGGTAAGTTTTATTCAAACCGAGGTTCCAATGGTTGAACATATCTATGCAATTCTGATCCTGATTATTGTGCTTGCCATTCTTTGGGGCGTGCTGAAGTTTCTGCTGCGAATTACTTTCCAGCTTTTTTCATGCGGATGTTTGGCGATTGTTGTTTTGGGGGTCGTCCTTTGGTTGTTATCCTATTTCAAAGTGTTTTAGCCAGATTGAGAAGTGAGGAATTGGATGCCTACTATCGAACAAGCCAGAAAATGGTATGGAAAAAATGACCCGGTACATGGTTTCGATCATATTCTGCGTGTGTTGAAGCTGGCAAATGTGATTGGCCGTGCCGAAAATGCGGATATGATCATCGTGCGGGCTGCCGTACTGCTGCATGATGTTGCCGGTAACCAGGAGGAGCAAAGCAGGCGTTCGCATCAGGAGGATGCTACGGAGTTTGCCGACAAGGTTTTGAAGGAAGAGGGATGGAATACCCAGAGCATCGAAGCGGTGAAACATTGCATCCGTGCCCACCGGTTTCGCGGAAACCGGGAAAAACCGGCAACAATCGAAGCGCAGGTTGTTTTCGACGCAGACAAGCTGGATGCTATCGGCGCTGTGGGAATTGCGCGTGCGATTGCTTACGCCGTCAAAGACGGGGCATATCTGTTTCAAAAACCATCCGAACAGTTCCTCCAAACGGGGGTTGAAGAAGAAGGCGAGTCCCATTCCCCTTACCATGAATACCTGATTAAATTGCGGAAGATCAAATCGAGGATGTTCACGAGAACGGGAAGACAGCTTGCCGGAACCAGACACCGGTTTATGGGGAGTTATTTCAAGCAATTGTTCGAAGAACTGGACGAGGGCGGATA
>CAYWFK010000071.1:0-13382 GCA_964457375.1 uncultured Anaerolineales bacterium
GAAAGCGGTGGATTGGACTTATTGCTTGTCACCGTTTTTGCGGAATTCACACGAGTGGGAATGATTTGTTGCGCAAAATGGGATGTGTTTTTTGCGGCAAAACCGGATGGATAAATATCTGGCCGGGAAATTTGTTTCCCTGGTTTTTCAGGCGTTTGTTATAATACAAGATGTCTTTAATCATTGGTATTTATTCTATGGAGGCGTGATGGCTAGCAAAATTATCTTTGGTACGGATGGCTGGCGGGGGAAAATTGCAGGTGACTATACTTTTGACAGCGTGCGCAGATGTGCTCAGGGGTTCGCGCATTATCTGGTCAACCGGGTTGATGAAAAATCATGGGTGGTTGTAGGGCATGATAAACGATTCCTGGGTGAAGAATTTGCGGCGGCCGTCTCGGAAGTTTTGGCTGGTAACGGGCTTCGGGTGTATTTAACGGTTGGAGCGACCCCGACCCCGGTGATTTCTTATTCTATTCTTCCCAAGAAAGCTGTCGGGGCGGTTAACATCACCGCTTCTCATAATCCTCCCTCGGATAATGGCTTCAAGGTGCGGGATGAACACGGCGGAGCAATCGACCCGCAGGGTTTGAAAGAAATCGAACGTTTGATTCCCGATACGATTGATGATGTCCGTTCTATCCCGTTCGATGAAGCAGTGAAACAGGGTTTGATTGTTAAGTTCGACCCGGCGCCTGATTATATTGAGCATATCAAAACCCTTGTCGATCTGGAGCCGATCAAGGCGGCCGGATTGAGAATTCTGATCGATCCGATGTGGGGAAATGGTGCCGGTTGGTTCACACGGCTGCTGGAAGGCGGAAAAACGAAGGTGTTCGAGATTCACAATACCAGGAACCCGATTTTTCCTGAAATGGCACGGCCTGAACCGATACCGCCGAACATCAATGCGGGTTTGAAAGCGACTTTGGAATATGACGCGGATGTGTTGATAATCAACGATGGGGATGCCGACAGAGTTGGAATTGGTGATGAAAAAGGGATGTTTGTGAACCAGCTGCGGGTTTTCGGCTTGCTGGCTTACTATCTGCTTGAAGTACGCGGCGAGCGGGGCCCGATTATCAAGACGCTTTCGACGACGAACATGCTCAACAAATTAGGCGAAATTTATGACGTTCCCGTATACGAGACCGGTGTGGGCTTTAAGTATGTGGCCCCCAAGATGATCGAACTCGACGGTTTGATTGGTGGCGAGGAATCGGGTGGTTATGCATTTCGCGGCAACGTACCTGAGCGTGATGGTATTCTTGCCGGTTTGTACTTCCTGGATATGATGGTCCGCTTGAACAAAAAACCGTCCGAGCTGCTTGAATTGCTTTTCTCGATAGTCGGGGCGCATTACTACGACCGTATCGATACCCCCTTCAAGGGTAACAAAGAAGAAAAAATCGAGAAAATACTTTCAGCAAACCCGAAGACAATCGGCGGCTTGAAAGTGACCGGTTTGGTAACGCTGGACGGGTTCAAGTTCGGGCTTGAAGATGGCGGCTGGCTTCTGATTCGCTTTTCCGGTACGGAACCGATCATTCGTGTCTATTGTGAAACCACACATGAGGACAAAGTGCAACCCATTTTGCAAGACGGGCTGCGAATTGCCGGGATTGTCTAGGTGAAACAGGTCGCACTGACCGATACCCATTGTCATCTGGAATTGGATGCTTTCAGATCTGATTTGGATGATGTATTGAGGAGAGCCTGGACAGCAGGTCTGGTAAGGGTTTTAACCATCGGTATCGATTTGGAAAGCAGTCTGGATGCTGTTCGTATTGCCGGGAAGGACGAAAGAATCTTTGCTGCCGCAGGCATTCACCCAAACAGTAATCCGGGGCAAATCGATGAGGTGTTGCCGAATTTGGAAGCGCTTTTGGAAAACCCGAAAGTTGTCGCGCTGGGTGAAATCGGTTTGGATTATTATCATAACGAAGAGCAAAAGGATTTGCAAAAGGCAGCCTTCCGGCGTCAGCTGGAATTGGCAAGCCAGTTTGATTTACCGGTGATCATCCATACGCGAAATAGAACTGTTACTGACCATCAGTGCATCGAAGATACTCTGGCAATCGTTCGGGATTGGTGTGATGCGAATGCGGACAAAAGTTCAATCGCCAACCCGGGTGTGTTTCATTCGTTTTCCGGGAATGTTCGGGAAGCGAAAACAATCACCGAATTGGGTTTTTATATCGGTGTTTCCGGTCCGGTAACCTACAAAAGCGGCGGCAATATCCGCGAACTGCTTGCTGAAATACCGCTGGAGCGTGTATTGCTTGAAACTGATGCTCCTTTCCTGACGCCACACCCGTTCCGGGGCAAAAGAAATGAACCGGCGCACGTTTTGAAGGTGGCAGAAAAAATCACAGAGGTTTATAATCTCACTTTAGACGAAGTATCACTTCAAACGACGTTTAATGCTAGAAATTTGTTTGGATGGAGTTGAATTCCTTGATTAAGATGGGTTTTTCATCGTTGGTAGAAGATGGTTTGATTCTGGTCGAAGAAAGGATGCGCGGTCACGCCGATAAGTATCATCCCGACCTTCGGGCAGCGATGGAGCATCTGATTTCTTCAGGAGGCAAGCGAGTCCGCCCGGTTTTGACTTTGTTGACCGGCAGGATGTTTGGGGCTGACTCCGATCATTTGGTTACTTTGGCGGCGGCTATCGAATTGCTGCATACGGCAACTTTGGTGCATGACGATTTAATCGACGGTTCTTTATTGAGAAGGGGAATTCCGACCCTGAATTCTGCATGGTCACCTGCTGCAACTGTGTTAACCGGTGACTTTATTTTTTCCAAAGCCGCAGAACTGGCAGCGGAAACAGGGTCTTTGGATGTGATGAGAATCTTTTCTCAAACGTTGGGGACGATCGTCACCGGTGAAATTACTCAGCTGTTTTCACGCAACCATGACGCCAATCGGGAAGACTATTACAATCGCATTTTTGCAAAAACCGCATCCATGTTTGTGCTGGCAACACGCGCAGCTGCTTTGTTGAGCCGGGTGGATGATGGTGCTCTCAAATCTGTCGAAACTTATGGTTATCACGTCGGTATGGCATTCCAGATTGTCGATGATATTCTCGATTTTACCGGGGACCAGGTTTCTGTCGGCAAGCCGGTAGCGAGTGATTTGCGTCAGGGGGTGATCACTTTGCCGGCAATTTATTACCACGAAGAAAAACCGGACGATGAAAACATGCGGGCGGTGCTGACGGGGAATGTCTATAACGACGAGGTCATGAAGACTCTTGTCGATGCTATCCGGAAAAGCGGCGTAATCGACAGAGCCATGGGCGAGGCAAGGTCTTTTATCGGCAAGGGAATTGAAGCAGTGCGTTCATTGCCGCAGAGCGCAGAGCGTGGAGCCTTGATTGAGCTTGCGGAATATGTTGTCAACCGGGATTTGTAATCCCGCTCATTAGTATTAGTTAAGTCAGGAAAGAAAAAGGCGGCTGTTTGTTACAGAGCCGCCGGTTGTTTTTCTTACCGCGTAGGTGGGGGGTTATGGCGTTGGGAGATTATAGTAATTGTAAATTGCGCGGGAGAGATTGGCAATCAATTTGGCGGAAGGGTCCCAAAGCAATTGAATCGGATGGTGCAGGAATACGACAAATACGTAATTGCCACCCGGTGTATAGACGATGCCTGCATCACCGATGAGATTGATGATCCCGTTCGTGCTAACCCATCCGTGTTTGTGTGCAATCTGGGTTGTTTCCGGTACTCCCGCTTCGATTAAATTTCCGATTTTGTTCCTTGAAAGGTAACTGACAATTGTCTGGCATTCTGTTTGGGTGATTTGCCCGGGGAAAACAGCCTGAAAAGTACCCCCGCCTGTTTGAGCGCATTGGTAAATATCTTCCAGTAACATGCCGATATCGGAAGGTGTTGTCTGGTTATATAAATCGGGTTTGGTATTGATATCCGTGCGCTGGTTTGCCGGTGTTTTAATGATGGCAAGCAACGGTGAACCTTGATGGAAGTATCCGGCAAGGAAGGTGTTTTCCAGCCCCAGGGCTTTCATGTCTTCGGTAACCAGAAGGGGCGCTCTCGCCGGGTCGATTACTCTTTGCATCAACCAGTCGGCGGCTTCGTTTCCTGATTCGATAATCATTTTCTTAATCAGGTTGGCTGTTTCAGCGTCCGGAATTGTATCCAGCCTTTTGAAGGTAGAGACGAGAATTGGAATTTTAATGATGCTGGCGGTAGTAAAAGCGATGTCGGGATTGAGTGATAAGTCCGCGCCCTGCTTTAACCCGAAGTGAATCTCCTGGGCGGTTTGCAGGTCGAGCAAGTATAAACCGATAGTGCCGTCGAACCCGCTGATTTCTATCGTCTGTCTGAGCAAGACTTCCAGATTCGTGAAACTGGGTTTGGGAGGCAGGGTGCGTTTGAGCGGAAGATTGACGACTCTTTGATTGGTCGAGCGGAGTGCGCTTTCGATCAACACGACGGATTTGTCGATATCCAGAACATTCCCCAATGTGCCCGGCTGGAAGTTGACAGTGCCAACGATTGGGGATGGAGGCGTTGGCGGATGGTCGTAACGGGTGGTTACTTCCGTTTGGAGATAAGTTTTCAGCCTGTCTTCCGAGTAATTGAAACGCAATGGTATATTGACGGGTTTGGCTGTGCGCCCCCATAGATGATCCCAAAATCCGGCCCAAAAGGATTGTTTTGTGCGTTCCAGATCGGCAGCAGCCAGCATGCTTTCCAGATCAAGCTCGAAACCGACGATGGATGGATTCATCAGGATGGTTGCATCCCCGTAGTGCAACTCCACCGGAATATCATAAGCTTCCAGCAAGCGCTGGGCAACTGCCTGCCGATCCAGCCCGCCGACCGGGACATTGGCAATTGTCATGCCCTGCGGGTAGGTGGCTCTAAGCCTGCTGTACTGGATTAGCTGGAAAGTTGTCAGCAGGGTTGCCAGAAACAGCAAGAGTGCAGAAAATCCTTGCAAACCAGAAATTGAACGACGATGTCTCACAAGTTCCTCCGTATGCTGCTAAGCAGTATATCATAAGCAGCTTGTGATGTTTAGGGAAAAAATTCCGGCAAATTTACGGATATACCGTGTTTAATTGTGCTAAAATTCATTTGGTTTTCTCAATGCACTTTTGAAACACCATCGATTGTTGTTCCATGCTTTTCTATCATCTTTGATCATTGATACAAGGGAGTCGAATATGCTTCGTTCAATTTTGATCTATTTGTCAAAAGCAACCTGGGCACGGACAATGGTTACAAAATGGGGGTTCTCATGGCGGGCAGCCTCCAGATTTGTGGCGGGGGAGAGACAGGAAGATGCCATTCAAGTTATTCGGAAGTTGAATTCCAAGGGGATCAAGGCTACGCTCGATCATTTGGGAGAACATATTACCAATCCGGAGGATGCGCGTGCCGCAACGCAGGAAATTATTGCAATGCTTGAAAGAATCTATTCCACGAAGGTAATTGCGGGCGTGTCGCTTAAATTGAGCCAGATTGGGATTTTGCTCAATGAAGCTTTGTGCGAAGAAAATCTCAGAAAGATTCTTGAAAAAGCCAGGGAATACGGCAATTTTGTTCGCATCGATATGGAAGATACTCCGTTTACCGACACGACTTTGAGTTTGTTCCGGCGAATGCGTAATGATGGTTTTGCCGATACGGTGGGCATTGTCATACAAGCGTATTTGTACCGCAGCAAGCAAGATATCGAAAGCCTGGAAAAGGAAGGCGCCCGGGTGAGATTGTGCAAGGGGGCATATAAAGAAAGCGCCAAAGTGGCATTCCCGAAGAAAGCGGAAGTTGACGAGAACTATGACTTGTTGGTGAAGATGATGCTGGATGCAGCCAAAGAGCGGGGTGCAATTGAAATCAGCCCGGATGGCCGTATTCCGCCATTACCCGCAATCGCCACTCATGATGAAAAGCGCATAGACTTTGCCAAAGCCTATGCGGAGAAAATCGGGCTGCCAAAGAAAGCCATGGAATTTCAGATGCTCTATGGCATTCGCCGGGGATTGCAGGAAACACTGGCGCAAGAAGGATACCCTGTAAGGGTTTATGTGCCTTATGGAACGGAATGGTATCCTTACTTTGTGAGACGGTTGGCAGAGCGTCCGGCAAATTTGTGGTTCTTCCTGTCGAATTTCTTTAAAAAGTAAACTCCCGGAACAGGTAAAATCGCCCGACCGCCAGCTTGTGTGTCTTCGTTTGGCTGGTGGCTTTCTGCCGGGAAAGGGCATGGTACCATGCAGAGAAAAATCGAAAAAATGGTTTCCCGTTTCCGTAAGGGAATGGAGAACACGGTTGCCTTTTACCAGACAATTCCTGTTAATGTGTGGGAAAACGTGGTCTATTCGGATGGACAGCAGTGGCGGATCAAAGACATCCTTGCTCATCAGGCTCAGGCTGAAGATGATATCAGGGAGCTGGTCAGGAGTATTCTTCATGGTTCCGATGGCGTCCCTGCCGGTTTCGACCTGGACAGCCATAACGAAGAGCGTGTAGAGGCAATGCGGAAGTTCGAGCCGGAGGATTTGCTCAACCGGTTCGTTGCCGCCAGGGAAAAAACCATTCAAACGCTAATCGGGATGAACGACGCGGAGTTGGAAAAACGCGGCAGGCATCCATGGCTGGGAGAAACTGCGGTTGGCGATATGTTGAAATTGATGACAAGCCATAACCGGATTCATCAACGGGATATTCGCAAACACTTGACGGAGAGGTGAAGCATCACCGGCGGTTTTTTGCAGACAAGATTTAGTCTTTCTTAATCCGGAAGAATATCTATGGCGGGTTATAATGGGGAGTATGAATGGTAACAGACTGAATGGTTTTTTACGGCTTTCCCGTCCTTTCTTTTTGATGATTGGCGCGCTGGCGTATGCGCTTGGCGCCGGAATAGCGAAGTATCTGGGACACTCGATTAATTGGGATGTTTATTTCATGGGGCAAGTGTGGATTACGAGTGTTCAACTTTCCGCACAATATTTGGATGAATATCTGAACGTTTCCGTAAAACAACACCCCCCATTACGAACACGTACTCCGTCGCATGATGTTTATAGTGAAAAATACGGCCTTTCGAAAACGGTTTTGATGTATTTGTCGATAGTCATGCTGACCTTGACGACAACCGTTACTGCTTCGATTTTGCGTTCCGGGATGGTCGAGGGCACGAGTTTGATGGTGATGTTGATCGTTCTTGCCGGGACGTTTTGTTATTCACTGCCTCCGCTGAATTTATCGGAGAAAGGATACGGCGAATTACTGCTGGCTGTTTTGGTTGCCAATATGATTCCAGCGTTTGCTTTCTTGCTGCAAACCGGTGAGTTGCACAGGCTTGTCTTCATGAGCACATTTCCACTGACATTCAGTTTTCTGGCCATGATGATCGTATATGAGTTCAGAGACTATGCCGCGGACATGAAAAAGGGAAGAAGCACTTTGCTGATTCGCCTTGGCTGGCAAAAAAGTATCGTTGTTCACAATATTCTCGTATTGACAGCTTTTCTGGTGCTGGGATTGGCAACGTTGGCAGGTTTGTCTTTGTCGATATCTTTTCCCGGTATGCTGATTTTCCCATTGGGATTGTTTCAGATTTGGTATCTGGCGAAGATTGCCGACGGTATCAAACCGCAATGGAATGTGTTCATTGTTTATACGATTGCCATGTTTGCTCTTTTTATCTATTTGTTGGCATTTGCTTTTTGGACACATTGATTGGCAATGGCATATTCACCGGAAAGAAACATGAAGGAACCGACCAATGCCTGAATTCTTACAGTTATTGTCTCCACAAGAAGCTCTGAAACTGTTTCTGCAAGCGATCGATGATGCCGGTGTTCAGCTTGAAATGGAAGAAATCGAGACCGCAGGCGCGCTTGGCAGAGTGTTGGCTGAACCAGTCATTGCACCGATTGCATTGCCGGAATTCCCGCGCTCGACAGTGGACGGTTACGCTGTGCGTGCACAGGATACTTACGGCGCCAGTGAGAGCCTTCCGGCCTATTTGGTGTTGAATGGCGAGATTCCAATGGGGGAAACCCCGGATGTTACGGTAACACCGCATTCCTGCGTGTTGATTCACACGGGAGGAATGATCCCTGAGGGGGCAAATGCAGTCGTGATGCTGGAAGATACTCAAATTGCCCGGGATGGCGAGGTTGAGATTCTTAAATCTGTCGCTTTGGGAGAAAACGTCATTCAAACCGGCGAAGATGTCAGGCAGGGAGAGCAGGTCATCCTTGCCGGAACACGATTGCGCCCGCCTGAAATTGGCGGTTTGATGGCATTTGGCTTAACGCGTGTGCGCGTGTGGCGGAAACCCGTTGTTGGAATCGTTTCAAGCGGTGACGAAGTCGTTGCGCCGGAGGCGGAACCGCATTTAGGACAAGTGCGGGATGTGAATGCCTATACATTGAGTTCCCTGGTTGAGATTGCCGGAGGTGTTCCGCGAAGGTTTGGGATTGTGGGTGACAGCAAGGATGAACTGCAAACCGTTCTGGCTGCTGCAATGCAAGCATGTGAGATGGTGGTGGTAACTGCCGGTTCATCAGCTTCTGTTCGCGACATCACGGCAGAGGTAATCAACCGGATGGGCAGTCCCGGCGTTCTTGTTCATGGAGTCAATATCCGTCCGGGCAAGCCAACGATTTTAGGAATTAGCAACCGGGTTGTCATGGTGGGTTTGCCTGGAAATCCTGTCAGCGCGTTGGTGAATTCCTACTTGTTCATCAAGCCGGCAATCCGGACGCTGCTCGGAGAAATCAGCCGGGGTCCGGCACCATCGGTGAAAGCGGTGCTGAGCATCAATTTGGTCTCCCGCAGCGGGCGTGAAGAATGGGTTCCCGTCAAAATCCGGGAGGATGGAGATGGTTATTTGGCAGAACCGATATTCGGGAGAAGCAACCTGATTTTTTCCCTTGCCCGCAGCAGCGGTTTGATTTGCATTCCGGCTGAAGCAAACGGTATTGCTGCCGGGACGGTCGTCGATGTGTTTTATCTATAATCTGAAATAATACTTTGGGAGATATTATTTGGTGTTGTAAATGAAAAGAATGAAAAAGTTGTTTGACCAAATGAAGGTAGTACTTGTTGTTTTGACGGTTGTGTTTGTTACTTCCTGCAAATCCGTGAATGCTTCAAACCGACCGATTTCAGTCGATACCCCGTCATCGGAAGGCGGGACGGTTACGGGGAATGATCTTCACAAGGTCACGACCCTGAAACCTTCGGCAACTGCGTCACCGGTGCTTACGGAAACGTCAAGTGCAACCCCTTCACCGACGAGCACTTCCACGGTTACACCGACACCTACCTGGATTGCTCACGAAGCGGGCGAAGTCGAAGTGCCCATTTTCTTGTATCACCACGTCTCGGATGAGAAACCCGGAAACCGTTATTATGTCACTACGAAAGCATTCGAAGATCAAATGAAGTTGTTGCGAGAATCCGGGTACACGTCAATTTCCGCTTCGAAATTGCTGGATGTGTTGATTCATGGCGGGGAATTACCCCCGAAACCGGTTGTGCTGACTTTCGATGATGGCCATATGAGCATTTACCAGAATGCTTTTCCGATTATGGAAAAATACGGCTTTACGGGTGTTTTCTATATCGTCGGTAACCGGATTGGTTCGAAAGATTTTGTGGGGGTCAAAGAACTCAAAACAATGATCGCCCATGGCTGGGAAATAGGTTCGCACAGTATGACGCGCCCCGACTTGACAGCAAACCACGATGCAGCGCGCTTCGAAATGTTCGATTCGAAAACCAAGCTGGAAGAAAAACTAGGCATCAAGGTGAATACGATTGCATATCCTTACGGAAAAATCGATGCTTATATTGCCGACCGTGCTCAGGAGTATGGTTATTTGGGCGGTATGGGGCTGGGTGTTACGACGCAGCATACCTGGGGGACGATGTTTTACCTGAGCAGGCTGGAGGTCTTCGGCGACGAGGATTTGGATCATTTCGCTGCCCATTTACCATGGAGTAACCGGTAAATCCGGAGAAGGAATCGCGTATGTCTGTTTATCTGAATGATATTCCGTTGCAGGAAGCCCTGAACAGGTTCAATCGTGCTTTGAGAGAGCATGATATTTTTGACGCCTTTGCGGCTGAAACCATTCCTTTGGATGTGGAAGCTGTGGGACGTGTGTTGGCAGCGCCTGTATGGGCAAAGATTTCATCTCCGCATTATCACGCCTCTGCAATGGATGGCTTTGCGGTAAGGGCGGAAGAGACCGGCGGCGCATCGCCAACTTCGCCTGTGATTTTGACGGTTGGTGAGCAGACAGTTTATTTGGATACCGGTGATCCTTTGCCTTTGTGGGCGAATGCGGTGATTCCGATAGAGAATACGGAACCTTTGGATGAGAATTTGGCGCTCGACGAAAACCCGAGAACCCCTGCGAAAATACGCATCAGGGCGTCTGTCGTTCCGTGGAAACATGTCAGACCAATGGGGGAAGATATGGTGGCAACGCAGCTGGTGTTGCCTGCCGGCCATGTTTTGCGCCCGGTGGATTTGGGCGCAATCGCCGGTTGCGGGCATGACCGGATTGCGGTGAGACGCAAGCCGAGGGTTGCCATTTTGCCTACTGGTACTGAATTGGTCGAGATCGGGAAACCGGTGAAATCAGGTGATATCATCGAATATAACTCGCTTGTCCTTGCCGCGCAAATTGTGCAATGGGGAGGAGATGCGGAACGGTTCCCAATTACTCCGGATGATTTCGAGCGGATTGCCGGGCAGGTGAGCAAAGCTGCTGATGAATATGATTTGGTTTTGTTGAACGCGGGTTCATCGGCGGGATCCGAGGACTTTTCTGCTGGTGTCGTTGAGAAGCTGGGTACGCTGCTTGTTCACGGAATTGCTGTTCGCCCCGGGCATCCGGTCATCTTGGGTATCGTTTCCGGGAAAACAGGCCGTACTGTACCGATTATTGGCATTCCGGGCTATCCGGTTTCTGCGGCTCTGACCGGTGAAATCATCGTGGAACCGCTGCTTTCCCGCTGGCTTGGCAAAGCGGCGAATGAACCTTTGCAAATCAAGGCGACCTTGACCCGAAAGCTGACCTCCCCGGCTGGTGATGATGATTATGTCCGGGTGGCTGTCGGAAAAGTGGGGAGCAGAGTGCTGGCAACGCCTTTATCCAGAGGCTCCGGTGTAATCACTTCGCTGGTACGTGCTGATGGAATCACTATCGTACCAAGCGGGTCGCAGGGCTTACCGGCTGGCGAAGAGGTCTCCGTACGTTTGTATCGTTCGCCGCAGGAAATCGATAAAACGATTTTTGCGATTGGTTCGCATGATATTACCCTCGATGTGATGGCGCAATATCTTGCCGCAGCAGACAGACGGCTGGCGTCAGCCAATGTGGGCAGTCTTGGCGGGCTGGTGGCTTTGCGGAGAAATGAAGCGCATATGGCCGGGTCACATTTGCTTGATCCGGAAAGCGGGGAATATAACCTGGCAGCGATCGCACAATATTTGCCGGACGTGCCCGTGCGTGTAGTCGCATTGGTGGAACGCAAGCAGGGGTTGATTGTTGCAAAAGGTAATCCCAAAGGAATTCGCTCGCTCGAAGATTTGGCGAACCCGGATGTGCATTTTGTCAATCGTCAACGGGGAGCGGGAACCCGGGTGCTGCTGGATTATCATTTGTCGTTACTGGGAATTGATCCAGCACAGATTTCCGGGTATGCACAGGAAGAATATACGCACCTCGCTGTTGCTGCTGCCGTCTCTTCCGGAAGGGCAGACTGCGGGCTGGGTATTGCCGCAGCTGCAAAAGCGCTGGATTTGGATTTTGTTCCGTTATTTGACGAGCGGTATGATTTGGTCATTCCGCAGATTTACGCTGCCAGCCCCTTGATGGCACCTGTGTTCAGATTGCTGAAAGACGATGCTTTCCGAAAGGCTGTTGCTGCCATGCCCGGATACGGTGTGGATAAAATGGGGACCCTGATTGCTGAATTGGGGTGAAAATTTCAACATAGGTTTTTGCTGTTTCGATATAACGCAAAACGATAATTCGACCTGTTCCCGCAGCGAGACAGCGAAACGTGTTTGATGGAATTCAATCAAACGGAAAGCAGGAGAGCTATCCGTACCGGATCAAGTGTTTTCAAGAGAAACGGGAGAAAGATAATGATTTTACACGAAGGAACAATGGCAAAAGATTTTTCGCTTCCTGACGAGAACGGCGAAATGAGAAAACTCTCGGATTACAGGGGAAAATATGTGCTCCTGTATTTTTACCCGAAGGACAACACCAAGGGATGTACAACAGAAGCATGCAATTTCCGGGATGATTATTCTGCCTATGAGAAAGCCGGGGTTGTTATTCTAGGCGTAAGCCCGGATTCGTCACAATCTCATACCAAATTCAAAACCAGGTATGAGCTTCCCTTCACCTTGCTGGCTGATGACGGGCACAAAGTCTGTGAATTGTATGGTGTGTGGGGGCGGAAAAAATTCATGGGCAGGGAATACGATGGTGTATTCCG
Organism: uncultured Anaerolineales bacterium; assembly: GCA_964457375.1. Taxonomy (GTDB): domain Bacteria; phylum Chloroflexota; class Anaerolineae; order Anaerolineales; family UBA11858; genus G519. Next base: position 12,522 of record CAYWFK010000071.1, read on the forward strand.
TACATCTTTTCTGATTGATCCTGACGGCAAGATAGTCAAGGTGTTTACCAAAGTCAGTCCTTCCAAGCACAGTAAAGAGGTTCTGGAAATCATCGATGCATTGACGCACTAACCGACGGGATTGTGTTTGCAGGAGCAAGTTTTGCTGGTTTATGGTCAACGGGAAGATGGGAAGAAATCGGGGTGTTTCCCCTCGGGAAGGCAACCCGATGGGTTTATTCGCTATGGTGACAGGTATCAACAATTTGTGCAAGGAAAAGGAAAAATGCAGAAAGCAGTAAAAAACCCTTATCTGGTATCGTTCGATGAATCTTTCAAGGTTTCAAATGCACCGACGAAACCGCCCAAAAACAGGCGCGAGAAGAAAGAAAACAAAGCGCTGCTGAAGAAATATGTCTCTTTGTTCAATGAATATCAACGGAAATTGTACGCATTCGACCGTTATTCGTTGCTATTGATTTTCCAGGCGATGGATGCTGCCGGGAAAGACGGTACCATTCGTGCGGTGACTACCGGTGTAAATCCGGCTGGCTTTCAGGTGTCGTCATTCAAGGTGCCGACACCGGAAGAACTCGACCATGATTTTCTTTGGCGAACGACCAGACGTCTGCCCGAGCGCGGCAGAATTGGAATTTTCAACCGCAGTTATTATGAGGAAGTATTGGTCGTCCGCGTGCATCCGAACTATCTGCAAGCGCAAAGGCTGCCGCGGGAAATTCCGCTGAAAGCCCTGTGGAAAGAACGCTATGAATCCATCCGGGACTTCGAGAAACATATGGCGCGTAACGGTACGGTCATACTCAAGTTTTGGCTGAATGTGTCGAAGGAAGAACAGCGTCAGCGTTTTCTTGCACGCATCGA
>CAYWFK010000072.1:0-13369 GCA_964457375.1 uncultured Anaerolineales bacterium
TGCTTTCATCGGGGTTACACCACAAGGATGGCTTCGCGAAACAGATTCCACCGGTAAAGTGCATCTTTCTGAATGGCCGGAATATCGCTATGTGCTGGAAAATGCGGATGCCGTTATTATCAGCAACGAAGATGTTCATTCTGACGAACAACGCATCGAAGAATTCGCCACGGCAAGCAAAGTACTGGTTGTTACCGAAGCAGCTGAAGGTGCGGTCGTCTATTGGAACGGCGATATACGCCGGATTCGTACTCATGCAGTTGAGGCTGCCGATTCTACCGGTGCCGGAGATATTTTCGCCGCAGCCTTTTTTTTCCGGTTGTTCCATACCAAAGATCCGTGGGAAGCCGCCCGGTTTGCCAATCACGTTGCATCCATATCAGTAACCAGAAAGGGACTTTCCGGAATCCCAACCCCGGAAGAAACCAAAACCGCTTCAATGGAGGTATTTTAGCCTTATGGGCAAGGTTTACACATTAGCAAATCAAAAAGGCGGGGTCGGCAAAACGACAACTGTCATCAATCTTGGCGCCTATCTCGCTTATTACGGAAAACGAGTGCTGCTGATAGATCTTGACCCTCAGGCAAATGCCACTTCGTCTCTGGGAATCAACAAACAACACATCAAAGGCGGCACCTATGAGGCGTTGAACAACGACTCGGAATTTGCCAAATACATTCTTCACAACCCCCGCTTCAAGCTCTCCCTTTTGCCATCTTCCCTGTCCCTTGCCGGTGCAGAAGTCGAATTGGTGAACGAACTCGCCAGAGAAACCCGCCTGAAATCAGCAATCCAAACAATCATCGATCGCTACGATTACGTCCTGATTGACTGCCCGCCATCATTGGGCTTGCTCACCCTCAACGGATTAGTGGCGGCAAAAGATGGTGTCCTTATTCCCGTTCAGTGTGAATATCTGGCACTGGAAGGGCTAGGGCAGCTCTCACAAACCATTCAACGGGTTCAGGCAGCACTTTATAAAAAACTGGTCATCAGGGGCGTTATTCTCACCATGTTCGATATGAGAACCAACCTTTCCAACGATGTCGTCACAGAAGTCAAAAGTTTCTTCGGGAATAAAGTCCTCGAATCTGTCATTCCCCGCAGCATCAAACTGGCTGAAGCGCCTTCCTACGGACTACCCATCTCCGAATATGATCCGAAATCCAGCGGAGCCCTTGCCTATCGGGCATTAGCCGAAGAGATCATGACCACGGATGGGGTTCGTTTCCATAAATCCAAACCAACAAACGGGTAAAAATATGAAAAAAAGAAGAACCGGTCTCGGGAAAGGGTTGGACGCTTTGATCCCTTCCACTAAATCCGAACAGGCAGAAACTCATGGAATCAGGGAAATACCAACCCGGTCGATTCAGCCCAATCCGCATCAACCCCGACATATCTTCCAGGAAAGCGAATTAAACGACCTTGCTCAATCAATCCGCGAACACGGCATTTTGCAGCCATTGATTGTCTCAAAAGATGCCGACGAAGAAGGATATACCCTGATTGCTGGGGAAAGACGTCTGCAAGCGGCACGTCTTGCAGGACTTGATGATGTGCCTGTTGTGGTCCGCACCGTCACCGACCAGGAGCAGCTGGAATTGGCCCTGATCGAAAATGTTCAACGCTCCGATCTCAGTGCACTGGAAAAAGCCAGCGCCTTCAAACAATTGGCAGACGAATTCAATTTGACACATGATCAAATTGCTGCCAGTGTCGGAGTAAGCCGCGTATCGGTTACCAACACCATCCGCCTGCTCAACCTTCCGCAAATCATCAAGGATGCGTTAGCAGAAGGAAAGATCAGTGAAGGTCATGCACGCGTACTGTTGAGCCTCCCGACTCTTCAAGCCCAGTCCGCAGCACTTGCCTCCATCATCAAAAACCAGTTGAACGTCCGCCAAACCGAAGAACTGGTCAAGAAAATGCTCGGTGAAAAGAAGCCCAAAAAGAGCAAAAAGCCGCTGGCTCCTGAGCTGGTTGAAATCGAAGAAAAACTACGCACAACGCTCGGTACGAGAGTTCGTATAACACACGGTGCCAAAGGCGGAACAATCACACTCCATTATTATTCCAACGAGGAACTGGAATCGCTGGTAAACCACATCCTGAACGAACGATGACGCCCAAATTACTTTACAACTGCAACATCCATACTTTCGATACAGCACAACCTTTCGCCTCAGCCATGCTCATCGAAAACGGCACAATTACAGCCATCGGGTATTCCCCTGAAACACTCGACAAACCGGGCACAGAAAAATTCAACCTTGACGGGGCTGATATCATTCCCGGACTGGTTGACGGGCATATTCATACCATGCAGTATGCTCTTAACATCGAGAAAATTGATTGCGAAACCCAAACCCGTCAAGCCTGCCTCGAAAAAGTCGCTGAAAAAGCCAGGAATGTGCCGAAAAACCAATGGATTCTCGGGCATGGATGGAATCACAACCTTTGGGATGAAGGCATCGGGGACGTAAAACTTTTGGATGAAATCGCACCGAACAACCCGGTCTTCCTGACGGCAAAATCACTGCATGCTGCCTGGTGCAATTCTGAAGCGCTCCGGCGGGCACACATCACAAAACAGCGTGACAACCCACCTGACGGCGTGATAGACCACTTTCCGGATGGATCACCCACTGGCATTCTCTACGAATCCGCAATTCGTCTTGTACAGGATATCCTTCCCGCCCCGACATTTGACGAAATCATTTCATCCATTCGGAAAGCTCAGGGAACTTTGCTTTCCTATGGCATTACCGGCATTCATGATTTCGACGGAGAAGTCGCTTTTCGCGCATTTCAAAATCTCGACCGTAATCACAAACTTGAATTGCGCGTCGTAAAAAACATACCCAACGATTTTCTCGACGCAGCCATCGAACTGGGCATGGAAACCGGCTTCGGTAACGAACATTTATCCATCGGAAGCGTAAAACTGTTTGCAGATGGTGCACTCGGTACCCAGACAGCAGCATTAATCGCCCCCTATGAAAACCAACCGAAGAACAAAGGGTTGCTTTTACTGGATGCCGATTCGATTCTGGAAATCGGGAAAAAAGCTTCTCTCCATCGGCTCCCCCTCGCAATACATGCCATTGGCGATCGTGCGGTGCATGAAGTGCTCACCGGTCTTCTTCGTCTTCATCAATTCGAAAACCGCAACAACATGCCGCCGCTGCGCCATCGTATCGAGCACATGCAATTGCTAAACCCAAACGATCTCCACTTGCTTTCCGCTTTTCCCTTTACCGCTTCGATGCAGCCCATACATGCAGCATCGGATCGCATTATGGCAGAAAGATACTGGGGCAGCCGAATTGCCGGTGCATATCCCTGGAAAAGTATACTGACGCATGGGAACAGTACTATCAACCTCGCCTTCGGGTCAGATGCCCCCGTCGAATCTCCTAACCCCTTTCCGGGCATCTATGCGGCAATCACGCGCAACTGGCCTTCCCCGAATACAAACCGATTATTTACTGAGCAACGTATTCGCTTACAAGACGCATTCTTTGCCTATACGAAAGGATGCCGATTTGCTTCTGGCAAAGAAAACCGGCTCGGTAAATTATTACCGGGATTTTTCGCCGACCTCGTCGTTCTCGAAAAGGGCTTCTTCTCGCTGCCACCGGAAACCATTCGCAACTCGAAACCGGTGCAAACGATGATCAACGGGAATTGGGTATTCTCTTCCTGACCCCTTTTTTATCCCTGTGAATTGCGTCCTAATTTTCGCACGTCCCCCACGCGCTTTGTGAAACCCAAACTATCCAGATGTTCCAGAAAAGCGAGCGCGTAACGCCGGCTTGTTCCAAAATAATCCCGCATTTCTGCAACCGTAATTCTCCCATTCTTTTCAATCAAACTTTTCACATCCTGCTTCATCCGCTGATACACTTCCTGCTCGAAAACGACATCATCCGAAACCTTAATGAACACATCTTGCTCAATTAAAGCCGCAAACAAATCATTTCCGATTGCCGAACGGCAGTCTTTGACTGTCGGGGGTGAAAACGGTGCCTTACGAAAACGCTGGAGCAGAGCATCCGCAAGCGCTTTGTCCTTTGCAGTTAAAGCGACCTGAAAACCTTCCAGCGCCAGATATTTCCCGTTTTCCACCAACACCCCGTCTTCAACCAGTTTTTGCAAGAAGAGGTTAAACGCTTTTTGGCTGCTATGCAGCCTGCTTTTCAACTCCTCCTTGAGCATACCCTTGCGCAACGGGTTCTCCTGATGATAGGTTCGCAAGCTCTTTTGCAGCCATTCCTTCATCTCGGTCCACTTGGCTTGCAGCATCAAACGGGTCTCCGGATCAGTCAGGTTCTCTCCGAATGCAATCACATTGCCATTCTCCAGTTGTTTCTCTACCAGCGCTGTAACTTGTCCAACAGACATTTCCGTTTTATCGCTAATCTCTCTGATAGAAAGCAGTTCATTTGCAGCCAAAGCGAGCATCACCAAATCTCCGGGGTCTCCTTTAAGATACGCCTGTAATCTTTCAAGAACCGTCTTGTCGAAACGCTTATACCGTCGGTCGGCGTAAGGATCCACGATGACACCCCCGCCCAGGGTTTCTCCCGGAGACGGTCTTCGCAAGATATAACGATCCCCGCGAAAAGCGACCACAGGGTTTTCCGGTTCAAGCTGCAACCAGCCATCATCCCCCGGCAGCAGTTTTTCTTTACCCAGAAGACGCACACGGGCAAGTGTTTCCGAAGCCCCTAAAAACAGCTTAACACTCATGTTGTGTGCCAAAGGTGCCTGCACATCGTCAACCAACCTGAAATGAACATCCAGCCGGCGCGTTGGTCGATAATCCCCCGGGTGCGTAACGACATCACCGCGATGGATTTCCGCAACCGATATTCCGGAAATATTGATCGCTGTTCTGCTCCCGGGCACAGCGAAGGATTCATCCGTTTTATGTGTCTGCAAACCGCGAATTCTCCCGTCGATTCCGGCTGGCAAGATGCTGATTTTGTCCCCCACGCGAAAAACACCGTCCTGAAGTGTACCGGTAACAATTGTTCCAAACCCTGCCAGGCTAAAAACACGGTCGACAGACAGCCTTGGCCGCCCGAAATCCCGCCGATTCGGATGTTTGGATAGTAAAACATCCAGCGCATCCTTCAAAGAATCGACACCGCTTCGGGACTTGGCAGAAACCCGGACAATCGGGGCATCCTGAAGAACAGTGCCACTTACTTCTTTTCGAATATCCGCTTCCACCAGGTCCAGCCATTCCGGATCATCAACCAAATCGGTTTTCGTCAAAGCAATGATCCCGTCCTGAATTTGCAGTAAATCCAAAATAGCAAGGTGCTCTTTGGTCTGGGGCATCACCCCCTCATCAGCAGCAACCACGAACAAAACGGCGTCTATCCCCCCAATACCGGAAAGCATATTTTCAATAAAATCGCGGTGTCCGGGAACATCGACAATACCGACTTCTTCTCCGCTTGGCAACGTCATCCAGGCGAAACCAAGCACAATGGTCATTTCCCGTTCCCGTTCTTCTCTCAAACGATCCGGGTGGTACCCTGTCAAAGCTTCTACAAGCGTGGATTTCCCATGATCCACATGTCCGGCAGTGCCAATTACACGCATTCTCGGTCCCGCTTACTTGGCATCATCGAAATAAGAAGACCATTCGCGTATCATTGCCAGCAAATTTTGCATCCTTTGCCTGGTTTGTTCAACCATCAAAGTAATGGCATCCTGGGCATCCTGCATTTGGTCTTCCAAAACAACTACCCGTTCAAGAATACCATCCATCACACGATTGATTTCACCCCGCTGCTCGTCTTGCGAAAGCGTATAGTTCGTCCAGCGTTTTTGGTCATCCGCTTTAAAAGCAGCCCATTCCTGTCTAAATCTATCGTCACCCAGACGTTGTATCTCCATCACCTCATTCAACCGCCGCTCAATGCGTTTGGATAACTCTTCTACGGAGACCTGTGCCTGCTGGATAACCCGATGAGTAACATCGAAAGCCTGGATTTGTTCTTCGATATCCGCTGCCTGCTTTTCGATTGCTTCAAACCGCTTTTGCCAGGATTTCCACAGATTCTCGCGTTCCACCTCCGCATATGCCTGCTTTTCGATAAATGCAGACTGAGCAACTTTCCGCTCATTTTCAGCTGAAATCAATTCATTCAAACGCGTATCTATTTTTTTGCTATTAATATCAAGTAGTTCAAGTCTGCTTCGTTGTTTATCCGTCTGCTTACGCAATGCAATCAGTTCACCTTGAAGGTCTGTGATCCGCTTAATATCCTGCCTGCGCCCGTCTTCGACTAAACGGTAAATCCTTTTTAAATCCTCGTCATTTCGTTTTAATTCATCATAATCATTTTTCAGCTCGGCAAGGTTTTTGGATAAGCGTTCTTCTCCGTCTTTGCGGACCACAAGTTCCCGTTTGATGTCCGTGATTTCATCCAACTCTTTACGGAGGTCGTCGAGGTTATGATTTGTACGCTGCACCTCCGACTTGACCATATTCGCAGTTTCTTTGTATTTCTTTTCGCTTTGTTTCTGTAAAGCTTCGATTTTTCGTTTTATCTCCAGCCTGTGTTTTGCCAAGTCATCATCGACACTGTCCATACGATGAATCAATGTCTTCAACGAAGAAATCTCTCGATTGCTTTCCTGATTCTTCTGAGTAAGCGTATTCAAAGAACCTTCCAACAAGACAATTTTGTCTTGTAAAACGCTTATTGTATTTTTATCTCGTCGCCGTTCGTCATCAAGCCATTCCAATTTCTTGATTATCTGTTCGTCGTTCATGATAAAACTCTCCAAAATGGTTTTTTCTACCCCCAAAAACGGCTTAAATTATAGCATGTAATCGCCTTACACGCCTTCGACCTACAAACCGGGAATGCCAGCAGCCAAAGCAATGAACCACTGCGGGAATAATCCGCACAGAACGATCCCGGTAATCCCGAACAAAACTAGCAATTTCAATCCGAAACCGGCAGCATCTTCCGGTGGTATGTTTGTCGTTTCCGCCGGTTCGAGCATAACCCGGAAAATCTGTAATCCGGCGCCAGCGGTTCCGAAGCTGGCGACAACAAGCGCCCATATCCCCCAGGGGTGTCCATGAACGAGCTGCCCTGCCATCGAAAGCAAAAAGGGGAACTCACCTAGCAGCGGAAGACCTGCAATCGTAAACACCGCAACCAATAGAGCACTTGCCGGCAAAGGATTTGTTTTCAAAATTCCGCGCAAATCAGTATAACCGCAACGCTTTTCCGGGCACGTGATTGCTGAAACAGCCAAAGCCCAAACCCCCAAAGCAAGCAACCGCGCAAACGAAAAAGCAAATAACTGTACCAATGCCATATGCAAAGATAACGCCATCAGCGAACGTCCAATTTCCAAAATGACGATATACCCGAACAATCTCCCTACATTTTGTTGAAACAACGCCCAAATACCGCCCGTCAGAAGCATCACAACCCCAGCTCTGCGCAAAAAAACGAACACAATTGTAGAATCCGCTACCCATCCGAACGACGACAAGAAATACAAAATGAACAAAGTGATAAATCCCGATTGAAAAGTAAAAAAGAATCCCGCCGGTACAGCGTCCGTTCTTCCGGCAATCATCGGAATCCATGAATTGAACGGGAAAATACCCAACAAGAAAAGAATACCGGCACCGAAGAAGGCAAGCGTCATACCAACCTGCTTCGGATCCAGTTCATACGGATCAACCAACCCGATCCCCCACCCCGCAAAAAGCAAAAATGCCATACCAATCATTTGATAAGATAGATATCGCACACTTCCCTTTCTCACAATACCATCACTTTGATCAAACAACAAACAACTTAACAAAGCAATGATTGCCAAAATCAAACCGGCAAACAAAAATGGCCGAACGGAAAATACAGTAGCAAACAATGCAGCGATTAAGAACCCGAGGGGGTAAAAATCGGGTTTCAAATCGACAAACAGCGCTGCCCCATACCAAAAGACCAATACAAGATAAATCATATAGATAATTGCAAGATTTTGCTGGTTGATGACGAGTTTTCTGCCAAGAATCACAAATTCGTTCAACACGACAAATTCTTTTCCCCAAAACGGGATGCTTACCCCCAGCGGGATAAAGCGAATACTCAACAACAAAACAGTCGCAAACACCAAACTCGTTATCCTGACAAGGAATTTTCGGTTTCGCAATAAATAAATCCCGCCGGCAGCAATTATCGGGGTGTAAATCCATAAAAATGCAGCTGGTATCATTCGCCGTCCACCTTTTTGACCATGATTAAATAAGCACCCATTAATGCAATACCCAGCTCGATAATCGCAAGCAATCCTGCAACCAATGTCGAAATCTCCACCGCAGCATAAACAACTTCGAAACCGGACAAGAGTGTAAGAATTCCGAGGATATTTTCCGCTGGAGCCGAGTAAATACCAAGGATCAACAAGCCGTTGCCAATCAATAAACCGCCACCAATGATCATCTCGACCGGAACCGCCGAAAAAGTTTTGCCAAGCGGCTGACTGGCGACAAACACCACAATCAAAATCAATAAAGAAGAGACCAAACGGAATACCCGCATTGAAATCGAGACACTTCGCTTTTCTTTCCTGGCCTTCTTCATGATTCCGATGGTCAAAGCAAGAACGACACAAGCCATCAGCCCGGCGATAAGTTTAACCAAAGCCAGTGAAAAAGGCCATGTGCGCGTAACCAACACAAACACACCAAGGTACTGGAAACCCAAAACGATAAGTTTCCAACGCCAGCTTTGGAAGACCACCAAACCGATGCTCGTTACTGCCACCAGACAAATCGCCAAAGGGATGAATTCAGTCATCATTCGTACGCTATCCATGCAGCCAAAACGCAATCATTAACCCGGCAGCCAACAGCGCCCAGAGAAACCCCGCATCCCCCTCGAGAATTTTCGCAAACAACAAAAACAGCGCTTCGAATATCCTGACAACACCGCCCAAGGCACCAGCCAGCCACTTCAAACGAGCCGGTTGATATACTCTTTCGACAGCGGAAACAACCTGCCTGGAGATTCTAAACCGGTGATACATTCGATAAATCACTACGCCGCACACAAGCGGAACAACCCCTTCCCACCAGGTTCTTCCCGGGGTGTTTTCGGATTGCATGGTTCCGGCCCAGACAAATACTTGCGCCAAGAGAATAAAACCCCAGATGACTATGGATTTCGTCGTGTGAGGTTTGTAAACGATTGCTGTTTTCTCATCCAGCCAGAGCATCCCGGCAATGAAAACAGAGAAAAACAGATAGAACACAAATGCTAGCATCCCTTTTTCCCAAAGAGTCAAATGATTTCGAGAAAAAAGCGGCACCACAAACCCGCTTTTAGAAAACATATACGGGAAAACAGAGACAAGCAGACTTGCAGAATAAACCACCCATTTGTTAGACTGCCCGTAAGCTTTTACCAGAAAAACAACCATGCCGGCAAAAACAATACCCTGCCCAAACACAACAGCCAAATCACCGGCACCAGCCAGAATCATTGTCAAAGTCAAGGCGAACATCCCTGTTGCCCAGGAAGGACGTCCCACGAGCAAATCCCGGCTAAGCAGCCATTCCAGCAATCGGCGAAGCACAAGGAAACAACCCGCTAAATAAAAGAAAGCGGAGAATGACCAGGTTGAAGCGCCAAATCGATAGTGGACAAGAAAAGCAAGCACAGCATTAAGCACAATCAACCGTGTACCAATCCCCAACATACGGCTGAAATTGGTTTCCTGAAGAAAAAGATCATGGGCTTGAAATTCCCCCAGGAAAAAAATACTCGCCAACACAATCAAAACCAGCAATTGCTGCGGCACATTACCCGCCACATCATCTCCCCAAAAAACATACCCAACCACCAGCAAAAGGATTCCCGCCATTTGTAGACCGAACGTCGTCAAAATGCTTCGCCCGGCGTATCTGATATTCATTGTGCCAAGCATGATCACCAAATATAAAATGCTCAAAAAAGCCCATGCGTAAATCGCTGCCAGCAAATTTCCGGAGGTAACAACCAATACACTGGCACCAGCCATACCAAGCAAAGCAGCCCAACCCGAAACGATTTCACGGGTAAGATCCACTACATCGACAGCCAGAATCACCAACACAATTGTGGCAACAGCAACAAGAAAACCCCAGGATTCATGATTCAGGGTAAACACGAGACCTTTGTCGTTGCCTAGCAAGGCTTTGGTTACGGGAACAGCGGCTCTCCATACAACATTTTTCTGAATTCCCAAAAACAAAATCCAAAACCACGAAAACCCGGCACCCGCCATACTCACGAGCCACAAGGTTGCCGGGCGCTTAACACGATCATAAAGCACGACAAGAAGTCCTGCCGAAAGGAAATACGGAAAGATCATCAAAAAAAAGCCTGGCATACCAACTACTCCAAAGCCTTGTTCATCTTACAGTTTCCCTTGTGAAAAACGATGTATGCCCGTTTTGTCCACCTTCTCCAGCATTTCCAGCACCGACTTACCCGACTGCGGATGCCGAAAAGACGGCGCAATTTCAGCTAACGGGATCAAAACAAATGCCCGTTCTGCGACAAGCGGATGAGGAACAATCAACCTTTTTTTTTGTATGATCCGCTCGTGATAAAAAAGAATATCCAAATCAATCACTCTCGGGCCATAGCGAAAGGTCGGCTGTCTCCCCAGCAAAGTTTCAATGGCTTTCAGAAAATCCAGCAATGCCATTGGCTCCAGAGAGACATCGATTTCAGCAACCTGATTTAGAAATGACGGCTGCTTTTCAAATCCCCATGGAGCCGTTTCATAAATAGAAGATGACTGAACAAGCATGCCATTCCGCCCGAAAATATCCAAACATGTTTTCAGGTTTTCAGCACGCTTTCCCAGATTAGTGCCCAGGCCAATGAAAATCGACATAACCATAGGATAACATAATTTTATCCATGGCGTAATTAACCGTTGCGGTTTCCATGCGTGAATACTACAATATAATAAAGAAAATAAACGGTAAAACAATCAGGAAGTGATTCAATGATATCAGCCAAATACAGTTTTCCAAAAGGATTTCTTTGGGGCACAGCAACATCAGCCCATCAGGTAGAAGGGAACAATCAAAACAACAACTGGGCAAAATGGGAAGAAGAAGGTCACATTCTCGACCGTCAGCATTGCGGGTTGGCTTGTGATTGGTGGGGAGGCAGATGGAAAGAAGATTTCGACCGGGCAGCGGAAGCATCTCAAAATACACACCGCTTCTCGATTGAATGGAGCCGTATCCAGCCTTCACCCGATCAATGGGACGAAGACGCATTGGATTACTACCGAGAACTGGCAAAAGGGTTACACCAGCGCGGTATGAAACCGCTTGTAACCCTTCATCACTTTACCGATCCGCTATGGCTCACCGAGATGGGTGGATGGGAAAACCCGGCAGTCATCGAAAAATTTGCAGCATTCACGTCAAAAGCAATCAATGCTCTCAAGCAATATGTTGATTTTTGGTGCACAATCAACGAGCCAAACGTCTACACCATCATGGGATATATCATGGGGACATTTCCACCCGGCGTCAAAGACAGCCACAGAAGTTTTCAGGTTATCGTCAACATGGTTTCGGCACACGCAGCGGCTTATGAGCAAATCCACCTGATTCAACCAAACGCCAGCGTGGGCATGGCAATCAACTATCGAAGTTTCATGCCCGCCAGAAAATGGTTTCCGTTCGACAAATGGATGGCAAACATCCACGCAAAAAACTTCAACGATGTTTTCACTGATCCGATGGTTACCGGTTTGGTCAAATATCTCTTTACCAAAAAGAGCGTTCCAAAAGCAAAAGGGACAATGGATTATTTGGGAATTAATTATTATTCAAGAGACCTTGTCGCGTTTTCTCCGTTCGCCATCAATGACTTCTTTGCCAAAAGATTCAACAACCCAAACGCAGCATTAAGTGAAACAGGCTTCATCGCCAATGAACCGCAGGGACTCTACGAAGCATTAAAATGGGGATCCGCGTACAAGATGCCGGTATATATTACAGAAAACGGTATCGAAGATTCCAAAGACACCCTTCGCCCACGATACATCTCGGAACACATCCATCAGCTCTGGCATGCAGTCAATTTCAATTGGCTCATCAAGGGATACTACCACTGGACATTGGTGGATAATTTCGAGTGGGAACGCGGCTGGTCGCAGCGCTTTGGTTTATGGGAACTCGATCCGGCAACTCAGATTCGCAGAAAACGTCCGAGTGCCGATTTGTTTGCCTCCATCTGCAAATCAAATGCCCTTTCATCGGAAGCCGTTGCCCAATACAGCCCCGAGTCATTCGATATCCTTTTCCCAAAGTGACCCAAACTTATGGTATAATCTCGCCCGCCTGAAAAATGTTCATATATGGAGAGGTCGCATAGTCCGGTCTAGTGCGCGCGCCTGGAGAGCGCGTATACCGCAAGGTATCGTGGGTTCGAATCCCACCCTCTCCGCCAAGAAATCTCCCCATCTTGCGGGAGATTTTTCTATGACAGGGTTATTCGCCTGTCGCTTCAATAATTGATTTTCCAAGATAATGTTTTTTTGGGATAAAATAGATCCATATAATTAATCAATCAAGCCAACTCTAAGGGAACGAGAATACATGTTCATCCAAATCAACAGCATGGCACATACATTTGTGGCTTCGGCAGCCATGGTAATGATTCGGCTTCACACCTTTCAAACACCTTATCCCGAACCACAAAACCAGCCTGGCAGCGGGGAAGGATTGATCATCGGCGCCAGTCTTATCGTAATCGTCATCATGAGCGGGATTTTGCTGCACAGCAACCACCCGCATCATCATGTTGACAATGATTAAATCCTGAGGTATGCTTTTCCCCGAGTCGTTAGATGGGTCCGGCGCGGCAGAACCCTTCGAACCGTGTCAGGTCCGAAAGGAAGCAGCACTAAGGAGGTATTTCTGGGTGCCGCCGGGGAACCTGTCTAGCGGCTCTTCTGTACCCGGGAATAAGTGAATCCATGGTCTATTATAAGAACAACCTTTTTCTACGCAGAATTGCCGTTTTTTTGATGTTTTTCGGGGGTGTTCTTGTCATTCTGTCTTTGCATAAAAAAATCACCTTGTATTACCACGATAAACCCATTGAGAAATCCACATTCTCGATGAGCGTTGCCGGTGTCGTCAGGGAAACCGGACTTCACCTTCTGACAACAGATATCATCTCCCCCCCCCTGAATACACGGCTATGGTCTGATTCCGTAATACGGGTGCAAAGTCCCGTTCCGCTGGTTATCCGCAAGCACAACAAGCAATATCCCGTTTTGTCCTACCAACGGATAACGGCG
>CAYWFK010000073.1:0-12948 GCA_964457375.1 uncultured Anaerolineales bacterium
TGCGCTGTGGGCAGAAAACCCGTATGTGTTCGGAAACTGTCTGGCATGATAAGCATGATTTACCGGAAAACGTTTCTTTGCAAAGCGGCGTCTTTTCTTTATAATGGATAGGCTTCGGGCTTCGGGCTTCGGGCTTCGGGCTTCGGGCTTCGGGCTTCGGGCAGAATAGCGCCGCCGCGACCTGACGATGCCATCAGGTTCGGCCTGGCGATGCTTCGATAGATAGCCGTTTACCATCATTTCTGAAAGGTTCATTATGACAATACAAAATCAAACGTTCGATATTCTTTTGTTGATTGCCCGACCGGCTGCCGGGAAAAGTGAAATCATCGATTATCTAAAAAAAACGAATCCTGATGAAAGACGAAGGCGTTTCCATCTCCATCCGTTCGATGTCATCGATGATTTTCCAATGCTGTGGGCGTGGTTCGAAGAAGACCGCATTCTGGAAGAAATGGGCTATCCGCGTTTGCATTCGAATGTTCAGGGATATTTCCTCGAAAACTATTTTTGGCATGTGCTGATCCGGCGTATGTGTCTTGAATATTCGAAATGCCTGCGTCATGAGCCGGCGTATCATCAGACGAAGACAACGCTTTTGGAATTTTCGCGCGGCAAACCATCCGGTGGATACGCAAAAGCGTTTGAGCATTTGAGCGGCGAAGTGGTAAAGCGGCTTGCGGTGATGTATGTCAGGGTTTCCTGGGAGGAATCTTTGCGGAAAAACCGTGCCCGTTTCAACCCTGCCAAAGCGGACAGTATTCTGGAACATGGCCTGCCGGATGCGAAAATGGCGGAAATGTACCGGGAAGATGATTGGGATGAAATCAGTCGCGGTCATGAAGCTTATTTGCCTATTCAGGGCATACAGGTTCCCTATGCCGTTTTCGAAAACGAGGATGATGTAACTACCGGCAGAGGCGCCGCCTTGGGAGCGCGCCTCGAAGAAACGCTGGCGCTGTTGTGGGAGCGTTGGGAGAACCGCTAGCGTTCTGCGGCAGAGGATCATCAGGGGAGATGACCGGCGGGGAATTTCCGTTGTGAATGGATTTCCTGAAAAACCGGCAGTGCATGCGCTTTCCCGTAAACGAAGATAAAGCTCAACCCGTCAGGCTGCTGGTTGCCGGGGAGTGGCGGTTTCCGGCTGTGAAAACAGTGGAAACCCCGCTTGTTTTATGGCGTTTTGTGCCAAAATGATGATACGAGCCGGTTCACTTGGATGGTGCAGCCCCGGATTGGCTTCATCAACGATGCTCGAACAACATCAGGAAGACAAGCACCGCTGTGTTCTTGCTGCACTGGAAAACGGGCGATTGAAAACAGGCTGGTTTTATGATATAGTATTGATGTCATTCGGTGTTTCCTGATTGATTGTAAACATTTGGGGAGCGCAGTGTGACATTTTTTTATTATTCTTAAACGATAACATCATACCGGTGGTGAAATATGCTATAATAACATCATGTGCTATCAATATACAACGAAAACATGATGTCAGGAGGTGGTGTAAGGATAAAAGATGCGAAAAAGCACCAGATTTGTGGAACCGGTAATACGAACTGGGGAGTGCAGACCCGTGAGGATTGCGCTTGAAGAAGATAGATAAATCGCCAAGTTTTGAAAAGGAGTTAAAAATGAAAAGGAAGCATTTGTTCGGCCTGCTGATTGCCGTTGTTTTGATGATGGCTGTGCTGGTTGCATGTGCACCCAAAGCAACAGAAGCCCCCAAGGCAACCGAGGCTCCGAAGGCTACTGAAGCGAAAGCGGAAGAACCGGCGAAGGAAACTGCCAAGAAGTTCACAATCGGTATCTCGAATCCTTTCATCAGCAGTGAGTATCGCACGCAAATGATTGCGGAGCTTATCGAAGTCAATAAGGAATATATGGACAAGGGGATTACCAATGAATTGGTAATCGAAAGCGCTGACACAGATGTTGCCGGACAGATTCAGCAGCTGCAGAATCTGATGGCAAAAGGCGTCGATGCGATTTTGGTGAACCCGGGCGATGTGAACGGGTTGAATGCCACCCTCGAAGAAGCGGTTTCCAAGGGAATCATCGTGATTTCCGTTGATCAGGAACTCAACGTTCCCGATGTTTATAATGTCGGTATCGACCAGAAAGAATGGGCGAAGACCAGCGCCAAGTGGCTCGCTGAAAAGATGGGCGGCAAAGGGAACATTGTCGAAATCGAAGGCTTCCCCGGACACCCGGCAAATGTTGCCCGTATGGATGGCGTCGCCGAAGTGCTTGCGGATTATCCTGATATCAAGGTGCTGGCAAAAGATACCGGAAAATGGGATGAAGCAACCGGCCAACAAGTGATGTCGAATTTCCTGGCTGCTTACCCGACTTTGGATGGTTACTGGACCCAGGATGGTATGGCAATTGGTGCCTTGCAAGCAGTCATGGCTGCCAATCCTGCCAAATTCCCGATTGGTGTCGGCGAAGGCCGCTGCCAGTTCCTCAAATTGTGGGAAGAAGTGCTCAAAGACCATCCGGATTTCGATACTATCGCCGTTGCCAATCCTCCCGGCGTATCACCAACGGGACTGCGGATTGCTATCCATATGCTGATGGGCGAAAAAGTCGATAAAACCAAACTTGGCGGCGCCAATGGTTTGTCTTTCGTCATACCGGTTCCGATTGTGATCACCGGCGAAAACTTGCAGGAAGGTTTGGACATTTGTAAAGACAAACCGGATGCATATTTGCTGGACGGCATCATGACCGATCAGGAAGTTGTAGACGCTTTCTTCGAAAAGTAAATCTATGAACGTACAAATGACGCTTTCTGCACGAAACATTGTCAAACATTACAGCGGTGTGGTAGCGCTTGAAGACGGTAACCTTGACGTCCGCTCTGGTGAAGTGGTTGCTTTGATTGGCGCTAATGGAAGCGGCAAAAGTACAATGACAAAGGTCATCAATGGAGTAGTTGTCCTCGATGGAGGGCAACTACTTCTTAATAATCAGCCAATCCGTTTTTCATCGCCGCAGGCAGCAAAAGATATCGGAATTGCCACCGTGTTTCAGGAGCTGAGCTTGATTCCACAAATGACTGTGGAAGATAATATTTGGCTGACGCGCGAACCGATGAATGTGCTGGGATTGGTTGACCGCAAGCAGGTGCGGCGCAAAACACAGGCGCTTATCGACCTTTTCGCAGGAACGATTAGCGATGCGCTTAAGCCGGATGCCATTGTGGATTCACTTTCGCCGGATGAAAAGCAAATTGTCGAAATTCTCAAAGCGGTGAGTTTCGACCCGTGGATGATTATCCTCGATGAGGCAACTGCGAGCCTGGATAACCGGCAAGTGCACTTGCTTTTCAAGCTGATTCGCGGCTGGAAAGAGCAGGGAAAAGCCATCGTTTTTGTTTCCCACCGCATGGAAGAAATCTTCGAAATTGCTGACCGTTATAGCGTGCTGCGAAACGGGATAACAGTCGGTTCGGGAAACATCAAGGATGTCAACGGCGAAGAACTGGTTAAATTGATGATTGAACAAAAGTCGGCGTTTGCTTTTTCCCGTACACATAATGGCGCAGCAGCAGAATCCGGCAATGGCGATCTTTGCCTGGTCGTGCGCAATTTGCAAACCGATATTCTCAAAGGCATCTCGTTCGATGCCCGGAAAGGGGAACTAATCGGGATTGGCGGTTTGCAGGGACAGGGACAGCGTAATCTCTTGCTGGCTTTGTTTGGTGCGGCTGCTTTTCTTGGGGAAATACGCTATTTTGGCGAACCTGTTCATTTCCACCACCCGAGAGAAGCGATGAAAAAAGGTCTGGCTCTCGTGCCGGGTGACAGGGCGAAAGAGGGTTTGTTGTACACCCGTTCCATTTTGGAAAACTTCTTGCTGCCTTCATGGAGACGGTACGGCGTTCTTTTGAAAATGAAAAAAGCCAGGATGGATGCCAGAAAAACCGGTGAAAGCCTGAGTTTGAGAATGGCAGGTTTGCAGGAACCTGTCAGCAGCCTTTCGGGCGGGAATGCCCAAAAAGTGGTCATTGGGAAATGGCTGCTGCGCAAACCGCAGTTGTTTTTACTGAACGACCCTACAAAAGGTGTGGATGTCGGTACCAAGGCTGAGTTCTATGT
This sequence comes from uncultured Anaerolineales bacterium, assembly GCA_964457375.1. GTDB lineage: Bacteria > Chloroflexota > Anaerolineae > Anaerolineales > UBA11858 > G519. The sequence goes on from CAYWFK010000073.1 coordinate 4,104, forward strand.
GCTGCTCAACCGGCTTTGCGAGCAGGGCAAGACGATATTGTTTTATAGCAGTGATGATGAGGAACTGGTCGGCTTGTGTGACCGTGTGCTGGTCTTGCAGGATGGCGAGATCCGTGCAGAACTTCGGGGTGACGCATTGACGAAAGAAAATTTGATTGCCGCAAGCTTGGGAATTCCAAACGGAGGTGCCCGTTGAAAAAGCGTTCCTGGAAATATCTGGTCAGCCGCTATCCCGCACTGTTTCCGTTTGTGCTGCTTGTTTTATCACTTGTGATCAACACGATCCTGCAACCCAATTTACTTTCGCTGGATATGCTGAATAACAATCTGCGGGTATTCCTCCCCCTGATCTTTTTGGCTGCCGGGCAGGCATTTGTGATGCTTGGCGGCGGGATCGATATTTCCGTAGGCGGGATTGTTTCTATCGTCAATACGGTTTTGGCGACGCAGGTCGGTTTGCAGGGAACCCCGGAGCAAATGTGGCAGTATGTTTTCATCGTGCTTGTTATCGGGCTGCTGGCCGGGGCGGTGAACGGATTCTTCATCGCTATTTTGCGGCTGGAGCCAATTATCACAACGTATGCAACCGGCTTTTTATACGCTGGCTTGGCGTTGTTTATCCTGCCCAATCCCGGCGGCGGTATTCCGCAGGAAATTTCGGCGTTTTATCGTAGTACGACTCCGCTGGGAATTCCCCTCGCGTTTTACATCATTGCGGTTGTTCTTCTGGTGTGGTGGGTGATTCGCTCGACCCGATACGGCAGGTATCTCTATGCCGTTGGCGGAAATACGGAAGCGGCTTACCAAACAGCCGTGCCGGTGCGTACCGTTCGGTTCAGCACGTATGTGATTTCCGGGTTGTTTTCCGCTTTTGCGGGTATTGCGATTACCATGCTCAGCGGTTCGGGCAACGCGGAAATCGGGGCGGGGATGGTGCTGACTTCGATTACGGCTGTTGTCATTGGAGGAACGGCATTCAGCGGCGGTGTTGGAGGGGTGGCTGGGCCATTGATGGGAGCGGTTACTTTGGGACTGATTCAAAATATCGTTTCGTTTTCTCACATCAATACCTGGTGGGAGACACTCATCAAAGCAAGCATTATCGTTGCAGCATTGGCTGCTCCGGGTATCATTGATTTGATTGGCAGGAGGAAGACATCATGGTGAAAAAGATTCGGCTTTCTCCTCCGGTAGCGGCATTGATTCTGGCGGTTGTCCTTTTTCTGCTTTCCGGTTTGCTTCCGAACGGATATGGAAACGATGCCAATGTTGCCATTGCCCAGGCAACCAACATCGTCCGTCTGGCAGTTTTTCTGGGGATCATTGCTGCCGGGCAAACGCTGGTGATTATCAGCGGTTACGAAGGAATCGACCTTTCTTCCGGTTCTGTGGTGACGTTGACAGCGATTTTGACCTATGTCATCGTCAATGGCAGAGATGACAAAGTGCTGGTGGCGCTGTTGGTTTCGCTTTTGGTGGGCGCGTTTATCGGTCTGTTGAACGGTGCGGGAATTTCTTTTCTCAAGATTTCGCCCTTTGTGATGACGCTGGGAATGGCCGGGGTTGTTACCGGCGCAATTATCGTGATCAACCACGGGAATGTCAGCGGGAAAATCGCTCCGGTGATGCGGGATATCATTGCCCGCCCGGTGATTGGCAAGATTCCGGGGGCAATCATCATTTGGATTGTTTTTGGCGTGTTGATGTGGCTGCTCCTGGAGCGTACTGCATTCGGTAAGTACCTGTTTGCAATTGGTGTCAATCGGGTCACTGCCAATCTATCCGGGGTGAGAGTAACGGCGATGAATCTTGCTGCATATTCTCTTGCAGGGGCATTGGCGGGGTTCGGCGGATTTTTGCTGGTGGGAAATACCGGCGTTGTCTTCATCAATCTGGGACAGCCCTTTCTTTTCCCGTCGATTGCTGCGGTTGCGGTGGGTGGAACGCTGCTTTCCGGAGGCAAGGGGAGTTATTGGGGTACCATGGCGGGAGCAATCGTCTTGACCCTGATAACCAGCCTGTTGACAACGATGCAAATGCCGGATTCCGTTCGGCGTATGGTGCTTGGCGGCACATTGCTGGTTCTGATTTCCATCTACGGGCGTCAGCGTAGTCTGAGACAATAAATCATCAATAGCGGTTTTTGTATAACAAAAAGTTATCAACAAAAAGCCTTTTTTCTGATAAAATACTATTGATATCAATGGAAAGATTCTTGTCTACGCTGATCCTTTCCTTGATTTTGGGGAAATTACCCATATTGTGGAAGATACGGCGGGGTAAACTTTCCAAATATACAAAAGGAGGTAAATCATGAAATTGAATGCACCGAAGAAAAATCTGTTTTGGGTTACCGTTGTACTGGCAGTACTCGCACTAATCGGCACCTTTGTCTCTGTTCCGCTGCTTTCGGCGTGGGCATTTTGGCTGCTTCTTGTTGCGTATGTAGTGCTCGTTATCGGTAATGTCATGAAGGGGCTATAAATCGTTATTATGGATTTTACTTTAGATTAAGAATCCAGTTTGCTTGAGGGGGAAGCAAAGAAAAAAAGGCTGTCCTGATTTCAGGACAGCCTTTTTTGATTTGGAAATAACCGGCAAGGTTAGGGTGCAGCGTATTCTTTTACGGAATATCCTTCCTTGACCCAGTTGCCGAAGCCGCCTTTGAGGCTTTTGACGTTGGTGTAACCATAAGCCCAGAGGATGGTCATTGCCATGGTGGAACGGTGGCCGGAGCCGCAGTAAACGACGATGGCGGCGTTCTTGTCCTGGGGCCAGTCAGCCTGTTTGGCGATGAAATCTTCGAGAGGAATATGGATTTGGGGGATGTCACCGGAGTCGATGATACCGCCTTTTTCGAGTTCAGCGTCTTTGCGGACGTCGATGATGACGAGGGCGGGGTTGTCATCCATAGCGAGGGTGAAATCTTCTGCTGAGATGACGCCAAAGCCCTTGGGGATAGCGGAGAGCATGGCATCGATGGAGGCGAGGAGAGCGGGGTCTGGGTGGGCTGTGTCGAGCACCATACCGGGTTCGGGGAGACCTTCTTCGACGGGGTTACCGGCTTCTGCCCAGGAAGCGAACTTGGTTTTGAGTGCGCGGACGTTTTCCCAGCCGAGGGCGGAGAGAGCGGTCATGGCGATGGTAGCGCGCCAACCTGAGCCGCAGTAAACGACAACGGGTGTATCGAAAGCCGGGAGCAGGTCGACATGCTTGGCGAGTTCAGCCAGGGGGATGTTGACGGCGGCAGGGATGTGGCCTGCTTTTTCGACTTCTGCGGTGGTGCGAACGTCGAGGAGGAATGGCGGTGTATCTTCGACGAGTTCAGCCAGCAAAGCATCGGGTTTGACGGTGTTGTAGGCTTTCATCCCGGCAAGCAGTGTGCCGAATGCCCCATCGAGGTCCGGAGCCTTGGCTTGTTCGCCGCCGGAAACCGGATACCCTTCCTTGACCCAGTTGCCGAAGCCGCCTTTGAGGCTTTTGACGTTGGTGTAACCATAAGCCCAGAGGATGGTCATTGCCATGGTGGAACGGTGGCCGGAGCCGCAGTAAACGACGATGGCGGCGTTCTTGTCCTGGGGCCAGTCAGCCTGTTTGGCGATGAAATCTTCGAGAGGAATATGGATTTGGGGGATGTCACCGGAGTCGATGATACCGCCTTTTTCGAGTTCAGCGTCTTTGCGGACGTCGATGATGACGAGGGCGGGGTTGTCATCCATAGCGAGGGTGAAATCTTCTGCTGAGATGACGCCAAAGCCCTTGGGGATAGCGGAGAGCATGGCATCGATGGAGGCGAGGAGAGCGGGGTCTGGGTGGGCTGTGTCGAGCACCATACCGGGTTCGGGGAGACCTTCTTCGACGGGGTTACCGGCTTCTGCCCAGGAAGCGAACTTGGTTTTGAGTGCGCGGACGTTTTCCCAGCCGAGGGCGGAGAGAGCGGTCATGGCGATGGTAGCGCGCCAACCTGAGCCGCAGTAAACGACAACGGGTGTATCGAAAGCCGGGAGCAGGTCGACATGCTTGGCGAGTTCAGCCAGGGGGATGTTGACGGCGGCAGGGATGTGGCCTGCTTTTTCGACTTCTGCGGTGGTGCGAACGTCGAGGAGGAATGGCGGTGTATCTTCGACGAGTTCAGCCAGCAAAGCATCGGGTTTGACGGTGTTGTAGGCTTTCATCCCGGCAAGCAGTGTGCCGAATGCCCCATCGAGGTCCGGAGTATCTTGTTCCGGCTGTGCGGCGGCGGGCGCTTCTGTTTCCACCGGTGCCGCTTCTTTGGTCTCGACAACGGATTCCGCCGGTTCTGCCGGGGCTTGGGTTTTCTCGGCAGTTTGACCGCAGGCGCTTAGCAGCATACCGGCGATGACGAGAAGTGAAAAGATGAGATAGATGTGTTTCTTCATTTAATGCTCCTTTGTTTCGTGATAAATGGTTGAATGAACCATGGTTGAACCTGTTTTTCTGTTTTGCCTTTGCTTAAGTCATTGCCCGGGCATTCGGTGACAGGTAGTGCATTCCTTATCAGAGTAAAGCAGGTGTGTATCTGATACCGGGTTTCTGGCGTTTTTGCCGTGACAGACCAGGCATGCCTCACCGTACAGCGTGCGGTGCCTGACAGACAAGACAGGCATGCGAGAGAGAAGAACATCGACAGAGGGAACGGGATTGTTGACAATGACGTTCCGGTTGGCGGTGAGTTCTTTCCATTGGACTTTGTTCGCCGTGAGAAAGATATCGGCATTCCCGTGACAATTTTCGCAGCGCTGGTTTTGCGGTGTCTTTCGCTGGATGTTGTGCGGTGTGGCATATGCCCAGGTTGGAAGGGCATTGAAGTTTGGCAGCAGGTTTGCGCCGTAATATTGGTAGCTGTCTTTGGCGATGGGAATATGCCGCAGCGGGACATAATCATAAGGGCGGGATTCGCTTTTGCGGGGATTCAGCCCGATGAGAAAACCCAGCCCGGTGTTTTCTGTCGAAAAGTAGGGATTGCCGGTCTTCTCGCTAACCTGAACATGGCAGCCATCGCAGCTGGTGTATTCGAGTGAATGGCAGACATTGCAGGATAACTTGTTGTAATGGGTTACATGCGTACTGCGGTTTTCCGCCTCCATGTCACTTAGTTTGTGGCAGTTCTCGCAGGCGGGAATCTGACCGCCGGCATAGCGGTGATTAGGCGGGGATTCCATTCCCATAGCTGTGTAATTCCCATGCATTTCTCTGGCGTCGTGGCAGTCTGTGCATTTCATACGGGCTTTGCGGAAGTGAATGTCCGCTTTCAGCCCTTCGTGCTTGCCCATGTATTCGCTGCCAACGCGGCTGCCATGGCAGGCGGTGCAGTTGCGGGAAAGAGACGGGGTCTTTTTGAAGACATGCCCCTGAATGAAGCCGCCGCCGACGGGGTTCGGTTGGCTGACATGGCAATCACCGCATGTGGTGTGGCAGCTGCTGCAATGATTGTCGAACATCCCTTGCAGGGCAGGGTGATTTTCCGGCGTGCTCCGGGTGTCGATGACTGTCCAGTAACCTGCCTGTGTGGCATGGAGACTTTTCGGGAATTCTGCCGAGATATTTTCGTGGCAGCCGGCGCAATAAGTGCCCGGATCGGCGCTTGGATTAATGACCAAATTGGTATGTGCGGATTCCTTATCCGGCGAGTCTGATCCGTGATGACAAGCGGTGCAGGCGATTTTCCCGTGTTCAGTGGCGAGGAATTTTTCCGGATCGACGAGCACTTTTTCCCATGGCTCCAACGGAGCCACATCGCCTCCTCAACCGACACCTTCGTTTTCGGATTCCTTTTTCTTTTCCGGTTTGGCGTTTGCGATGAGTGCTTGTTTGTCTGAGTGGCAATCCAGGCATGCTTTCGACTGGGTATAGACCGCCAGCAGGGTCGGTGTGGGTGTCGGAATGAGCGTTGGCGGTAATCTGGTGGGTTCCGGGGGGCCCGGATCGAGCGAGATGCCGATTTTGGATTCCAACTCGCTTTGCGGATCAAGAGGCGCTGATTTACCGCAGGCAGACAAAGCGAAAAAAACGAGCACACTCAACATCAGGAGGGGGATTTTTCTGTTCATCACGGGCTCTCCAATGCTCCAAAATGGATGGAAATTGTGTATTTATTCACATATCGATTATAGTAAACCGTTTGGCTTTGATATAGTGACAAATGTAATAAACGAATATAGGGAGTGTTTATGTTCACGCATAAGAAATACTTATAAATAGGCCGGTATATTGGTTGTTCCCCAGTTCTGTTTGGTTTATACTGAACAGCATTGGTATAATTTGGCTGGTTGAGTGGAAAACCCTTGCATTTGGCGGGGAAGGCTTCTCGTGAAAATACAGAAACCGGAACGGGACAGGAGTTTGTGATGAATGATGCCGGGCGAATGCGAAAGACGTATCTTGTGACCGGAGCAACCGGAGCGATTGGAAAGGCGATTGCCGCACAAATTGCCGCTCAGGGGGAGTGCAGGGTTGTGATTCTCGGCAGAAATGAGGAGAAAAGCGCACAGGCGGTCAGGGAAATTGTCCGTCGAAGCGGCAATCCTGATGTGCATTTCGTTCTTGCTGATTTGTCGAGATGGGCTGAAATCAAGATGCTTGCAGAATCCTGGAAAGGGAGTTTGCATTGTCTGATAAACAACGCAAGTATTGCCCCTCGCCGGCGCCTGGAAACGCCGGAAGGGATCGAATTGCAATTCGCGACCAATGTATTAGGTTATTACCGGATGATGGTTGCTTTTGAGCCTTTTCTTAGGGCTGCTGTGCCGGCGCGTGTGGTCAACGTTGCTTCTTATTGGGCAGGGGGGCTGGATTTGGGTGATTTGGAGTTCAAGGTGCGGCGATATGATAATGATGCCGCCTACCGCCAGTCCAAACAGGCTGAACGTATGCTTACTGCGGTTTTCGCCAAACGCTGGGAGAAGACAGGGATTGCGGTAAATGTCTGCCATCCGGGGGATGTTAATTCACAATTGAGCAACGACCTCGGTTTTGGAGGCCATGAAACCCCGGACGAAGGGGCGGCAACCCCCGTATGGCTGGCGACTCAAGCCATCGGTGAAGAGGTCAGCGGTGGATATTTCGAACATAAAAAACAGGTGGCTTGTCCTTTTATGCGCAACTGGCAAGCCGCTGAAAGGCTTTTCGATATTTGCGCCGGGTATGCAACCGGATTGGAAGAGTAAGCGAGCCGGGGGACGTATGATGAACGAACCGGAATTAATGTAACAGGAAAGAAGAATAGTACGGCGTTTTCTGAACCAGCCCAGTCATGTGCGGGATGCGGGCACTATGGATTGTTGCTCGTGTTAGGGGCAAACCGGGCAATGACAGGTTTCGGCTGGCGGAATGTGTTGTGTTGCGGTAATGGCTGCCACTGCCGTTATGTTTGGTGTGCTATCCGGGTGATGATAGATGCGGCTGGTAACCGGGTTGGGTTTCTCCCGGACGGAAAATTATCCGCCGCGTTGAATTAATGGCAGGAATACCCCGTCGATGGTATATTCGACCTTGATGCTGTAAACACATAATTGACCGGGATCTGCGCTGTTTTGTGGAGAAATATCAATCCAGTAAACTTTGTTATTGTTATCAATGTTCCAATTCAGATTGCTTATGGTAACGGTTGTATCTCCGACATTTCCAACAGGGGTGAGTGTAAAACTTTTCATATCACCGTAATCCCGGCTGTTCCAGTTTTTGGAGTATAGATTCATCCATAAAGAACCGGAAGAATTGAAATCCGCGACGTGAAATGAAACTTTGGTAACATTCGCACCGTTAGGCAGATGCAATGGGTAGATGAGCTTATAATCTCCAAGTTGGGTATTGGGGACGTTGATGTAGCGACAACGAGTCGTTGCATAGTCGCCAACAGATGGTGCGGGACCATGCGTGCTTATATGCTGTCCTTGGGTTCCAATACCTTCTGTTCCCAATATAGTATAGTAATTTGTCATCATTGTAGCCGCACTGGTATTGTAGGCGAATCCGTTGGCAGCGAACACTAACGCCAACAAAACGAAGAGTGAAACGAGAATGCCTATTTTTTTGAACATTTTAAACCTCCATTTTCATTAACAAAATTTTTGGCAGGTGCAATCATTTTGTGCTGATCGTAGTGATGATTTTGTCTAAACCTGGGGAAAGATGGCAAAACGTGATACCGGTATCGTTTGATGGGGTGAAACACCCGAAAAAAACAATAAGTTCATCTTTTCCCTGCCATCTTGAATCACTCGGGCCTGTAAATATTCTTTATTATCGATGATGTGGGTAATAGTAGTGTTGTTAATTCTTACTCATGTAACTGTTTACAGGTGAAGTCTTCCTGTTCATTGGCGGCAGAAAACATCGCCAGATGCAGTAGGGGAAAATGCCGGATTAATATCTCTTGATTGGGGACTTGTTGGAGATATTACGCCACTGGATCCTCTGATACTTTTCATTTAAAAATATGAGTGGTTACAATGAGACGAATAGGGTGAATGCGAATATTAAACTTGCTTATAATATCATGTTATCTGAACATTATACTACTGATAAAAAAACCATGGGGGAAATATTTTGTTAAATCCCATATTAACTTGTTGAAAACAGGGAGGTGACGGGAACTAGTCGTTTTCATACCGGAGTTGAACCCTGAAACGGCAAAACCATCTTGCTGTCTTTTCACAGTTTGATTCGGTTGATAAAAGCCCGAAGTTGCTCCTGATCCCTTTTTCTTCACGCGGCAGGCAACAAAAACAACCTTGCAGCGGTTGATTGCGTGCAAGGTTGTGAAGCGCGGGTGTGTAGGTAACCGCCCGGTGGTTATGGCGTCGCTGCTTGGGTAAATCTGGTG
>CAYWFK010000074.1:0-12871 GCA_964457375.1 uncultured Anaerolineales bacterium
TGTTTTAGATATCCCTTTCATGACAGACCATCGTCGTCCTTTATTTCTAGTTTTCAGACTGGTGATGAGAGGACCATAAAGCAACCCTTGTCCAGGACCTCCGCCTCGATGGAAGGACCATAAGTTTGTCTTTCATTTTAATCCACCACGACCAATCAAAGAAACCTATCGCTGCCTGTTACGGACAATAAGTTGGTCATCCACTTTCAAAAGTCCAATAACGGATCCATTCCAGTTGGCCGGTGATGGATGTCAGTGCCACACCTAAAATCAGGCTGGAAACAATGGTAACTTCGTAAGATTCGAAAATATCTGCTGCCATGCCCGCACAATCGCCGACATTATCGCCGACGAGGTCTGCAACAACGGCGGGGTTTCTCGGGTCGTCTTCCGGTATCCCTGCCTCGACCTTGCCGACCAAATCAGCGCCAACATCTGCTGCTTTGGTATAAATACCGCCGCCGACACGCATGAACAGCGCCAGCAGGGTCCCGCCGAATCCAAAACCAAGCAGGGCGTCGGGAGCGGCGACCCCGAAGATCATGAAGATGAGCGTTCCGCCGAACAAGCCCAACCCGTCTGTGAGCATACCGGTGATTGTTCCGGTACGATAAGCGATACGTAAAGCATCACTGAAACTGTGACGGGCTGCCGAAGCAACACGGACGTTGCCCTGAACCGCCATGCGCATGCCGATTTGTCCTACTGTCAGCGAGAAACCCGCGCCCATCATGAAGGCGATGGCGCGGGCGATACCAATCAACGTGCGAATATTCTGAGCTTCGTTTGGCGTCAATCCTTGTGCGCATGATGCGACAGTTTCAAGGCTCGCCCCCTTGAACGCCATACAATACCAGTTGGAAGCTTCGGGAGATGGCGGAACAACAAAAACCGACGCAAAGAGCAAAACGGTAAGGATCAGTATTAAAGGAAGAATGGATTTCATCTGCCGCTGGAGGTAAGCATCTGCCCCCTCTTTGATGGCATTCCATACTTGCTGCATTTCCTTGCTGCCTGTGTCTTCCCCGAGAATTTGCCTCCTGAGAAAGATCGCGTATAACAAACCAAGGATTGCTATACCCATAACGCTCCAAATAGCAACTTGCTCAAAGTTGGTTAATCCAAACATGATAAGTTTTCCTCCGCGGATATGAGAGTGGATGGGATTTAAATTGGTTAGGTTTTTGGATTTTAAAGGTCGTCCAGAAATGTGTCAAGTTATGTATGTGTGTTAAACAACTAAAATTGGCGCCTGGAACCCCGATTCTATATTAGCGTTTTATTAGAATTGATGGAAAACCTTGACTTTCGGTTCTTGATTAATGTATAGTTTACCTTGATTTTGGAGGAGGAAGCACTGCGCATACTATGAGCGTTTGTGCTTTTTCTTGTGCAGTACATTGATAAAACATTCAATTCGATGAGCAAATGGGAGTGCCTATGATACATGTAACAGAGTTGACCAAGGACTATGGGCCCAGAAGAGCAATCGATCATATTTCTTTTCATGCAAAGAAGGGGGAAGTGCTGGGATTTTTGGGGCCGAATGGTGCGGGAAAAACAACAACAATGCGTATTCTGACAGGGTTTATGCCGCCGACATCAGGCCATGTAACGATAGGCGGGTACGATGTCATCGATGATTCTTTGAAGGTTAGAAGTATTGTTGGCTATATGCCCGAGAGTATTCCTCTTTATCCCGACATGACCATATTCGAATATCTGAAATTCATGGCGGATCTTCGGCATTTGAAAAATGCGGAAGATATTGTCGATGAAACGTTGGAAAAAGTGCAACTGGAAGACAGATCCGAATCCTATATTTCCAACCTTTCCAAAGGCATGCGCCAGCGTGTTGGCCTTGCGCAGGCGATTTTGCATCAGCCCGAGGTTTTGATTTTAGATGAACCGACAATCGGGCTTGATCCTGCGCAGATTCGCGAAGTAAGGAATTTGATTCGGGAAATCGGGAAAGAACATACAATTCTGCTTTCGACACATATTTTGTCAGAAGCCCAGCAGATTTGCGATCGCGTTCTGATTATCAACAAGGGAAAGATCGTTGCCGAAGATACTCCTGAACAACTTCAGGCACGCCTGACGGGTGCTCAGCGGATTTTCCTGAAGATTCGCGGGGATTATGACGGGCTGCTCAATCTAATCGAACGGGTTCCTGGTGTTTCCAGTGTTCGTGCTGAAGAAACCGGTGGATTGGAGTTCGAGATTGCCCCCGGCGATGATGTGCGCCCGGAAGTGGCAAAAACTATCATCGAGAATGGCTATCAATTGCTGGAAATGAGGCCTGTCGGTATCAGCCTGGAGGAAATTTTCCTGCAATTAACCAGAGATGAGCCGGTGCCATTAGATGAAATCGAATCAGGAGAGGAGGTAGCTGATGCGTAATATCTGGACGATTGCCAAACGAGAATACCATTTGTATTTCAGCACACCGATGGCGTATATGATTGCTTTCCTTTTCTTCTTGGTTTTGGGTGTGTTGTTTTACACGAATGTGCTTGCCTATTCTTTGCAGCAATATGCGCCAAGCGTGAACATAGTGATTGGACCGATTGTCACTTTGCTGATTTTTGTTGTTCCGGCAATTACCATGCGGCTGATAGCTGCTGAGCAATCAACGGGGACAATCGAGCTACTGCTTACAGCCCCGGTTCGGGATTGGGAGCTTATCGTTGGAAAATGGCTCGGAGGATTCCTTTTCATTGTCACGATACTGGCGGTAACGTTGATTTATCCGTTGATTCTTAACCGATTGGTTACTCCGGGGATTGATCACGGCAAAGTGATTGCCAGTTATGTCGGATTACTGTTGATTTCCGCTTCATTGATATCTTTGGGGGTAGCTATTTCTTCCCTTTTCAAGAACCAGAATGCAGCCTTTTTTGCAACCTTGGGCGCTGTATTGCTTTTGTGGCTTGTCGGTGCTCCGGCGGAGGCTTCGGGGTCTTTGGGAAGTGCTTTGTTGAGGTATCTGGATTTCCGGTCGCATTTTTATAATACGTTTTATTTAGGTATTCTGGACCTAAGCGATATGACTTATTACCTGAGTTTAACAGCTCTGTTCTTGTTCTTCGGAACAGTCATCGTTGAAACAAGGAGGTGGCGATAATGAAACCTGAATGGAGACGGTTTGCTCCGGTCGGTTTGTACATTGCGCTTGCAGCATTACTGGTTTCTGCAGGGTTGTTTATCGTGTTTCGGGAGTTCAATCTCTATCTGAAAATATCTGCGGGTTTGATTCTGGCAGGATTGCTGGCTTATGTTTTGCTGGATCCGCAAGGATTGAAAAAAGCCTTTACTGGCAGACAGGCTCGCTATGGTAGCAACCTGGTCGTTTTATCGATAGCGTTCGTAGGTATCATCGCGGTATTGAATTATTTTGTACAAAACAATTCCCAGCGCTGGGACTTGACAGCTGACAAAACGAATACGCTGGCACAAGAAACGATCGATACGTTGAAAGCTTTGCCGGAAAAAGTTGATATCCTCGCTTTTTATTCACCGAATATTCCATCAGAACAAACACGAAAGATTCTGGAAAGCTACAAGTATTACAGCAACGGAAAAATCGGATATAAGTTTATCGATCCGCTGTCTGACCCGGTTGCTGTTCAGCAAGCCGGTGTCACGAAAGACGGAACGCTTGTGTTGAAAATGGGGGATAAACAGGAACTGGTTACAGCGGTTTATGAGCGTGAAATTACATCTGCTTTGGTCCGATTGATGAGCAACGAAGGCAAGAAAGTGTATTTCCTTGCCGGACACGGTGAATTCAGTATGAAGAATTCAGGGAAAGACGATTATTCCGAAGCAGCTGGTATCCTGCTTAAAAAGAACTATGATGTTGCAGAACTCAACCTGATGACGACGAATGAAGTTCCGGAAGATGCTTCCGTGGTAGTCGTTGCCGGTCCTTTGCACCCGCTATCGAAAGATGAGGTGGACTTACTCAAAGCCTATGTGGACAAAGGCGGCGCCCTGGTTGTTATGGAAGAACCTTTGCCTGCCACCAAATTCGGTGATGATGAAGATTATCTGGCGGATTATCTGGCTTCCGATTGGGGAATTAAACTTGGACATGATATTGTTGTGGACATGACTTCCATGCAGCCATTTGTTGCGTATGCAGACCAATACGGAAAGCATGTGATTACGGATAAACTGCAAAGAGTCGGGACGGCATTCCCCACGGCAAGAAGTGTTCAGGTTGAGCAAAAGGACGGCATCTACACGGTGGAATTGGTCAAGACATCGTCCCAATCCTGGGCGGAGACGAATTTTGCTTCACTTGATAAAGGGGAAAAAGTTAAACCGAATGAGGGCGAGGATCTTTTGGGCCCGGTGACAGTTGCCGTGGTCGCCAACAAAATCGCGAACAAAAGCAGAGTAGCTGTTTTTGGTGATTCGAACTTCGGCACTGACAAAAACTTCGAATTCCTCGGAAACGGGGATATGTTCATCAATACGATTGATTGGGCAGCGGGGCAGGAAAACCTGATTAACCTGACGGTAAAGAACCCCGTAAAGAGAATTCTATTGCCGCCGCAGCCTTATACGATGAACATCATTTTGCTTGTGATGGTCTTTATATTACCGGGTATTGTTTTGTTAGCCGGTATTATCATCTGGATTCAGCGAAAAAGGAGAAGTTAACACCAATGATCAAACGATCAACATGGATACTATTGGTTATCTTTGTTGCTTTACTTGGGGCTTTGTTCGTCTGGCAGAAACAAAAACCTGCGCTTGAACAAGAGAAAGCTTCTTTGCAGATGACCGGTACCGCAAAGGTGATTGAGTTTCTGCTGAATATCCCGGAAGATGTATTCATTCAGGAAGTGAAAGTAACCGATAATGAAGGGAATGTTGTCGAAGCTTCCCGACAAACCAAACAGGGAAAATGGGTGCTGACCGAACCGTCAGCACCTGACTCGACAGATGATCAAATCATAACCACTGCTGTCAGCGACTTGATGCTGTCAATGGTGGATATGACGATGACGGATTTTAATCAGCTAGGTGCTATCGGGTTGGACAAACCGAATTATCGAATAATGTTGACGCTTAGCGACGGGACAAACCATTTGATTGAGGTTGGTAATCAAACAATCACAAATGAGCAATATTACCTTCGTCTTGATGGTGGAGAACCAAAGATTGTCTCCAAGACCAGCCTGGACGGGATGATAAATTTGTTGACCAACCCGCCTATCGTGCCAACACCAACAGGTACACCAGCGTCTCAAACGACACCATCACCTGCGCCGGAATTAACCCCTACCGTTTCGGGATAGTCGGGGATGTTTCGGCTGCAGGCCGGCTTTATTCTTTACCTCAGGATGTGTTGATTTTGGCAATGAAAAGGAGCTGCTCTCCATAAATACATGACAAAATGAAAAAATAATAAGTCTTTGGTAATGTAGGCACTCGCTTCCTTTACCTATCAGCATTCTTAAAACAAATAAGCCTTCGCGAATAAATCGGGGAGGACTTAGGAGAGAATATGATAGATGAATCCTTGTTGAACAAGCTGGAAGATTTGGAAGACGGGCAAGTGGACGGGAATGGAAATTCTAAAGCAATTGCCCATTTGATTGAAATAGGAAGAAAAAAGACCTTTGTTACAATCGATGATATTTTAGGCATTTTTCCTGATGCTGAACATGACATGAATCAACTGGAGGAAGTATTCAGTGCGTTATTGAGTGCGGGTATTTCCTATTTTGAAGAAAAGCCGGGTATTGGTCCTGATAATACGGAATTATCAGGCGAAGAAGATAAAAACGATGATGATTTGGGGGAAAGGAACGACCCCAAAAATATCCTTGCGAATATCGATACGGATGACACAATAGGCCTGTACCTCAAAGAGGTCAGCAAGGTGCCGTTGTTAACCGCTTCGGAGGAAGTGGAATTGGCAAAACGGATCGAGCGGGGAAAACTTGCGCGTGAGGAAATGGCGATGGGGAGAGTATCCAACGAACGGCGCCTGGTTTTGCAGAAGTATATTCGGGATGGGTGGGCAGCCCGGGAACATCTCATTACAGCAAATTCCCGTCTGGTAATCAGTGTGGCAAAAAAGTATATGGGTAGGGGGGTTCCTTTTCTGGATTTGATTCAGGAAGGCAATATCGGTTTGATCCGTGCGGCAAAGAAGTTCGATTACAAACGCGGTCATAAGTTCAGCACTTATGCCACCTGGTGGATACGCCAGGCAGTGACCCGCGCGATAGCAGACCAGGGACGAACGATCCGGGTGCCGGTGCACATGGGGGATCAGATAAATAAGTTGTTGCGTGTTCAACACCAACTAACACAGCGTTTGGGGCGGGCACCGGTTGTCGATGAACTTGCGAGTGCTTTGAACGTGACAACTCAGAAAGTCGAAAGTATGATTCAGGTTGCTAAACGACCGCTTTCTCTGGAAACACCGACAGATGATGAAGAAGATTCCGTTCTTGGTGATTTCATCCGGGACGATGAAATTCCGGCTCCCGACGACACTGCCACCTATAATTTGCTCAAAGAGCAACTTGCCGGTGTGATGGATGGTTTACCGCCGCGTGAAGTGCGGATTCTTCAGCTACGGTATGGCCTTTTGGACGGACAGGCATACACCCTGGAAGAGGTGGGTAGAAAAATGGGGGTTACGAGAGAACGTGTCAGACAAATCGAGGCGCAGGCATTGAGCAGGCTCAGGCAGCCTACTATTCGTCGAAAACTCCGGGAATACCTGTTCTAGTAATTGCCTATGAACAGATGAGAAAGCAGCAATCTTATGCTTTCTCATCTGTGATAAACTTGTACAAAACCCCTGATGAAGCAAGTGAGTACGGGAGATTTATGAATCCGGTTTTTGGATCGGTATGGTCAAAAAAACAGTGGCTGCTGGTAACCACTGTTGCGGTTAGCCTATGGCTTTTATATGCGTTTGTTGGTCCCGGGGCTGATTTTCATGTGTGTTATACGAAAATGGTTGTCGAGCCCGCATCTTTGCAAACTGTCGTCGATGTCCCCTGGACGCAAAATCCACCGTGGCTGGCACTATTCATGGCCCCATTTGTTACCATGCCGGGCAGGGCGGGATATATACTTTTCGTCGCTGTAACGATTGCCATGATTCTGTGGGGCGTATATCTTTTTGGCGGGCGTCCGCTGCCTGTTTTGCTTTCGGCACATTTATTCTGGATTCTTTGGTGGGGTCAGTTGGAAGGATGGGGTATTTTAGCTTTTGTGGTTGGCTGGTATGCTTTACAAAAAAGGTCTTGGGGATGGATGTTTCTGGCTTTGGTCATGGCTTCGTTCAAACCACAAATCAGTTTTATCCCTGTTGTTGCGTTGTGGTGGTGGATGGGAAAAGACAGGTGGAAAGCATTTGTCGCCTTGGTTTTTCTCTTTGGAATTAGTATAGTAGTGTATGGCCCCTGGCCGGTATGGTATGCAAAATCGATTGTGAACTTTGTCGGGGACAAGCATGCGAAGTTGTGGAGCGCATCTTTGGGCTTGTGGGCATTACCTTTGTATATTCCTGCTTTGTTTGTTCCGCTGGATAGGGAAAAACGATTGATAGCATTAACTGCGACGACTTATCTGGTTTCGCCTTATTTGCCTTATTACAGTACGATATTCATTTTGATTTTCAATATACCGGTTTTTGCTTATTTATTCGCTTTTGTGGGATACTTAACACCGTATTGGAGGCAGGCATGGAATAGTGTTGTGCTGCTACCCGTGTTCCTGTTAGCCTGGTTGTATTTTCCATATGTAAAAATACGTTACCAAAAGATATTGAACAAAGGCTGGTTTTAACCCATTAAGACATCGAGAAAGGTCGTTTATGCATCATTCAGATTCACGAAATATTGCAATTATTGGTGGCGGTTTGGCAGGTTTGTCTGCTGCTTATGATTTGGTGAATAGCGGGTTCAAGGTTGCTCTTTTCGAACAGGATAAAGCTTTCGGCGGGTTAGCGAGTACGTTTACGGCGGGTGATGTCGAAATAGAACGTTTTTATCATTTCATCTGCAAGTCGGATAGTCATTTAATCAGGTTGATTGAAGAATTGGGAATTGAAAGCAAACTGCACTGGCACAGGACGCATACAGGCTTTTTTTATAATGGAAGATTGTATCCCTTCGGGAGACCACTTGATTTACTGCGGTTTGCTCCGGTACCATTCACCCAGCGGATTCGCTTTGGCATTCATGTTTTGTGGTCACGGTATCGTTCAAAATGGCGGGAACTTGACCACATAGAAGCAGTCCCATGGCTTATCCGGAACATCGGAAAGCAAGCCTATGATGTGATTTGGCACCCGCTGTTAAAAGTAAAATTTGGAAAGCGTTATCGGGAAATTTCAGCAGCATGGGTTTGGCACCGGATTTGGCGTGTGGCAAATTCACGTGAAAAATTGTTGGGACCGGAAGCATTCGGTTATCTTGAGCATGGCTCAAAAATGCTGACAGATGCTTTGGTTGACTATCTGAAGGCGCATCCAAATGCGGAATTATATCCGCATACGAGAGTAATAAAAATCGTCCGTTCAGAAAAGCGTGTTGAGGGTGTACTGGTTGATCAAGAATTGATTCCTTTCGATGCAGTCTTGTCGACTGTACCCTTGCCGGTGCTGAGTAATCTTGTCGGCGATTCCGATGAACCCTATTTTCGGAAAATCGGGCAAATTGAGTATATCGGGGTTGTTTGTGCCGTTTTTGTTTTGGATAGACGCTTTTCCAGAAATTTCTGGCTTAATACTTACGATCCGCGAATTAGCTTCAACGGGATTATCGAGCTAACAAATCTGAACCGTACTATTGGCGGGGATGATTTCCATGTCGTTTATGTTCCGTTTTATATTTCAACCGATTCGGAAAGATATTTGCGGAATGATGAAGACCTGTTTGATGAATACATAAAGATGCTGCATGTAATCAATCCTGAATTTGATGGAAAATGGATTAAAGAAGGCCGGATTTTCCGGGCGAAGTATGCTCAGGCGATTTGCCATACGGATTTTGCATCGCAAATTCCGGGTACGCGTTCGCCAATCCGGGGGTTGTATGTTACAGATTCGACCCAATTTTATCCGGAGGACAGGTCGTTGAGTGCAGCTGTCAAACAAGGGAGATTGGTCGCAGAAGAAATAACCCGCGATTTCACTGGTTGAGTGGCTCCGGGTTTCTCTTTTTGGGAAGCTTGTTGCAGGGCGGTAAAGAAAGCTTTTTGCATGCCCGAAGGGCAATAACCAGGATGATGGCAGTACGCAAAATGATTGCAGTGGCCAGGATGAAATGAGAGTGAAAAATGCCGGAAAGGGGCCATTCGAGTATGATGACTGATGAGAGCAACAAAACCATTGTCAGACCCCACTTGTTCGGAAAAGAGAGCAATATCATCGGAATCACGAGCATTCCCCATTGAGGGCTCCAGCCTTTTGACCAGAGCACGAAAATCATTGCAGTCAGTGTCGCAAAGCGGATAAATTTCCTGTTTCCTTTCGGGGTGATTGGGAAGAAGAAAAGGACTGCGTATCCCAACCCGAAAACCGCCAGTTTCAAAGTTTCGGGTATTTTCGCCGGGTTACCATAGGAAACACCTGCCATGGTTTTGATGATGCGCGTTCCTATGGGCCCAACATTTCCCGGACCCCAATTCCCGTCCAGAATTGCCCACACTGTTGACCATGAAGCGACGTTCCCAAGTGACTTGAAAGACGCGAGAATCCATTCGGAGCCTCCGAGAATGTAAAAGGGAACATAGATAATGATTGTTGTCAGTATTGTTAGGGCGCTATATGCAAGAGCTTTTTTGGTTTCTTTTTTCCAGTAAAGCCATACTACTGCCGGAATGAGAAAGACAGGGGTGAATTTGCTGGCGATACTAATCCCAAGTGCGATGGCAGAAGCAATCCAATGCTTGCTGATTTCCAAGTAGATTGCGCATAGCATAAAAAAGATAAGGATGGAATTGTGACTGGCATTCCAATAGAAAAGGGGGATGCTGAGCATTGCATAAATCCAGGCAGTCCAGTTTGCCGTATTTATTCCCCAAAGTTTCTCGCTGGTTTTATGAAGCAAAACGAGTGTTCCGGTTTCGAACACAAGCAAGAGTGACCCTAAAATCCGAGTATAAACAATAAAACCAATACCGCTTAAATCCCCTTGGGGAATAATCAGGCGCAAAAGTCGATAGGCACCGATGTCCGTGTAGGTTGTAACCGGTGGGTACTCGAACCACATGTTGATGAACGGATAAAATCCTTTGTCGGTTAGCCGGGCGATGCGGTAATAATAATGGTAATCAGTGTATACGTTGAACAACCCGTTTGGAGAGAATAAAAAGAGTATCGATAATCGGAAGAACAGAAACAGAATGAAAATCGTTCTAAGCTGATTTACTGTTCCGTTTGTTCCGATGGTATTTGCTTTGTTTGTCTTTAAAATTGTATTATCCATTGGAAACTTTCCTTGTTCTTCCGGGCAAGAATCGGGTGCCAAATAATGATCCGATGGTGTAAATACCTATTGCAAACCAAAAAGTTGTCAATGGAATCAGTGGCAGATAATACCTTTGCCATGGCAAGGGGAGGGCAACCAATAAGACAAGCGTTTGGGATAATGTTGCCAGGATGATTAAAACGATTTCTCTGTTATGTGCAGAACGGGTCGCTTCGATAAGCAGGGAGAAAAATCCTGTCAGGGTAAAGATCATAACGACAGCACCCGGAAGAAAACCTCTCCATAGATTGTTGCTCATGATTTGGCTGTATTTCGTTTCTGATACTTTGGTGTTTTGTAGATAATTCCCGACTTCAGAAAATGCCGGGGGCGTGATGAAAACATGTGCGATCATAGCGATAATTCGTTTTTGAGGAGTATCCATTATTCTTTCAGAAGCTATGCTTGCTATGTCATTCACCTGATTGGTGGTGAGAACTTGCCTGGCATGGATAGCCGCCTCGATCGTTTGAACAGGATTTTTCCACAGGATTGGGTTGAGCAATAAAGTAAGCACAAGGAAGGAGACGAGATAGGATGTTGTATTACCGATTATCTTTCTGAGTGTCGGTTTTTCCCGTAACCAGCAAACAGCGAGCAAGCCGACCGGTAACAATGCAATCGTAGATTGCTTTGCATTGAAAGCGAACGCGATTGCCAGACCGGTAAGCCAGGGATGTTCGTCTGCTTTCAATAGGGATACAAGGCTGATTGCAATTCCGAAGACGAGCAGCCCTTCTGCCATGGCCCGGCGGGCATGCAGTAAAATCAATGCATTGGTGCCGAAGAATATGATCGCAATCATTCCTCCCCATTGGTTGGAAAACGATTTGGTCAGGTGATACAGGCTAAGCAGCGTTAGAGGAAGTAGTAATGTCATGCCAAGCCTGCCGGAAAACAAAGTTTTGGCGGTTGGCAAAGCCCCGCTTTTGGCATTCTCATCCCAGGTTTTCGCCCAATCCCAATCGGAACTCAGCGGTTGGGTTCCGCCTATTTTTTCGAATAACCCGAGCCAATAACGGGTCAGTGGGGCATCGAGCAGTCGGTAAGTTTGTCGGGGAGAAGTTTTTTCCGGGTGCCATTGCATTGCCAGCGGGTTTGACAACAGCAGGTCGAAATCCGAACTCATAAACAAGTAAGTGCTTTCATCCGGATGGAAGGGCACAGACATGATGCCCAGAATGGACAGACAGCTGAGTAAAACGATGGCGAGATATGCGGGAAAACCTGTTCTTTGAATATGCATGAGGATTATAGTAAACTAAGCGTAAGCGATTTTGTCATTTGTCGGAAATCGGATTGTCGTATCAACCATAACTATATTGTTATCTTAGCCTACCTGTGCAAAAATCGCAAGTTTCTGATGAGAAGAATGCTGGAAAAACAAGAAAAGGGTTGTTTGGTTATAAGATATCAAAACGTGTTCGACGGGATATAAATTAAGGTATGAAACCGGAAATATGCTGGGTTCCCGGTTTTATGGAATGACACGGGAGTGACATGATTTGATGAAAAGGCTCGTTGAGATGAACGGACTGGAAATTGATTCCAAACGGACAGGATTGTATCTTGCTGTGATCATAGCGATTGCCGCTCTATTGAAATATTGGCTGGTAATCATCGACGCGCTCCCGTTCAACGCTGATGAAGCCGTTGTGGCTTTGATGGCGAGGCACATTCTTCATGGCGAAAGGCCATTGTTTTTCTATGGGCAAGCTTATATGGGAAGTTTCGATGCCTGGCTGGTTGCTGCCGGTTTTCTGCTTTTCGGGGAACATGTTTGGGTCATCCGTTTCATTCAGGGGGTTTTGTTCACCGGTATTTTGCTAACAACATATTTCCTTGGAGAGCAGGCGAGTGGTTCCAAAACCGTTGGAGTGCTCGCTTCCGCTTGTCTGTCTATTCCGGCAGTAACAATGACGTTGTACACAACGGTAAGCCTGGGCGGGTATGGGGAAGCGTTATTGATTGGGAATCTGATCCTGCTTCTTGGGGTCAGTCTTTTTCAAAGTGATCCGTCTGGTGGCAGGCGCTTCGACTGGAAATGGTTCGGTCTTGGATTTCTTGCCGGGTTTGGTTTGTGGGTGTTCGGGCTAACGCTGGTTTACAGCATTCCGGTTGGTGTGGGACTTTTCATAAAGCAGATGGATCAGCATAGAAAAGGCATTTTGTTACCAAGGCAAAAGCTGCTTTCATGGGGATGGGCAGGGCTTGGCGCTTTGTTTGGCGCTTCGTTCTGGTGGATTTACGCATTAAGGAATGGCATCGACGCTTTGTTGTTGGAGTTGTCCGGCAGCGCAATCAGAAGCGCCGAAAGCGGAAAATTCCTGTTGTTGGTATTGCAACATGTGATGAGT
>CAYWFK010000075.1:0-12631 GCA_964457375.1 uncultured Anaerolineales bacterium
GCTGGGTTCAGACCGTCGTGAGACAGGTCGGTCTCTATCCGCTGTGGGCGTAAGGGATTTGCGAGGATCTGCTCCTAGTACGAGAGGACCGGAGTGGACAGACCTCTGGTGTGCCAGTTGTACCGCCAGGTGCATCGCTGGGTAGCCACGTCTGGCAAAGATAACCGCTGAAAGCATCTAAGTGGGAAACTTGCCTCAAGATTAGATCCCTCATCCCGTCAAGGGAGTAAGACCGCAAGAAGACTACTTGCTTGATAGGCGGCAAGTGTAAGTGCAGCAATGTATTTAGCTAAGCCGTACTAATGGTCGAGGGCTTAACACAGTGATGCGGAGTACTCAGTTCTTTTCCAATTTGTGATTATTTCATTTCAGTTGTCTTAACAACTTTATATAACATTTTGTTCAATCAGTCTCTTGGTGATTCTAGCGGCGGAGGTACACCCGGCCACATCTCGAACCCGGAAGTTAAGCCCGTCAGCGCTGATGGTACTTGGGGGGTAGCCCCCTGGGAGAGTAGGTCATCGCCAAGAGACTTTTTATTTTTAACTACTGACACCAGGTTCATCAATGCAACTGTTGTGTCAGCGGGGGTTTACTGGTTTCTTCTTTTCCTGCAATTACGAAATACAAAAATCAATCTGTCATGTATCGGCTATTGCCATTACCGCAGTGTTCTTATACATACTGTCTGAATTGACTCAATCGGGATACTTCAATTCCTGAATGTGGCAAACAGGTGCATACGAATGGCTTTCTGAAAAACCATCATTTTGAGATATCTGTGAAATGTGAAAATATACCGGCAAGCCATAAGTGGCATGGATGCATCAACCGGCGTTAAACGACGTGTCTCCGTTGTTGCGCATTCCTGAACAGGGCGGCAAATTCATTCATCGACCGGTTGCGTGACCGGTTTTTCACCGCAAACCATCAAGGCAAGCATCAGGATATAAGGCGCTTCTGATTCAAGGAACATCTCGCGCTCTTTGCGAAGCTGTTCGTAGTTTTCATCGGTGATGATGCCTGAAATTTTGTAAGGTTGCAGGCGGTTGAGGTCGATTTGCGGATAAAATGCTTCGAGACCCAGCTTGTCACTGTGGATTGCAATGATTTCCAGGTCTATATTGCGGAAACCTGCGGCTTCCAGAATTCTCCACAGCTGGCGGCCAATATAACGGTTTCCGCCTCTGGCGGCTTGTGCCTGCGCGAGCATTTTCGAAACCTTCTTCCAGGAAGGTACAGGCGGTGAGATGATACCAAACATCTCATCATCGATGTCATAAATTACGAACTTGCCGCCGGGCTTGAGAACGCGGTAGATTTCGCGGGCAGCTTCGCCCGGGTTGGGTAAATGTTGAAAAAGCAGCCGGGCATATGCATAATCGTAACTATTGGCAGGGAGCTGTGTATCCGTTACCGATGCCGGTTTGAAATTCACACTGCTGACGGAATCGGGCTTGGCATGTTCCAGATAGTCTTGCGCATCTTCGATGAGTGACGGGTCGATATCGATAGCTGTGATTGCCAGATTGGGGCGAAAGTCCAGCAGTTTTTTGGTGATGAAACCTGGCCCGCATCCGGCGTCGAGCACCGTCATCCCGTCTTCGAGACCGAACCAGGCGAGTGTGCGGGATTCTTTGTCCCATCCCAGGCTGGCTTGCGTTGCCAGCCGTTCCACTTCCGTTTTCCGGTCACGGTTTGCTCGATTGACGTCATAGGAAATTTGCTTCATCAGGTGTTCCTCCTTTCAGGAATGATTAACTGGGAAATCTGAACGCTATCCCATTCATTGTTTCCCGGTTTTCTCAAGGCAGATGGGTATTGGGAATAGCGTACCGGATGCCGATAGGAAGTTTGCTGTCGTGTTGAGAGAATGACCGGGAGGGGTGATACCAGAATGGTTGTTTCGACGTTCGGATATTCATTGTGTTTACCCGAAGGCTATAACCAGTGTACACAAAGGAAAAGAGATTGTCAATTGTGCGTAGATATTTATTCTCGGGCACGAGAGCCTGTACTGTTCGTGAGCAGGGTACATGTATTGCCCCGGTCTGTGCGTTCTGCCATCGGAGAGAAAAACGGGGATTTTGGCAAACGGACGGGGGATGAAGCATGAACAAGGAGAATACAGGCGGTTAAGCACGAATATGAGCGGTATTCTGTGTTTTCGTTTGACAGAACACCATCTTTGAGTATAATACATTAGGCGTTCGAGCAGTAGCGCAATTTACCAATTCAACCAGTTTTGGTAACCAGGAGCATGCTTAGCGAGTAGATAGGTTTTGTTTGATGCAAATATCATTCTGTACCTAACTCGGCTGTTCTCACGAGCGCCAGCCGGGTTTTTTTTTATTCATCCGGCATTGAAGTATGTGCGATCTTATAAAAAGAAGGAGGTGATAAGGTTGCCAACAGTTTATTTACGTCCGAACGAATCTCAGGAACAATTGCTGCGACGCTTCAGAAAAAAAGTAACGAAAAGCGGTGTTCTGAGCACGATACGGCGTAAACGCTGGTTCGTTTCAAAAAGTGAATTGCGACGTATACAGAAAAAGAAAGCGATTCGACGATCGAAACGGCGTTATCGGTTCAATCGAAACTGAGAATTGCTTGTACTTGGATTGCAATTCGCCGGAGTTTGTACTCCAGAAATCAGGAGGTGTGCATGGCTAAAAATGAAGGAAAGATAGAAGTGGAAGGGACGATCGTCGAAGCCTTGCCCGGAACGCAGTTCAGGGTTAAGCTGGAAAACGGGCATGAAGTGCTTGCTTACCTTTCCGGTAAAATGCGGAAGTATTATATCCGCATCCTGTTGGGTGATCGGGTACGTGTGGAAGTCTCTCCCTATGATCTATCACGCGGGCGTATCATCTATCGTGAAAAGAAGACATACGCCAGGAAGAACTAGTTACCGCATTTCCTGCGAATCTCCTGGGTACGCAAGTACCGGGTGTTTGAATCCCTGAAATGAAACAGGGGTCAGTGCACTTATTTCTTTCAATCAATTAAAACAAAATCAAAGGGCGCTTGTGCAAGCGCCCTTTATGTTATTCTATTACCGAACTGGTTCTTAATGCAGGGGGATACGGATTATCAACCTTCGGGCTATTTCAGGGCGCCAAGCACTTTCATATAATTGGCTCTTTCGAACGCTGCCGGATTGCCGGCGTGCTTTTGGCTCATACTCCCGCGCATTTGGTCGGTCGACTGGTATTCGTGAGTAACGAGCCAGTTCTCCATTTCGGACAACATTTTTGTTGCGTGATTGATGCCGTTGCGCAGCAGCGCGGATGCCGTCATGGCTACATTGGCGCCCGCCATGATTGATTTGACGATATCTTCTCCCGTGTGAATACCGCTGGTTAGCGCCATATCGACATCGACGCGCCCATAAAGCAAAGCGATCCAGCGGAGCGGTATGCGCAGATCGGATGACGTGGAAAGCTGGAGATTGGGAACGATGGAGAGCGAATCCAAATCGAAATCCGGCTGGTAAAAGCGGTTGAAAAGCACAACGCCGTCTGCGCCTGCCGCGGCAAGACCTTTGACAAAATGCGGCAGTGCCGTAAACGAAGGGCTGAGTTTCACTGCCAAGGGGATATTCAGTTTTTTACGAATGTTTTCTACGAGGTGAAGATAGGCATTTTCGAGCTGCGAACTTGTGATTTCGGGGTCTGTTGGCAGGTAGTACAAATTGAGTTCCAGGGCATCTGCGCCAGCTGCGGCAATCTTGCGGGCATATTCGATCCATCCGCCGGTTGAAATGCCATTCAAGCTGCCGATGACAGGAATATCGATGGCATTTTTGATTTTGGCGATATGCTTCACATAACTCTCGGGACCGGTACTATACCGCCCGATATCCGGCAGGTAGGTCAGTGCTTCGGCGAAAGACTCCGTGTCACGACTGAGATAGTGGTCCCGTTCCCGGCTTTCATGGATGATTTGTTCTTCGAAGAGGGAGTAAACCACGACAGCGGCAATGCCGGATTGTTCAAGTTCCTGAAGGGTTTCGATGTGGGTGGAGAGAGGGGATGAAGAAGCAACAAGGGGGTTTTTTAGATCCAGTCCAAGGTACTTGGTACTCAGGTCAATCATTTTATTCTCCTTGTGATATGTAGAAAACGGATTTTTCGTATCGGAAAATTTGCCTCCTGTTCGCTATTCCGGATAATCAAAAGGGCTGTCTTGTTTTCAAGACAGCCCTTTGCTTGTGCAAAATTATTCTTTGTTTTCTTCGTATTTCATTGCCGCCATTTGCTTGTAAAGGTGCCAGCGGGATGTAACATCTTCTTGCGCCATGCGCATCAGCAGTTCTGCACGTTTCTCGTCGCTTTGCAGCAACATGCGGAAGCGGGTTTCATTGTAGGCGAAATCAGACATCTTTACCTTGGGCTCTTTACTGTCAAGTTTGAGCGGATTCTTGCCCTGTTGAGCCAGGGTCGGGTTGTAGCGGTACAGCGGCCAGAGACCGGATTCGACAGCCAGTTTCTGCTGGTTGAGACCTTTGCTCATATCGATACCGTGGGCAATACAGTGGCTGTAAGCAATGATCAGGGATGGGCCGTCGTAGGCTTCTGCTTCGATGAAGGCACGCAGCGTTTGAATATCACTGGCACCCATGGCAACCTGTGCGACGTAGACATAACCGTAAGACATGGCAATCATTCCCAGGTCTTTGCGGGGCAGGTCTTTCCCTTTGGCGGCAAACTTGGCAACAGCAGCCATTGGTGTGGCTTTCGAAGATTGCCCGCCGGTGTTGGAATATACCTGCGTATCCATCACCAGAACGTTGACATTGCGTCCCGAAGCGAGAACGTGGTCCAAACCACCGTATCCAATATCGTATGCCCATCCGTCACCACCGAGGATCCAGACGGATTTTCGTACGAGAATATCTGCCAGACTAATCAAGTCTTTGGCTTTGGGATTGTCGATATTGGCGAGTTTCTTCTTGAGAATAGCCACGCGTTCACGCTGTTTTTCGATGCCAGCCTCATCCGACATATCGGCGTTGAGGATTTCATCGACGAGTTGACTGCCAAGTTCTTTCGAGAGCGCAGGGAGCAGTTCCCGTGCATATTCGGTTTGTTTGTCGACAGTCAGGCGCATGCCAAGCCCGAATTCCGCATTGTCTTCGAAGAGCGAATTCGACCAGGCAGGACCACGGCCGTCTTTGTTCGTTGTATACGGTGTGGTCGGGAGGTTGCCGCCATAGATGCTGGAGCATCCTGTTGCGTTGGCAATCACGGTGCGGTCGCCAAACAGCTGCGTGAGCAGTTTGATGTAGGGGGTTTCACCGCAGCCAGCGCAGGCACCTGAGAACTCGAAGAGCGGTTGCAGGAGCTGAGAATTCTTGATTGTGCTGTGCTTGAACTTCGTGCGGTCGACTTCGGGAATGCTGAGGAAGAATTCCCAGTTGGTCTTTTCCTGCTCGCGGATTGGCGGTTGGGGTGCCATGTTGATGGCTTTCCGTCCGGCCTGTTTTTTGTCTTTGGCAGGGCAGACTTCCACACAGAGTTCACAGCCTGTGCAGTCTTCCGGTGAAACCTGAATGGAATATTTCCATCCGGGGAATTCGCGGAATTTGGCATCCAGTGATTTGAAGGTTTCGGGTGCGTTTTCGAGCAATGCAGGATCGTAGACTTTTTGGCGAATTACAGCATGCGGGCAAACGAAAACGCATTTACCACATTGAATACACAGGTCTGGTTCCCAAACGGGGATGTGCAAAGTGATATTCCGTTTTTCCCATTGGGTGGTGCCTGACGGGTAAGTACCATCTGCCGGTAATGCGCTGACAGGCAGGTCATCCCCTTTGCCTTCGATGATCGTCCCCAGAACGTTCCGCACGAATTCAGGAGATTCCTTGGGTACCGGAGGCCGGCGGGTAATCGTGCTGGTTACTTGCTTCGGGTAGTCTACCTTGTGCAGGTGAGCGAGTGCCTCGTCTACGGCTGCATAGTTTTTGTTGACAACGGCTTCGCCGCGCTTGCCGTAGGTTTTCTTGATGGCGACTTTGATAGCCTTGATGGCTTGTTCCTTGGGAAGAACACCGCTGATCGCAAAGAAGCATGTTTGCATGATGGTGTTGATGCGTACGCCCATGCCTGTTTTGTCAGCTACCTGATAGGCGTCGATGACGTAAAACTGCAAGTTCTTTTCGATGATTGCTTTTTGAACTTCGTTGGGAAGGTGTTCCCAAATCTCATCGGGCCCGTAGATGCTGTTCAGGAGGAAGACAGCGCCGGGCATTGCATAGCGCAGCATGTCGATTTGTTCGAGGAAAGAGAACTGGTGGCATGCAACGAAGTTTGACTGCTGGATCAGGTAAGGAGCGTGGATTTCTTTGGGCCCAAAGCGCAGGTGCGAAATGGTCTTGGCGCCGGATTTTTTGGAGTCGTAAACGAAGTAGCCCTGAGCGTAGTTATCGGTTTCTTCACCGATGATTTTGATTGAGTTCTTGTTGGCGCCAACTGTGCCGTCGGACCCCAGCCCGAAGAAGACCGCACGAACCGTGTCGTCGCTTTCGATTGAGAAAGACGGGTCATATTCGATGCTTGTATTGGTAACGTCGTCGTTGATGCCCACCGTGAAATGATTTTTCGGTTTGGCTTTCTTCATTTCATCGAAGAGGCCCTTGACCATAGCAGGGGTAAATTCTTTGGATGAGAGACCGTAACGGCCACCGATGACAACCGGTGCTTTTGCGAATGGAGCTGTACCGTCGCCCATACTTTCTGCGATAGCTGTGATGACATCCTGATATAAAGGTTCGCCGGCAGAGCCCGGTTCTTTGGTTCTGTCGAGTGTAGCAATGACTTTGACGGTGGACGGAAGCGCCTGCATCAGGTGTTTCACTGAGAATGGGCGGTAAAGACGAACACGAATTGCGCCGACTTTTTCACCTTGTGCGTTGAGATATTTGACGGTTTCAGCAGCTGTTTCGCCGCCGGCGCCCAAAAGGATGACAACACGTTCTGCGTCTTTGGGGCCAATATAGTCAAACAGGTTGTATTTGCGGCCTACCTGTTTTGCGAATTTATCCATATATTTCTGGACGATGTCAGGACATGCAAGATAATACGGGTTGACAGTTTCCCGTGCCTGGAAGAAGACATCCGGGTTTTGCGAAGTACCTCGAATGAATGGATGTTCCGGTGAAAGACCACGAGAACGATGTTCTCTGACCAGTTCGTCGTCGATCAATGCCCGCAAATCGTCATCAGAAAGCATTTCGATTTTGATGATTTCGTGAGAAACACGGAAACCTTCGAAAAAGTGGATGAACGGAACTCTGGATTCCAATGTGGCTGCCTGTGAAATCAAGGCAAAGTCGTGTGCTTCCTGAACGGAACCGGAGGCAAGCATGGCAAAACCGGTCGAGCGGGTGGCCATCACGTCGGTGTGGTCACCGAAAATCGAGAGTGCCTGTGCGGCAATCGAGCGGGACGAAACATGGAAAACAGTAGATGTCAATTCACCCGCTATTTTGTACATGTTGGGGATCATCAACAGCAGACCCTGGGATGCGGTGAAGGTTGTGGTCAATGAACCGGTTTGCAGTGCGCCATGCACGGCACCCGCTGCACCACCTTCTGCCTGCATTTCAACCACTAATGGGACTGTGCCCCATAAATTGGTTTTTCCCTTTGCAGACCATGCATCGGCGTGTTCACCCATCGGGGACGAAGGTGTGATTGGGTAAATTGCAATGACTTCGTTCAGCTTATGGGCAACTGCGGCAACAGCCTCATTGCCATCAATCGTTTTGATCTTTCTACTCATTATATAACTCCATTCGTTTAATATTTGTTTCGCAAGCGTTGTTGTTCTATCCTACCTGTCCTGTCCAATTTTCAAGTTTAATCCGCTTTGTTGAGGCTTGATAGTAATTTTAGACACAAAAAAACCCGTTACCTATGTCACTATTGTAACAAAACGGGAAAAACGGAAAAACTCGATGGAAAGCAGGTTGTATTCATTTTCATTACATTAATTATAGTCCATTTTACGGCATATTGAAGATGAACCCGGTGTTTGTCGGCTGATTACTTTTGTATTTGATGCGGGTGTCAAACCGATGCGTGGGTGAAAAAAGCGCCCGGAAATGGCTGGTGAAGCGGCTGTTTTGACAATGAACCGGCGCTTTTGCAGCGAGATGTGTTTGGAAATAGATTCATCAACATGAAACATTTTGGAAGGGAATAGTTGCCGGATATTGCCATCGCCGGTTTGTCTGATTTGCCGCGCTGGATTTCTTCAGCCGCTAATGCCCGGCTAGGGCGCGGTGTGCGGTTCGTGTGCGGTAAATTTTCGGAAAGGTGCTGCGGTTTTTTTGTTTTCAGGTATGGGAAAGGCGTAAAATGTGCTTGGCAATCATGCGGGCTGCAAAGGGTTTCCCCAGCGCAAGCGCACGCTGTGACATGGCAGCAAGACGTTCGGGGTGGTTGATTAGGGTCTCTATGGATTTTCGCAGCATGTCGGGGGGTGTACCCTGCAAAGCGGCACCATGCCTGGCAAGAAATTCCACGTTTGCTTGTTCCTGACCGGGTCCGGCCTGGAAGAGAATCATCGGCGTGCCGCATGCCATGCATTCGGAAACAATTAAGCCGCCGGGTTTGGAAATCACGAGATCATGGCTGCTAATCAGGGCGCTCATGTCATCCACGAACCCCCGTGTGTCGATTTTATAAGCGTATTGGTTTTGTTTTTCACGGATCGATTGGTAAATCTTTTCCTGATTTCCGGTAACAATGGTCAGGTGCAGCATGCTGCTGTCGAAAGTGTTCAGGGTTTCAAGCAAGGAAAATAAACGATTTTTGACATCGACATATGCACCGCTTCTTACCCCGCCGGTGATGAGCAGGATGTGCAAAGGGCTGCCGGGGTTGGTGTTGATTGGGCGGCATATGTTTTCGAAGGGCAGCCGGATCGGGATACCGGTTGGGTATATTTTTTCCGGTTGGCAGCCGCGATAGGCAAAAGTGTTTTTCAATTCGCGATGTGCTACAAAGTAAGCATCGACACCTTCAAGAGGCCAATAGGAATTCAATCCGAAGTCTGTAACCACCCCGAATACTTTTTCGATAGGATATTCTGCCTTGATGGATAGCGACATGGCGGTTGCCATGACGTGTGTGGCGACAATAATCCGGGCATCGTTTTCCCTGATTTTGTCGATGAGCAAATCCTGCAAGAAGCTGAGTTCGGTGATGCTTTCATAGAGGCTGCCGGGGGTGCCTTTGCGCCACAGAGTATCGTAAAGCCCTGGTATCAGTGTGATGGATAAGGCTTGCAAGCTGTCGATGACTTTGGGTAGCAGCTCGATATTGTTCGCAAAAGGATCGACGACGTGCAAGCGGAGCGAGGGGGCTTCTCTTCGCAGTGCGGCTGCAAGCGATTCTGCTGCAACTTGATGCCCGGAACCAAAGGACAGATAAAAAATTGTTATATTTTTTGGTTTCATGGTTTTCTTGCCAGGTGTTTGCAGGCTGTGTCTGATGAATTGTACCACTTGGGAGAATGGAACCCCGGCGGACAAGTGTGTTTGCGGATGACGCATTGGATTTTCTGCACCGTGAGGCTCTTGTGTTGCGATTTACCGGCTTGAAATGCCTTGTTGATTGTTTTATCGTTTCGACAGGCATCAGACGAGGACGCACCGCAAATTGGCTG
The DNA here is from genome assembly GCA_964457375.1 of uncultured Anaerolineales bacterium. Classification (GTDB taxonomy): domain Bacteria; phylum Chloroflexota; class Anaerolineae; order Anaerolineales; family UBA11858; genus G519. The sequence goes on from CAYWFK010000075.1 coordinate 9,679, forward strand.
GTAAGGTATCCGGCTCTGTGTGCGTCTGAAACAGGAAATGAGAAAGCAGCTGATATTGGCAGAACAGGAGAGTTCAATGGGTTTGATGAAAATTACAGAAGTTTCAGCGGGTGATATTACTGAAAACAATCAACAGGAAAATCAATTGTTCCGGAAGGTGCTCGTTGGGAATACCCATGTCGACCGCAATGGCGTTCAATTTGCTATCGGGAACATTCTGCATCATATCGGAGAAGATCCGGAGCGTGAAGGTTTACAGAAAACGCCGGAACGGGTGGCGAGGATGTTCGAAGAATTGACCGCCGGTTACCATGTGAATCCCGAAGCCCTGGTCAACGGGGCAATTTTCCATGGTGATTATGATGATATGGTGATTGTCAGGAATATTGGGTTTTACAGTTTGTGCGAGCATCATTTGCTGCCGTTTCACGGGCAGGCCCATGTTGCATACATGCCGGATGGCAAAGTGATTGGGTTGAGCAAAATCCCGCGGATTGTGGAAATGTATGCACGCCGCCTGCAAATTCAGGAGCAAATGACACGCCAAATTGCCGATTTTCTGTGGCAGGCGTTGAAACCGAAAGGCGTTGCCGTTTTGGTGGAAGGTGCTCATATGTGCGCAATGATGCGCGGCGTGAAGAAAGAAACTACCCGGATGACGACAACGAGTATGCTGGGGATCTTTCGGGAAAACGACAACAGGAAAAACGAGTTTCTTGCCCACGTGTATCGCTAGCCTATATGTCGTTCCGGTATGTACCCGACCGAATGCGGTTTTCCTGCCCGGCAGGGTAACAGGGATAGTGTTTTCATCCTGTAAGGGCTGAAATACCGGCCTGCTCTGTTATCTATCGGGTATACTATTCCTGTGGAAAGTCAAACAGGTATGCGAGAAACAAGCCCCCGAAGGATCATCCATCTTGATTTGGATGCGTTTTTCTGTGCGGTGGAAGAAAAATACAAGCCACACCTGCGCGGGAAGCCCTTTGCGGTTGGGGGTAATCCACAGGGACGCGGTGTTGTTGCCTCGTGTTCGTATGCGGCAAGGCGGTTTGGTGTGCGCTCTGCCATGCCGATGGCGCGGGCAATTCGTTTGTGCCCCGGTCTGATTGTCGTAAAATCGCGTCACGGGAAATATAGTGAAGAATCGAAGCAGGTGATGCTCAGACTGCGGGCGGTCACCAGTCTGGTGCAGCAAATCTCGATTGACGAGGCATTTCTGGATGTTACCCGTTTGGATGAGTCGGCGGAGATGATTGCTCACCACTTGCAGCAGAATATCCGGAAAGAACTGGGCTTGCCGTGTTCGATTGGGGTGGCTTCGAACAAACTGGTTGCTAAAATAGCCACCGACGTCGGGAAAATGGCTGCGCGAGGTGATACCCCGCCGAATGCCTTGACCATCGTCCCGCCGGGGACAGAAGCTGCGTTTCTCGCACCTTTGCCGGTTGAAATGTTGTGGGGTGTCGGCCCGAAAACTGCCGCACGTCTCGAGCAAATCGGTGTGCTGACCATCGGGGATCTGGCGCAGGTGCCTGAAAGAGAATTGATGAGCTTGTTTGGTAAACATGGCTGGGATATGGCCAGGCGTGCCAGAGGAATCGATAACGCACCGATTGTCACCGAACATCAAACGAAATCTGTCAGCAGTGAAACAACGTTTACGCATGATGTGAACGACCGTCAAATCTTGTATGACCGCATCGACGCTTTGGCAGCCGGCGTGGCAAAACGTCTGAAAGCGCACGGACTGCAGGGAAAAACGGTGCGGATAAAAGTGCGTTGGGCTGATTTTACAACATTGACCAGACAGGTAACTTTGCCTGAACCCACTGCGGAATATGAAGAGATTTACTTTACCGCTATCAAATTGTTTCGGAAGGTGTGGGGTTCGGGCAGGATGGTTCGTCTGATAGGTGTTGGTGTCAGCGGACTTGAAGAAGAACCCAAGCAGCTGAGCCTGTGGGATTATGATCCCGATGGTGAAGAAAAGATGCGCAAGCTTCGGGCTATCGTCAGGCAGGTGCACGAAAAATACGGCGCGGATGCAATCTCGATTGGCCTTCATCGAAAACGTTCTAAGCATGTGAAAACGAAAACACAGAAAAACCGCCAGGCCGGAATGGTATAAGGATGAAAAAGGAACAGGACTATACACCGATACGCTTTATCGGAAAGTCTATCGAAGTATCTTTTTTGAAAGACCCTTATCGGAAAAAGATTCCGCATGCTCCTTCCTGCTTCGTGTGGGAAGACAGGCAGTACCGGGTGGTTGGGGTGATCAACGAATGGGTGGATTACAGGCGGAAAGGTCCAATGGCGCATAACATGCAGCCTCATAATTTGGCGAAGACGGTACGGCGCGGTTCCTGGGGGGTGGGTAGATTTTATTTCCGTGTGGAAACAGATGATGGGGCGATCTTCGATTTGTATTACGACCGTGCCCCCAAGGACATCGGCAATCGTCTCGGGGGTTGGTTTTTATGGCGGGAGCTTAAGAAAACAGGGATACAAGAGTAGAGAAAATGATAGAACAAAATCTTCGGTTGGTTCGGCATACAGCCGGAGAAGACCGCAAACACGCAATTGGAAGATAAATTCTATTTATAAAGCGGCGAAGTTCGTCAGTTTGGTTTCCGGCATGTTTTGGCGGAGCTGGCAAAGAAGTTCCCGTTCTTGTTGGCGTTCATCCTGATAGGAAGAAATTGCTCGCAAATGATCATCTACGAAAGCCGGGTGGCACATGACTTCGGTGATGCCTTCTTTCGGGGCGCCGGTGATTTGGTTCAGGGTTTTCATTGTGGCATTTTTAGCGTAAAACGCGTCAGTGAAATGTGCCGGGAAGCGCGGAGAATAGGCATCGAGTAATGGGGCGGCAGCTGCAAGCATAGCCGGGCGCATGGCTTCCGGGATGACGCCGGGCACGTCGTTTAGCGGGTAGCGGATGGCGCAC
>CAYWFK010000076.1:0-11731 GCA_964457375.1 uncultured Anaerolineales bacterium
TGGTTTCATCCAGTATTTGTAATGTGGATATATCATTGGGTAGATAAGCTGAATTCGCATCAACCTGCAATAAACAATCGGGGTAAGCATCTCTCATAGCCTGCACGTCATGGATATCACGTCCCGGCTTTATTTTTATTTTTATCCGCTTGTATCCGTCCTTGATATAAGCACTCGCCCGTTTCACCAATTCTTCCGGGTTTCTTTGAATCCCGATTGAAACACCGACGGCCACAGATTGTTTTTGCCCGCCAATCATTTTTTTCAGGCTTTCATTCCTGGCTTTGCCAAAAACATCCCATAAAGCCAGTTCGAAACCGGCTTTTGCCATCAAATGCCCTTTGATAAATGATACCTGCTCGCTAAAATCTTTTACGCTCGCCAGTTTCCTGCCCAGCATCGTCGGTACAATGAAATTTTCGAGAATATACCATGCTGTATCGCTTGTTTCGTAAGAATAACCCGGGTCCTTGTCAGCAACGCATTCTCCATAACCAATCAATCCATCGGCATAGACTTCAATCAGGATTGAATCGCGGGTCTCAATCCTTCCGAAAGAAGTTTCGAACGGTTCTTTCAAAGGCATTCTAAGATGATACATGGCTACTTTTTCAATTTTCATCATAATGTTTCCTTTTCATGTGTCATGACGTAGTAACATTTTTTTGGTTTATTCGTCGTGTTTTCTTTTGCAAAAACAAAATCAGTCACTATAAAGCCTGCTTCGAAGATCAGTTCGAAGCAATTTCTGGTAAAGATGCGCCATCGATAGGCAATCTCCGGATTTTCCAAGGTCACCTTTCTGTAGTCACAAGGTATTTCCAAAAGGAAAATTCGCTGGGTCTGTATAATGCGTTTCAATTCATCAGTTTGCTGTTCCCGCGTCTCGTCAACCTGCATTCCTGACGAGGACACAATTGCACAACCTGACGAATGATATTGCTCAAACCCAAGTTGCTGTCTTGGTGCTTCACTGATCCTGTTGTTTACCCGTTTCGAATTGAGCCACCAATCCACCTGGAATCTGTCAGACAAGCTGTTCTTGTTCAAACCGTCACGCATCACGCCATAATAATTACGCACATACGTATGACATACGGCACCCAACCGGTGAATGTTCAAATTCGCGTTGACACTCAATAGCGGATCGTATGTCCACGTGATTTTCTCATATCCCATACTTCTCGCAAGTTGGCGTTGGGCTTTTTTCAAAGCGAATCCTATCCCCATACCACGGAAGTCCGGATGAACGCCCATTTCATGAGAACAAAATTTCAGTTTTCGTATGCTTCCGTCATATTCAATTCCTGGAAACCCGAAAACGAAACCGATCAACGATTCATTTGTCTGATTTGCCGGATCTTTGTAAGCACCAATCACCATTCCCCCGTTTCTCACAGATGCAATCATCAAATGCGCCGGTACGATGTCTATCTCACTGCTTGTCCAAACCAAGCCTTGTAATTTTTCAACTTGTTTAAATTCTTCCGGATCTTCAATAATTTTCAATTGCCAATCAATCTTACTGTCATTCTTTGCGGTCATTTCTTGCCTCGATAAATTTGTTTTAGAAAATCCATTCGCCAATCTACCCCAACCAGATAATCCAGCCGTTTAGAAAACCTTGCAGGCATTAATTCGAATAAACGCGGTACGTTATCCAACGGGCAGGTTCTATTCATCGCAAGGTAATCCAGCCAGTAAACGGATATCGGTATTCTTGGAAAGACATAATCCGCAACAATTGTTAACCATCTCAGAAACTGAGGATTTACAAATACAGTTCGTCTTTTGACACTTAGTTTTTTTAATATAGCGTTGACGACTTCCTTGAACGTTAAATACTCAGGACCACCAAGTTCAATCGTACGGTTGGTTAAGTCCGATCTGTCAATTGCCCAAAGCATACATGTAACAAAATCCTCTATCCAGAATGGCTGAATGACGATATCCTGATTGCCGGGCAAGAAGAAAAAGAATGGTATCGTCCCGATTAATTGGGCAATGCTCGTGGTAAACCCGTCATCTTTTCCAAACAATACCGATGTGCGAAAAATAGTATATGGGATTGAACTTTTCCGTATATATTCTTCTGCAATTGCCTTTGCTTTCAGGATAGGATATGCGGATGCTCTATCGGCCCCCAAATGGCTTACATAAAACAGTTTTTTTACCCCGGCCTCCCGGGCAGCATTGACAACTGCTTTTGTTCCTTCAATATCGACATTCATCAAACTTTCTTGAACCCCCTGACGTTCGACACCCACAAGATGAAAAATAGTATCGACATCTTTCATGGCAGCTTTCAATCCATTTGTATCTTGCAAGCTGGCCAAAGCCACATCGACAGAAATACCAACCGGCAGGCGCGGCGATTTTCTGGACGGGCGAATTAATACTCTCACCTTGTAATCTTCATCAACAAGTTTTCTAATCAAGGCTTTCCCGACAAAGCCGGTTCCACCGGTAATTAATATCATTAAACTTTTATCTCTGTTTTCAATCGTTTTCTGGACATTATAGCATGCAGTTTTGGCATGCCTCTTGCATCATTTTGATTACCTCACTAATTCAATCAAGGTTTGGAGCAAATGGAAAGACTAGGATTTCATTATTTTGCAGATCAAAAACACTTCACCAAACGGGATCTCGACAAATGGCTTGGGAAGTTCGTCGACAGCGGCGCATCATGGATCATTCTCGATGCACCTCTTGAAGTAGCTATCCCCGAATATTTCATCCATTCGCTTGTCAAGGCAGATATAAAACCTATCCTGCACATCAAACCCCGCCCTATCGACCTCTTTCATACCGGCCAACTGGATGTTTTGATTAGTTCCTATGCAAAATGGGGCGTCAAGCATATGATTTTCGGTGACCGTCCCAACCTGCAAGAGTCATGGTCTGCATCCCTTTGGGCCAAGTATGATCCGGTTGAAAAATACCTTGATTATTTCGTTCCGTTCGCTCACCAGTTACTTTCCAATCAGATATCACCAATCCTTTCCCCGTTGGAACCCGGCGGAGATTATTGGGATACCGCTTTTCTCAGAAATACGCTGCAAGAATTGGTAAAGCGTGAAGAAGAAAAAATCCTCGCCAATCTGATTATCTCTTGTTATGCTTCACCCGGGGAAAAACATCTTGATTGGGGAATTGGCGGACAGGAACGTTGGCCAAATTCCCGTCCATACAGTTCTAAAAAACAAAAGGGAGAAGATCATTTCGGTTTTCGGATTTTTGACTGGTACAACACGATTGCCAAAGCTGTACTTGTAAAACCCTTACCGATTTTTCTACTAGGCCTACATGGCAGTCGTTTCGACGACAAACCGAATTCCCATCTTGATATTGTTCGACTGCTTGCCGGCGAACAAACGAACAACGCATCACCACTTCCTGAAGATGTCATCGGTGGCGCATTCCTGCTACCAGAGCTTGCAGCATCAATTTCATCTGATTCCAAATCATCTGAAAGCAATCCAAATAGCAGCAACGCCATTCTCAAAACGATACAGGAATGGCTAACGGAAAAAGACAATTCAAAAAGTCTGCAACATAGCTCTGCGGTAATTAGTCACTACTTGCTCTTGCCCACATACGAATGGGGAATCGCAGATTGGCATCTCGAAATTATCAAGCCCTTCGTGAAAAAATATCAGCCGACAATTGGTTTCTCAATTGAAGAGGCTTCTCATTCCCAGCGTGTAACCATTCTTGGCAGTAACCAAGTATTCCCCGAATCGATTTTGCGTCAATTAAGAAATCAGGGGATATTGGTCGAACGAATTGAGGGGAATGGTACAGAAATTGCAACACTATTAGCAAAACTATGAGAGGTAGGCCATGTTACTAGACAAATATGCCGTTCCGGCGAAACCAACAAACGAAAATTTATTTGCTAACAAAGAGCAATCTCCAATTCATAAGCCGGTTCTCAAAGTCCTCGGACTTGGTGGCGGCGGTAGCAATGCTGTCGATCGGATGTTCGAGCTTGGTATTGAAGGTGTTGAATTCATCATCGCCAATACCGATCATCAAGCACTCGGCCGTTCACGCGCTCACAAGAAGTTACAACTTGGCCCGAAGCTCACCCGCGGATTGGGCGCTGGCGGTAACCCTGAAATTGGTGAAGCCGCTGCCAGAGAAAGCAAAGCAGAAATTGCCAATGCTCTCGAAGGTGCCGACATGGTTTTCCTCACAGCCGGAATGGGCGGAGGCACTGGCACGGGTGCAATCCCGGTTGCAGCAGAAATTGCACAATCCATCGGTGCTGTAACCATCGCCATTGTCACTACCCCCTTCTCATTCGAGATGGGAACACGCCAAAGAAATGCTACACATGGATTGTCTCTATTGAGGGAACATACGGATACACTGATTTCCATTCCGAATGATCGCCTTCTGTATATCGCTCCCAAAGATTTGCCTCTCGATACAGCTTTTCGCCTGGCTGACGACGTTCTCCGGCAAGCCGTTCAGGCCATCACTGAATTGATTACCGTCCCCGGCATCATCAATGTCGATTTTGCTCATATTCGGAGACTGATGCAATTAGGTGGCGGCGCATTGATGGCTATTGGGCACGGAGAAGGTGACGATAAAGCGCTCGATGCAGTGAAACATGCGCTAAATCATCCGCTGCTCGAATCAATTTCCATCGACAGAGCAGCCGGTGTCATCGCCAGTTTCAGCGCCGGCAATGATCTTTCCCTGATGGAAATCAGCAATGCATTGAATTTCTTGCAGGAACAGACATCTCCGGAGAAAACTGAAATTGTCATGGGTGCTACACAGGATAATTCCCTTGAAAATCGCGCACAAGTTATTCTTATCATCACTGGTTTGGGTGCGCCCACACTTGAAGAAGTGATGCCAGGGATTAAACAATACCGCAAACATGAAATATCATCTCATCGGAATAGTTTGTTCGAGAGCCTTCATTCCGAAGAACCAGTTGCTATCGACAAAAACAATATTGATTTACCCGCTTTCTTAAGACGCAGATAGCTCGTGAGAATAATGGATAAAAAAATAATCGAAAAAGTAACTCGTACAGTCAATCGCAAATATCCGGAAACCATGAATATTAAGCCGGTTGTTCGCAAGCAATCGCTCTCTAAAAATGTGTCTTCCGGAAAGCTTGTACCGAAAACGTACTTGCTCACATATCATGTCAAAATAAAAACAACGACACAAAAAACCATCAATAAATATATTCGTGCAGTTGCTGACGAAAACGGAAAAATTATCAAAATTAGTTCATCGAAATAAAGGTGATTACCATGCAAGCAAAACTCGTTTACGAAAAATTCGAACTCACCCTTTGGCGTTTGTTAATTCCTCTGATGGACAAAATCCGGATTTATACGCCAATCATTCATCGATACATCGACACGGCAAAGTCGATTTTAACCACCAACCCGTACTATACCATCATCGTAATCGCATTGTCCGGTCTGATTGTCGGCTTTCTCTCGGCAATCATCGCAGGGTTAACTTGATTATGCATTTCTGACATGCGCAGATACCTTCCAATACGATTGAAAAATGCTCGTATTTTTTTACGGGCGTTTTTTTCATTCTATTTATTTGGCCTGTCTCTTGTCTGGTAAAATTCATATCAATGATTGCTATCAAGTCAATCAGTATAAAAACATGAGTAAAGACAGAAACAAAAATTCCGGTTGTAATTTCAAAGCCATTTTATTGTTAATTGGTTTCTTTCTGTTTGCCGTCTTGGGTTTGCAGCTCGGCAAAGTATTTAATCACGCCAGTAATTCATCCGTTGCTGATTTATCACCTTCCTTGCTTCCAACTGTATATCGACCAGCCACCAATCAAAAGAACGTCTTGCTGTTTCTGAGTGACGATTTATCAAAACAAACCCCAACGATATTATCCATTTGGCTGATTGTTTATTCTAATGACCCGCCCAATATGGTATTCCTGTCAATTTACCCTGAATCCAACGACGGAAATTCAAAAAGAGATCGTGTAGTAGAAAAACACTTACGCAAAGAAAAAGGGTTATTTCCTTCACAACAGCTTTGGAACAAGCTTATATCTGAAAATTATTGGTGGGACGATTATCTGGTTTTTGATATGCCTTTTCTCGGTAAATTCATCGATGTTGCCGGAGGAATTGATTTTGACAATCGGCATTTGGGTGGCATGGAAGCCCTTTCGATTATCGCCGCGATATCCGATAAATCAAGTTTAAGCAAAGATGAGCAAATCATTATTGCCAAAGGTATTTGCAAACGTCTTCACAATGGCATTACTCCCCAACAATCCAACGAGGATTCAATCTTTCGTTTAGCGTCGGAACACTACTTGTCCGACCATACACCTGACAGTTTGTCATCTGCATGGCAATCGATTGTTACGGTTCAACCTCCCGTCGATTGCGAATTTCCAACATCGCCATAGTTATTTATTTTTCGATTTCATGTTTAATCCACTCATCCTGAATAATACAAAGGCTCCAGCGATTGACTAGAAATCAAGCATGTGTTAGAAAAATGATAGTATCTTTCTCCGTGTGTCATTTTTTCACTTGTTCAGGAGAAAGCATTTTACAAAGACAAATTTCCATGATCAAGGAACGATTATGAATTCACTTCCACCATTAGTACAGCTGATCATTGCCATATCAGCCTTAATTATTTTGCACGAATTTGGTCATTTCATCGTTGCCAAGTTATTCAATATTGAAGTCGAGGAATTTGGTTTAGGCTATCCGCCCAGGATGTTGACGCTTTTCACGTTCAAAGGGACAAAGTTCACTTTGAATTGGCTGCCTTTTGGTGGTTTTGTTCGTCCTAAAGGCGAAAATGATCCATCAATACCTGGCGGGTTGGCAAACGCAAACCCCTGGGTTCGCATCGCTGTCTTTGCTGCCGGGCCGTTAATGAACTTGCTTGTCGGGATATTTTTATATGCTATCATTTTCAGCCAGCTTGGTGCTCCGGATGTTTCCAAGGTCATTATCATCGATGTAAACAAAAATTCTCCGGCAGAATCAGCCGGCTTGCGCCCGGGTGATCTGTTCATCTCGGTAAACGGGCAAAAGATTACCGATACAACTTCTTTCATCAATCAAATCGACACCAATCTTGGGAAAGAGATTACCATTCAATACAGTCGTGACGAAAATGTTTACACAACGAATCTCGTTCCCCGAAAGAATCCCCCTGAAGGTGAGGGTGCGATTGGTATTCTCATGGGCAATCCAAGACACCCAATCAGCATCTTCTCTTCCTTGCCGATTGCACTTCAAGCTACGTCCCATCATGTTGTCTCGCTAATTACTTTGCCGGCGAAACTCATCCAGGGGAACATATCCCCCGACCAGGCAAGACTGGTCGGCTATAAGGGGATGTACGATATTTACAACAAAATCAGCACCGAGGAATCCACGCCCGGTGTCCCGCCCCAATTAAATATCCTTGGTTTCTTCACGACCATTACGATCTCATTGGCTATTCTTAATTTATTCCCCGTCCCCGCACTCGACGGCGGGAGAATCCTGTTTGCCATTCCTGAGATCCTTTTCCACCGCAGAATTCCCGCAAAATATGAAAACCTGATTAACTTAATCAGTTTTGCCATTCTTATTGGCTTGTTTTTATATATCAACATCATGGATTTCACCAATCCGATTAAATTACCGTGAGTATCTTATGGTTACTGACTTCGTTCAAACGCTCATCAGTCAAGAAGAAGAACTACCTGCGAACTTTCTCTTTCGGCTCTCCGATCTTGAACCCAAAGATTTATCGAAGCTGGAAAAGTTCTGGTACAAAATTCCGGAAGCCAAACGCTTTTCTTTGCTCACCAAACTGGATGAACTAGCGAACAACGACACGATACTATCTTTCGAGGCCATCAATCGGATCGCCATGAATGATGCTTCGGCTCGTGTCCGCTATACAGCCATTCGTGCTTTATTAATCTACGATTTAACCCCTGACCTCATCCCTTCTTTGCTCGATATCCTGACATCGGACCCCGATCCTGAAGTCAGGTCGGTTTCCGCATTGGCACTCGGTAAGTTTATCTACATGGGTGAAGTCGATGCAATTTCATCATCAGCATTTCACCTTGTAGAAGAACAATTGTTTAAATCGTATCACGAAGAAAACAATGCACTCGTAAAGATGAAAATTATGGAAGCCCTTGGGTATTCCAGCAACGAATCAATCAACGCTATCATTCAAACAGCCTTCGACACAGGAGACCCCCAATGGGTTACAAGCGCCCTTTTGGCAATGGGAAGGTCTTTCAACAGTGAGTGGAAGCCTTATGTTGCAAAATGTGTTTCGCATCCGGACGAAAGCATTCGATGCGAAGCGATTAAATCTGCCGGCGAACTGGAAATAAGCGAAGTCGTCCCAAGTCTTGTCGAAGCACTCGATGACCCATCCCGCGAAATTCGGTTGGCATCAATCTGGTCTTTATCGCAAATTGGCGGTGAGGGTATTTTTGACAAACTCAACCAACTGATTGAAGAAGGCATGGTTGACGAAGATGAAATCGAACATATCGAGAATGCACTGGATAATCTCAGCTTCAATGAAGAATTCCGTTTGTTCGATTTGATGGACATCCCTGAACCCGGAATTTCCGATGCAGATACAAACCCCGCTGAAACTTTCGAAGATTCGTTTTGATGAATTCTTTGCTGCCATTATTTTTCGATAACCTGTTCCCGATATTACTCATTGCGCTTATTGGTTTTTTTGCCGGTCAGTGGCTGAACATCAAAACGCATGATATTTCCAAAATCACTTTATACGTTCTTAGTCCGGCACTTGTTTTCGATCTTTTAAGTTCAAGCCATCTCAGCAACAGTGAAATCATCAATCTTTTTATCTTCACCTCTCTGGGGATGCTTCTCACAGGAGCCATTGCGCTCATGATTGGATGGATGCTACACTTACCGCGCGATGTTTTGGCTGCCGTTGTACTGACCGCCGGTTTGATCAATGCAGGCAATTATGGTCTTTCCCTGAATAAATTTGCCTTTGGTGATTTATCACTTCCGGCTGCAAGCATTGTTTTCGTTACGTCTGTAATTATCATCAACACTTTCGGTGTCGCTGTTGCATCCCTTGGGACCCATTCTCTCAAAGATTCGCTGGTTTCCCTGTTGAAAATCCCATCCGTTTATGCCGTCTTTCTTGCATTGTTGTTTCTCGCTTTCGATTGGAAATTACCTACGCCCATTGAGCGCATCACGTCGTCCCTTTCTGATGCTACCATTCCGATGATGCTGCTCCTTTTAGGTCTTCAAATGAGAAGCCACAAAGGCTTTCAACACATGAAGGCTCTGTTACTGACTGTTTCAGTACGATTGCTTGCCAGCCCGATTGTTGCCTTTTTGCTCGTTGCAATGCTGAATATCCAGGGTTTTGGTTACAAAGCCGGCATGGTGCAGGCATCGATGCCAACAGCCGTTATGGCAATCGTCCTTGCGACTGAATTCGACACCCAGCCTGAATTTGTGACCTCGGCTGTGCTTGTCTCCACATTGGTAAGCCCGCTGACACTTACGCCTTTACTCTCGTTTCTCGGAGTTTGACTGACGTGCATCTTTTATCCGGAATTACACAGGTTTCCTTCGTTATCCTGTCTCTTTTTGCTCCTGGATTCTCTGCAACAGAGAATGTTGTTATTCAGGCTTTACCTGTCGAATATCAATTTGGCAAGTCTCTCACTTTTCAGGCACGCATCACATCGACAGAAAAGCCTTTATCCGTACACTTATCCATAACAAATTCTGCAACCCAAACAAACACATTAATTCCCGTCGATTTCGCCGATGAGGATGTTTACCACACGACAGTGCCTGTTGACGATATTGCATTGCAACCCTTCGATACCCTGAACTATCAATTTATTGTATCCACTCCGGCAGATGAAACAGTAACAAGCCCTAGCTACACTTTCAGATATATCGACAATCGCTATACATGGGCATCCCTTGAAATCAACAACTATCATATTCATTGGTACGACGGGGACAAGAACTTGGCGATGCGGATCGTCAAGGCAGCATCGAAGGCATACAATTCCGCAAAAGCCGTCATATCAAAACCGGACAATAAACCCATTCACCTTTACATTTATGACGATCGAAACGCCATGCAATCTGCCATCGGGAAAAGTCAAGCGGAATGGATTGCCGGGTTAGCATACCCAAAATCCAGAATATTACTTGCCGCATTAACTCCCGGTGCCAATTCCACAGAAGAAATCGACAGGATTATTCCACATGAATTAATGCATATTTGGCTATACGCCCTTGTCGGGGAATCCTACGAAAGCATGCCGGTCTGGCTAAACGAAGGGCTTTCCTCATACGTAGAGACAAGCAGAAATCCTGAGTACAAGGCTGCTTTACAGACAGCTAACCGAGGCGACACGCTGATCCCGATTAGCGACCTTTGCCAATCATTCCCCAAGAATTCGTCCGACTTCATTCTTGCTTATGCCGAATCCGAATCATTTGTCAACTATCTGGTTAATCAGTACGGGGTATCGATGCTTCAAAGGCTTCTTGGTGCATACAAAGCAAACGCTAACTGCGAAGCATCGTTCTACGAAGTTTATCGGCTCACCTTACCCCAGGCAGATCGTAACTGGCAAACGTATTTGTTCGATAATGATATCAATTTATCCAATCTGTTCAGACGGTCACCTTGGGTATCGGTATTTATATTGGTTTTTCTAACACCGGTTGTTTTGTCAATTTTCAGTTTGTTCGAAAAACGAAGGCGTAAAAATCATGGATAATGACTCATTAAAACGCATTCACATTATCGTTGAGGGCAGAGTTCAAGGAGTAGGTTTTCGGTATTTCGTTTTGGAGAATGCCAATTTGCTTGATGTTACCGGCTGGGTACGCAATCTAAGAGACGGTTCTGTGGAAATCACAGCAGAAGGCTCGGTTAATTCTCTAAACGAATTGCTTGCCATTGTGCGCAGAGGTTCACCGTCATCTTTTGTTTCTGACACAAAAACCGACTGGTCTACTTTCACTGATGAATTCACAAACTTTCGGATCAAACCATCCTTTTAACAAGGATTATTCGAAGATTATTCGAACATGATGTTTTCTTCTTTGAACGACGTAAAATTACCCCCTGCGATTATCAAATGATCCAGCACCTTAATATCCAACAGTTTTCCCGATTGAATGATTGCTCTTGTTACAGCAATATCGTCATTACTCGGTTTTATATTTCCGCTTGGGTGATTATGAACCAGAATAATCGCAGATGCATTGTGCAAGATTGCTGGTTTGAATATCTCAGCAATCCGGATTTGTGATGAATTAACGGACCCCTTATAAATCTCGACGATTTCAATCACCTGGTTTCGTGTGTTGAGAAGCATCACTCTCAAATGTTCCTTGACCAAAGCGCTCATTTCATAAAGTACAAGCTTTGCGGCATCTTTCGGAGATTTAATCGCCGGTTTCTCATTGTCCATTTCGCTGGATAATCGCCTTCCTAGTTCTATTGCAGCCTTGATTTGGGCAGCTTTAGCTTTCCCCACACCGCGTATATCGCATATTTCCTTGATAGTTGCTTTTTGTATCCCTCGCAACCCATCAAATTCCATCAATAATTTTTGCCCTACCTGTACGGCATTTTCGCCATGGATGCCGACACGTAGCAAGATTGCCAACAATTCCGCACTTGTCAAAGCCTCAGCTCCCAGA
>CAYWFK010000077.1:0-11175 GCA_964457375.1 uncultured Anaerolineales bacterium
TAAAAATGAATGCTCGTCAAAGACGATGCCGGTTTGTTCAACCCGATACGGAACTGTTCGTTTTACCATACCTTACAATTCTGATAGGTAGCGCCTGAGTTTGTCCCCGATGCGCTTTATCAATGCGTAAACACCTCCTTGCCGAAAAATATGACGCGTCCTTGCAAGAAAACCGCGCTTGCCAGATAACAACTTCCTGTTCTTCTTCTCGCCGTCTGCAGCTTTCTGCCCATCCAGGCAATAGTTTACAAGCGGAGCCATCACCCGCTGCCAGCCAAACACCTGCCGAACACGCTCAAAAGAAGAAGCGTTAGCATCTTTCGGTCGACGCAATAAGTCATTCAAAGCATCCGCCACCGAATGGGGATTACCATTTTCCACGACGCACCCAAGATTGTCCCGTTCAACCCACTCACTGCTCACATCCCCGCGGGAAACGACAATCGGCAATCCTGCCCAGATGCAATCCAACACCCGTGTACGCAAAGCGAATCGGGTTTCGATATGTTGGGGATGCAAGACAACCCCAATATCAGCCTCCGCCAGAAGGGCCTCCCGATCTTCGTAAGATATCCATTCAAAGAAGAAAACTGTTTTATCCCGAACGCCAAATTCAGCAGCCTTCTCCACCAAATCTTTCACAACTTTGTGCCCGGGAACTTCGGGGTTAGGATGGCGAGTACCGAGAAAGACAAGCCGCGCATCGGGATGAACAGGCGTAACCAGCATCCAGGCTTCAAGCAAAGTCAACGGATCCAGCCAGTCCCAAATTCCGCCTCCCCATAAAACAATACGGGCGCTTGCCGGGAAACCCGGATGAATACCTTTTAAGAAAGCCTTCTTTTTTAGTTTACGCTCCGGAATTCCGATTCCGACGACATCGATTAAAGTGCGTAAATCTTGATCCTGAGCAAAAGTATGCGGATTAATCCGGTTTCTTGCAGCCAATCCGCCAAGCCAAAAATCGCGTTGCCGTTCGCTACCGCAAATAAAATAATCTCCAACCGACAAAGCCCGGTTTGATACGCTAACAGCCCTGTCATGATAGGCGTCCTGAATATCCATCGGTTCATTCTTGTAATAAAACAAATTTTCGAGCATGAAGGGATCATACAAATCGACGACAAGCCTGCCCGGCAAATTCACCAGCCAAGGAAACCGGTCTATGGCGAACGGGGTAACGATAAGCACATCGGATTTTTCCGCCATTTTTCTAAACACACGAAAATTGTCCGGAGCGTAACTCACAAAACGAAACTTGTCCGACCGAATCTTTCCAGTTTCGGGAACAGCCAGTGAGACAGCAGCTTTTCCCGAAAGTACGCGTGCCATTTCATAATACCGGATACCCGGTCCGGCCATCACGGTATCAATGATTTCGTTGCTGATAATCAATATTTCAGGATTCGTTTCCATTCTCAGTTTCCGCCATATCATTTATCTTCAATGAAGAATATTGATCTGCTAAATCTTCTATATCCTTCCATGTTAAAAGTGGAATACCCCGCCAAATCCGTGGCCGGGGAAACTGCTTATTGCTTGTCAGCAAATGCCAACTGCCAATTTTCATCTTTCGTCGTTCCATCTTTCCTGCACGGAGAATCTGCGGCAAACGAATTATCGTTTGCCAATTCCCCGACAGAAATGCCGCCGCTTTTTGCCATCCACCCTGTAACAGGAAAAGACTAACTCGAATGCAATCATGAAGCCAATAAGTTACCATCAACCACAATGCCACAGAGTAAGAAAAGTTTTTCAAAACAAAGCGATTTCGCCCGATGGTCACCTTGCGAATTTTCGTAGCCGTCAAGTCTTCCACATCGGTATGGTGCGCTCTTCTTCCCATCGCATGGTAAATAACAGCAGATGGCGCTGCAATGATTTTATAAGACATTCCTCTGGCACGAAAGGACCAATCCAGGTCTTCGTAATACAAAGGATAGTTTTCATCGATTTCACCAACTTTCACCCATGCCTTTTTATCGATCAATATTGCAGCAAAAGAAGCTGATGGAACTTCCTTCATCTGGTCAAACTGCCCCAAGTCGAGGTGTCCCAAGCCGATATCCATCCCATAGTAAAAAGGGACGATCCTGTTTCCTATACCGTTCAGAAATCCTGGTGCCCACATGAATTTGATCTTTGGAGTAACAGCAGCAATTTTCGGTCTACTATTGATGGTCTTTACCATCTCGCAAAGTGCGTCAGCTTCCATACGTATATCAGGGTTGAGCAGTAGCAGCAGGTCACCATTCGAGGCTGATACACCACGGTTGAGAGCATATGCCAAAGAATGAGGCTCACTCAACGTGATACAGACGACTTCCGGGTAATGTTTTTTTATCCAATCGACTGATCCGTCATGCGAACCGTTCTCAACCAAAACAATTTCATCTACCCGGCAGGTTTGCCTGCGAATCGAATCCATACAATGTGGCAACCATTCCTTGCTATGGTAATTAACAACAACTGCAGATACAGAATGTCCGGGTTGACAAGCTGTCTCCACTACTTCCGTTGGAACCTGAGATAGTTCTGGTTTCGGTTCCCTGCTGCGGAGCAGCCCTGCCTCAACGAGACAATAAAGTGCTGTTCTGGTAATTTCAGAAGAAATACCTTCCTTCCGGTTCATACGAATGATTTCGTGCAACGAATACCTGCCGGCAGCATACCATAAATTGGCAAGACGCCGGTCGAGCGCAACTTCTCCCCCTTCTTTCGTGGAAAAAACCACCTTCCGTTGCGCAGGGTTTTCCGCAGTCACCTTTGCAGCATAGTAAAAATCCATCAGTTATTACTCACCACGCAAATTACGCAACATTATCCACCATTCACTCAAAACCAGCTTCCAGTTCTCAAACCTCTGCTAATAACCATTTCAAAACCGGTCTTCGGCAAAGGTTCTCCAAAACGGTTTCCATCGATATTCGATAAAATTGATCTCGTCGCACTTGTTGCTTTCACTTACTAGTGCACCTTACTAACCAACCCCCAAATAATATCACGAGCCCGTTTGATTATGGTCCTTCGCTTGCTATTCACCGGGAATATCTTTTCTGTCAAAGGACGAATCATCCCCTTGACGGCATGACCACGCGGTAATACATAACTGCCCGCTGCCCCTTTCCCGGCAAGTGCTTTCTGCATTTCAATATTCAACAGTCGTCTCTTGCTATTTTCCTGCTCCAACAACCCGACAAAGCGCTCGTAATTAGCCACAACCCGTCCTAAATCCACTTGCGGATATGCCACCAATCTTACAGCCCATGGAGAAAACACAGAAGCATCATAGTCTACATCTCTGAAAAACCCTTGTGTCGCAAAAGCAGCCGCCCAAAAGGCAAACGGACGAACGAGGCAAGTTTCATTCTTTTCATTCGCATAAGGTAGTGAAGAAAAAACAACCTGTTGCGTATGCCGGCAAATATTAGCAATCGCTTGATTGGCTTGTGTTTCAGTTTCCATTAGTTGGAAAACCTCGAAACATACAATACATTCATATCGCCGTGAAAACGGCTTGGTTAAATCAACTTGTTTCCATGCTTCTGATTGCAATTGCTCTCTTCCGTGAAAAGCGAAACCATCTGCATCACGTCCGGCTTTCTGCAACTCGCGAACGACAACTTCCGCGCCATAGCCAATCCACAAAATCGACTGCCAGTTAGTCTCACAGGCAATCTGCTTCGCAATTCGAGCAAAAAAAAGCTCTCGTTCGCTGTCTTCCATTAGGAGCTTTCCATCACACCACTGTCCCCATTGCCATGGAACAAAACAATCATTAAAAGCCATTAGGCAGTCTTTTCCTCTTTGCCACAAAAGAACCGTAAATTACAGATTATTTCAGTAAAATGCCACATTGAATTTTCTCTTTGTTACATGCTTTCGAGGATCTTCATCACCGGATCGATCCATTTATCGGTATTCTGACCAACAACGCGGTGAGTGTATAAATAACGTGATGCATTCCCTGCAAGTTTCTTACGCAGTGATTTGTTCCCGACCAATTCTTCAAGGGCTTTCTGCCAGTTTTCAACAGTATTCCCTATAAGCATTCCGGTTTCCATTGGACGGACTGTATCCCGGTATGCTGGTACACGGCTGAAAATTCCCGGCACACCCGCCGCTGCATAATCCAAAAATTTTATATCTGATTTGGAACGAGTAAACGCGGTATCTTGTAAAGGCGCCAAACCAATATCCCATCGAATTCTTCCGGTAAACCATAACATGAACAAAGGATATTCAACTTCCGCAGTTTCCGGTTTGATGAACCGCACCGGCAATCCTTTCAACAACTTTTTGGTAGATTCGTGCCCTGCAACACCCAGGATTTCGATTTTCACAGAACGATTCTGCTTACAAATTGCTTCGAGAGCTGGCAAAATCATCATCAAATCATCATCATGCGTCATCGTACCCATATAACCAATCACAGTTTTCTCTTTTTCAAACAAGGGTTCTGCATCATAAGGAGGACGATAGACAAGCAGGCGTTCATCCAGCATATTCGGTATAACGAAAATTCGCGGGTTGTATTCTTTGAACCGTGTTTTCAGAAATTCCGTAGTGACCAAAACGCCATGCGCATGGGTCAATAACAATTTCACAATTTGCAAATGATGCTTTCGAGGTGCATTCGGATGACTGGTCGGAATATCAAGGAAATTATCATCGATAGCATAAATCAACTTTGCACCCATTTTACGAACATGGTTTATTAACTCTTTTACATCTTGCACCACTATATTTTCAGGATGCCACAATCGGTCAACAATGACTGCATCATACGCTTCGTTTCCCAATACCAAACCTGAAGTCACGTTGAATCTTTCTCTGACCAGAGGATGGCCAAATGGCCTCAGAAGACGTAAATAAGCGCTCCCGTAAGGTCTTAAATCTCCCCCATGCTCATACAAAATATGAAGAGAATACTTTTTCATGCTTGCCCGCCCCCTTGTCCAAAGAGAACATCCAGAATACCAAAGGCAGGTTGTTCCGGATAAAATCGGGGAACACTGTTTATTGCGTTTGTCTGAAGTTTTTCTCTCAACGCATGATCCGCTATCAAACGTTCAAGAGATGCAAAACAAGCACGCTCATCGGAAGTATCTACAACCAACGCATTTTCTTCATGAAATGCGAAAGATCGGGCACCTCCTTTTTCAGGGACAACCACTGCATTGCCACACGCCATAGCTTCCAGAGCAGTCAACCCCATAGCCTGGTATGTCGAAAAATCAACGAAAATATCCGTTTCGTTTATCAGCGAAGCAACTTGCCGGGTATTTAAAACACCAGCGAGTTTCCAATCGAAATCCAGTGGTAATCCTGAAAAACCCGGCTCACTCCCATCTGCCCCGAACAAAAATATCTCGATCCCTCCGCCATACTTTCTGTGAATATTTTTTAGAATGCGCATTGTCATTTTTGGGGAACGCCGCGGCGTACTTGGCCTTATCATTGCGGAAATCCGCACCGGCCGCTGAGGCCAATTCCCGTCTTTACGCGAGCGGGGCAAGAACAAATCCACATCCAGACTTACCCCAACTTCATGACAAGCAATATCCATATTATCGAATACTTGCCGGGCAGTCCATCTTGTTTTACTAAAACGTCTAATACCGGGAATATGAGTAAAAGACTCCCACGCCTGATGATATTCTTTGGTATTCTTCTTAAAGAAAAACGGCTCAAAATCCTGAATGTAGTAACCAAAAATCAAATCGGGGTTTATTTTCGCCGCTGAAGCTATCCAATAGACACTATTATATAATGTGGCAACAACAGCATCGAACTTTGCTGCAACTTCAGGCAATTCATCAATTTCGCAATAAACAACCGGGACATCTATATTTGGATAACTGCTCTCGAATGCACCCCAATGCTTACGCAGGTTGACAACCTGAGCATCCACGCCCATCAGGCGCATTGCCTTTGCCTCCAGCAGCACGATATTACTACCGCCTCCAGCAACAGTAGTTGGCAAAACAAACAAAACCTTTTTACCGTTGAATGCACGGTTTCCTCGCTCGATAAATCGTTTCCTTTCCGGTAAAAATCGAGCGCGTGCCCGAATCCCTTTTAATACACGGTCATTCCGGCACTGTCCTACGCCATTGCTGATAATTTCCTGCCCGTGTTTCTTCACCAAAGCTTTGTCAGCAAGCTTCGCAAGTTTTTTTCGTTGCTCAGTACTATAACTTTTAGACTGTGCGTGGAAAATATAAACATCGTCAGCTAATACCAGTTCCCATCCAGCTTTGCGTGCACGCAAGCAATAATCGTTTTCTTCTCCATAGCCTCTGCCAAATTTTTCCTCATCGAAAATGCCAATATCTTCGATTACCGCTCGTTTAATCATCAAACAAAATCCGTTCAGGAAAGCAATTCTCGGATACGCTCGGGCAGAATAACGGGCAACCAGCGTTCCCATGTCATTGACGGTTACATCCGGTGGAAGCGGATTATCCGCCCAATCTCCATCGATCAAAACATCAGGAATTGACTGCCAAGATGCTGTATTGGACAAAGGGCCGACAATTCCAATATCCTTGCCAGATTCAGCACACGCAACCATACGGTCGATCCATCCATCGGTTACAATCGTATCGCTGTTCAGCAGCACCACATAATCCGCTTGTGATTCACGCATCCCTTGATTCGCAGCAAACGTATATCCCCGCGCTTTTTCATTGCGGACCAAACGACATTTCTGTTCTTCCGAGAATCGCTTTAAGTAAGAAGCAGTCGGTTCATCACTGCCATCGTCTACTAATATAAGTGTATAAGGCTTGCTTGTAAAATGGGTAATAGAATCCAGACACCTGACTACATCATCATATGCATTATGCACACAAACAATGACATCGACACTTGCTAAATGCGGCGGTAGTTCAGCTTTATTCCCTGCCGGCAATACCTCAATAAGTTTAGAACCCTGGGGGCGCGTCAAACGGAAACGAATTGTTTGAACAAAAACGCGTGTTTGCCAATATATTTTCGAATAAATCCGTTTAATGAAAGCCCATAATCCTTCCTGACGCAAGACTCTCAATCCGCGCAACCCTGCTGCATGCAATTTTTCACGCCTGCTACCGGGGGGGAACATCTTCTTTCGTGTTTCATGGATACTCATGATGAACTTCCAGCTATTGCTATTGACAATCTGGTTTGTTTTTTTAATCTCTTCGTACAGTTCCTCCCGCAAAGCCATGTTTTCACGGTCTTTTTCCGCAATTTCATTTCTCTGCTGAAAATTCAATTCCCGTCTGGATTGATTCTCCTGCCAAATAAGCCAGAATTTCCGCTCATAGTTTGCCACAATCCTTTCCAGTGGTTCGTCAGATTTTCTGAAACGAATCGTCCATGGAGTTATAAAGGATCCGTCAAAATCCACGTCTCTGTAAAACCCGCAACGGGCAAATTGATACACCCAATACGAAACAGGTTGAACATTATAATGAGTCGCTTCCTTGTAATCAAACGGTGTGGATGAAAATAAAATATCATCACTATACTGGCACAAATTGACAATCGCTTTTTCGCCATCTTCCTGCGGAAGATGCTCCAACACCTCGATGCATGTGATCAAATCATAGTGTTTTGGGAATGGTTCGGTTATACTGCCACGCCAGCAGAAAGGCTGAATATCCGGATGAACCATAGACAAGGCATATTCCGAAACATCCACACCATATGCCTGAACTCCTTCCCGCCGTAATCCTTCGACGAGAAACCCCATGGCACAACCTGCATCCAGAACAGTGCCCGGATGGATTCGATCAGCAATTTTTCGGGCGGTTCGCCGGAAAAGATCCAGCCAAGCTTCATCCCGTTGGTATGGACGTTCTCCGCACCCATGCTGATAATAAAAAGAGTCATAAAATGCAGACGAATTCGTTGGTGTCAAAAACAACTCCCTTTTTATTAATTTACCATGTGCTCACGCATGCAGTTTCTCATGGGAGTCAAGAGCCAGCTTCAAAGCGACATCCCAATCAGGCAAACGAATGCCAAAGGTTTGGGCAAACTGCGAACAATTCAAAGCCGTAAACAGCGGGCGGCGGGCCGGCGTCGGGAACTCGGAGGTCGATGCCGGTTCGATGTGCCTGACAATTTGTTCCTGCTGTTTCGGATCCAAAGCCAGCACTTTCCCGGCGAAATCAAAACGGCTGACTGCACCGCTTCCTCCGAGGTGATAAAGGCCCTTTCGTTCTTCCACCCAATCGAACAGATGCTCCTGCCCCATTGCCAATATCTGGGCAGTAACTTCGGCAAGCATTCTCGCCCAGGTCGGGCTGCCAATCTGATCATCGACAATCCTCAGGGTATCCTGCTCTCTTGCCCAGCGCAAAACCTTGTTGACGAAACCGCCAACGCGCAAGCTGTAAACCCAACTGGTGCGGAAAACCAAATAAGCGCCATCGCTCTGGAGAACCGTTTGCTCACCAGCGAGCTTGCTCATTCCGTAAACATTAAGGGGATTAGGGGTGTCCGCCTCGACATAAGGTTCACCTTTTTCTCCGTCGAACACATAATCCGTAGAAAAATGCACCAGACAAGCGTTGATACTCTTTGCTTCATCCGCCAGTACACCGGGAGCAGTACCATTGACTGCCATGGCAACAGACGGTTCGCTTTCGGCACGATCGACAGCCGTATAAGCGGCAGCATTGATAATCACGTCCGGCGAAACATCCCGGACAAGTTTTCTGGTATTCATTTCATCGGCCAAATCAATCTCCGGGAAATCCCTTGCGACGACCTCCCCCAAGGGGGATAGCGTCCGCATCAACTCCCAACCCAATTGACCGTTGTTTCCTATCAAAAGCAGTTTCATCGATTCCGGCTCCATTTCCTGCTTCTTATTTGTTGAAAGGCAAGTCCTTTTCCCGAACCAGTCTCATCAAATATTGGCCATAATGATTATTTTTCATCACCAAGCCTAATTGGTACAAGCGCTCTTCATCGATATATCCTCTGTGAAACGCAATCTCTTCGGGGCATGAGATCATCATCCCCTGGCGTTCTTCCACAGCCTGGACGAAATTAGCAGCCTGCAACAAAGACTCATGCGTTCCTGCATCCAGCCAGGCAATTCCGCGGCCCAGAACATCCACCCGTAATTGCTTTCTCTCCAGATATACTTTATTCACATCTGTGATTTCCAGTTCGCCTCTTGGAGAGGGTTCGAGTGTTGCAGCAATTTCCAGCACGGAGTTATCATAAAAATACAAACCGGGAACGGCATAATGAGACCGGGGTTTCTCCGGTTTCTCTTCGATACTTACCGCAAATCCGTTTTCATCAAATGCAACGACACCATAACGTTCCGGATCGCGTACCGGGTAAGCAAAAATCAGGGCGCCGTCACCCAGATTCGCAGCATGCGTCAGTTGAGCCGGCAATCCCTGCCCATAGAAAAGATTATCACCTAAAATCAAAGCAACAGTGTCTTTCCCGACAAACTCTTTCCCGACAATGAACGCATCGGCAAGTCCACGCGGCTCACTCTGTACCGCATAATCAAAAGACAACCCCCACTGGGCACCATCACCCAGAAGCCGTCTGAAAATCGGGGTAGCATCCGGAGAACTGATCACCAATATTTCCCGAATCCCAGCCAGCATCAACATCGAAAGTGGATAGTAAATCATCGGTTTGTCATAAACCGGTAACAACTGCTTGGAGACACCTTTCGTCAAAGGGAACAAGCGTGTGCCACTTCCCCCCGCCAAGATAATTCCTTTCATTTTTTATCTCCCCGATTGAAGTAATTCTTGTCCAGCCATTTATCCAAATCCGATTGGTCGTGAATTGCTTCCACCCAATCATTATTTGCCAAATACCAATCGACTGTTTTTTCCAGGCCGCTTTGCAAATCCTGATGCGGTGACCACCCCAGCTCCCGATGAATTTTCGAGCTGTCCATGGCATAGCGCCGGTCATGTCCGGGGCGATCCTTGACGAATGCGATCAGTTTTTCATGAGGTGAATAAGCTGATTCCGGAAAGCGTTTATCCATAAGCGAACAAATTTCCCGAACGATCTCGATATTCGCAGGCTGATTGTTCCCGCCGAGATTGTATGTTTCACCAACGCTGCCTTTTTTCAGCACCAGCCAAATGGCTTCACAATGATCCTCGACAAATAGCCAATCACGGATTTGCATGCCGTCTCCATATACTGGCATTGGCTTTCCGTTTTGCGCGTTGAGGATCATCAAAGGGATTAATTTTTCCGGGAACTGGCGGGGACCATAATTATTCGAGCAGTTTGTTATCGTCACGGGCAGCCCATAGGTATGGTGGAAAGAGCGAACCAAATGGTCACTCGAAGCTTTCGATGCTGCATACGGGGAATTCGGTGCGTAAGGTGTATGTTCGTCCCAGGCAGGTTCTCCGGGTGCCAGCGTTCCGAAAACCTCATCCGTAGAAACATGATGGAATCGTACATCGTCCTTTGGCAAACCTGCTTCATCAAGCCAATACGTGCGCGCCTCATCCAGCAAGATGAATGTTCCCACGATATTGGTATGGATAAACTGGGAAGGCCCAAAAATCGACCGATCTACATGGGATTCAGCAGCAAAATGAACCACCGTATCGATTTGATAATTGCGGAAAAGGTCCCGAACCAAGTGATTGTCGGTAATATCTCCGTGCACGAAAACATGTCTGTCTGGGTCGGGCAGATTTTTCAGATTTTCCAGGCTGCCTGCATATGTCAACGCATCCAAATTGATAATTCGGATGTTCTTATCGTGTTTCAGGGCATAATGAACGAAATTCGAGCCAATGAATCCAGCCCCGCCGGTAACCAAAAGATTTTTCATCCCTTTCTTATCCTCTCCTGATCGTTTTTTCAAAAATTTTTCAATTAAACAATTCGATTTCGGAAAACAATTTCCCGTTCTCATCTTTTTGGGATAATACCGGAGTACCACCTTCCGCCAAAGGCCAGTCGATAGCAACCTGAGGATCACTCCACAAAAGTGTACGTTCCCAATGCGGCGCATAAATATCGGTTACTTTATACAATACTTCCGCCCATTCGCTCAACACATAAAACCCATGAGCAAAACCCGGGGGTACCCATAATTGTCGCTTGTTTTCAGCCGACAGTCTGTACCCCACCCATTTCCCGAAAGTCGCAGAATGGGTTCTCAAATCGACC
>CAYWFK010000078.1:0-10752 GCA_964457375.1 uncultured Anaerolineales bacterium
TAGATGAAACCAATTTGCTAATGATCGAACAGCCATTTGCTGAGGACGATTTATGGGATCATAGCAAGCTACAACAGCAATTGAAAACACCGATTTGTCTCGATGAAAGCATACGGTCATTGCAGCATGCCCGCAAAGCAATCGAGATGGATTCCTGCCGGGTGATCAATATCAAGGCAGGAAGAGTAGGGGGAATTGCAGAAAGCGTAAAAATCCATGATTATTGCAAGAAAAAAAATATCCCTGTTTGGTGTGGCGGCATGTTGGAGACAGGGGTTGGAAGAGCGGCAAATCTGGCCTTGGCTTCTTTGGCCGGTTTTAAATTCCCCGGAGATATTTCTGCAACAAATCGATACTATGATGTCGATATTACTAATGAAGAATTTGTCTTGAATAATAATGACAGTACGATTGATGTGCCGGATAGTAGCGGGCTCGGTGTAACGATTAATTGGGAACATGTAAAGCGATTTCTTTTGAGACAGGAACAGGATTTTTAACAATACTATGAATCATTAATCAACCCGGCAAAACAGGATGGTTAAAACATACTAAATAATTGATTTTTCTATTTCATTGTTATATACTCAAATTCAAGGGCAACGAAAGGAGACTTATGAAAATCTATGATGTTACATTGAAAATAAAACCGAATATGGTTTCCTGGCCGGGCGATCCGAAAGTCAGCAGAGCGTTGATAAATGTCAAATCGCCGGAGAAACCCTTTAATGTAAGTTCCCTTTCGATGTCAGTGCATACCGGTACCCATGTCGATGCACCATATCACATTTTCGCCGATGGCGATACTATCGACCAATTGCCATTGAAATCGCTTTTTGGCAGAACTTATGTACAGGAGTTGCCTGATATAGATTTGATTACAGCTGATGTTTTGATGCAAGCTGAAATTCCTCCCAGAACAAGACGGATTCTTTTCAAGACAAGGAACTCAGAATACTGGAACGAAGAAGAGCCTAAATTTCATAAGGATTTTGTTGCCTTGAGCCTTGACGCTGCTAAGTACCTGGTAAAAAGAGGGGTAAAGCTTGTTGGTATCGACTATTTATCGATTGCACCATACAAAAATGCTGTGGAGGTTCATGAAACCTTGCTTGGTGCCGGAGTTGTCATTCTGGAAGGGTTGAATTTGACCGGCGTTACGCAAGGCAGGTACACATTATATTGTTTGCCTTTGAAAATCGATGGCGCTGATGGCGCACCTGCAAGGGTAATTCTTGTCGGGATATAAAAGGGAATGTGAAATGATAACCGTTCAGGAATTAATCGGGAGCGTATAGCCGCCATCTACCAGGAGTACTTGCCCCCTGATCATCTCTGCCGATGGTGAGCAAAGAAAGGCAGCTACCATGGCAATATCAGCGGGTGTAACGAGCCGCCCGGCCGGTGTTAAACGGGTGGCTTTTTCGATTAAGTTTTCATCGTTACGAATGATATCAAAATGTTTGAGTGCGTCTGTAAGCACAATGCCGGGGGAAATGGCATTGACGATAATGTGTTCAGGCGCCAATTCGATTGCCAGATAGCGTGTAATAGATTCGATTGCCGCTTTACTGGCGCCGACGACAATATAATCGGGAATGACTCTGTTGGCACCCGGGCTTGAAATCGCAAGAATGACACCATGTTTTTTAATACGCATCAAAGGCACAGCTTTTTGTGCAGCAAAGAGATACGAGCGAGCGTTGATGTTCATCGTCCAATCCCAACCTTTGATGCGTTGTTTCAGTGCCGGACGATTGTAGCCGGATGCTGCGTTATGAATGAAAAAATCAAGATACCCGAAATTAGCATCGATCTTTCGGAACAATTCAGAAATGTCGTCCGGATTACCCATGTTGGCTTTGACGACAAGTACTTTTCTCCCCATGGATTTGATGATTTTCGCTGTATCAGCTGCAGCTTTTGCATTTCGAAAATAGTTGATTACGATGTCAGAACCAAGGCGCGCAAAGTGGAGAGCAATTTCTTTGCCAATGCCTCGGCCGGAACCGGTAATCAGTGTCAAATGACCTTCAAATGGTTGTCCCACTATTGGAATCTCACAATTTTGATAGTTTATAATTTAGGTAAACAATTATAGCATTTTATGCTAAAATTGTTTATTATTATTGAAGGAGGAATAAATGGACGAGATTGTAAAGCTTGTCGTTGAAAAAACCGGTCTCTCTGAGGATATTGCACGAAACGTCGTTGTAACGGTTATGGACTATCTTGATTCAAAATTGCCTGCACCTTTGGGTGGAAACCTAAAAATGTTTCTTGGTAATGAACAAGCCATCGATACAATTGAAATGTTGGCAAAAGGCCTGGGCGGTGTTTTCGGTCAGGATGAGTAGTCATCTTTGATAAAATCATACAAGACTTATAGTTAATTATAAACGGAGGAATTAATGTCGAAAGAACAAGATAAAAGTGGTTTGCTGGAAAATGCAAAAAATTTTTGGAAATCATTAACGGGCAACAAGGAAGAAGCTGTGAAGAAAGTAGAGACGACCAATAAAAAGCTGAAAGATGCAAAGGACTATTGGAAATCTCAAAGCGAAATTAAAAAACCAAAGAAAGCCGTTATTTTCAGCCCTGAAAAAGCAGAAAAGAAAGCTGAAGAAGCCAAGAAAAATCTGCGCAAGCATGTCGTCAAATCGGACGAAACCCTGAGCCATATCGCTTTGAAATATTATGGGTCTGCCATAAAAGAAAAATGGATGATTATTTACGAAGCAAACAAAGACGTGATTGGTGACAATCCGAATATCATTCGACCGGGTATTGAGTTGGTAATCCCTGAATTGAAAGACAAGTAAACAGTATAATCTGAAAAATAAATAAACAAAACTCCGGGAGTGTACTATCAATCCCGGAGTTTTTGGTTAACCGTGTATCTTGGTGGTTTGATTAGTGAGGTAGATAATTAATGACGCTGTGAATTTGGCGGATATGAAGAATATCATGTTGTGTGATGATATAAAGTATTTCCTGTAAGTTGGTCGGGCCGAATAATGCATGAGTTGCTTGTCTTTGCCAATCATCGCCGGATAAACTACGCAGCAAATTCAGCAGCGATTGCCGTGTTTCGAGATAGCTTTTTAAAGCCAAGATGCCATCTTCTTTCGAATAATTTCTTTGTTCAGCCCATTGGTCTGTATCTTTGGGGGGAATGAACGGATTCTTCTCTGATGTTATTTTTATTATTCTGGGCAAATTAACTTCGGAATCCACATCACGCAAATGGCAGATAATTTCGAGCAACCCCCATTCATTGTCGCCAAGAGGATGTAGATGCCATTGAGATTGGGCGATGTTCTGGTAAATAGTACTGATTGCGGCAGGTATTCCAGCCAGTAATGCTTCGATAGACTTACGGGAATGAAATTGAGGAGCCAAAATGTGTTCGTCTAAATCATCAACCCAAGTAATGATATCGTCGAGTGTTCCAACACCAGTTCCTGCATCAGGAGGATTGGACACATGTTCAGATGATTGTGCTACCCAAAATGCCGGGATACCAAAAGAGCGGGCGCTATCGATGTCATAGTATTTATCGTTTCCAATCATAATTGCCGGCTGGTCAGGGAAACCTAAGCGGGCAAGAAATTCTGCAAAAAAAGCCGGATTTGGTTTGGCAAAATGAAAATCCTCATAAGATGGAATCAGAGCGAAAGGGAAGGAAGATGGATCCAACCCCGCCCATTGTAATCTTTGGATGATTGCAGTTCTGGGGAAGAGCGGGTTGGTTGCAATACCAACCGGATATTCTCTTTGAATACATTTTTCGATCAGGCTTTTTGACGCAGGTATTACTTTGGTGATGGCTTTTAATTTCGGGAATTGAGATTTATAGAATTCATCGATTAGCAAGGCCATCTTTTCTTTGTCGAGTGTAAGACTTGGAAAAAAGGAATGATTAAACGTTTCTTGCAATGTGCGGTTGATTTCAAGATTTTGTGTCATTTCACGCGTTGCCGTCAAGAGGGCAGGCAAAAGCAACTCGGGTTTAACAAGTGCAGAGAGATGATTACTTAATCGGCCGAAATATTCGGGAATGAATGTATCCATGTTGTTCCCCAGAAGCGTATCATCGAGGTCAATAAGCATGGTGATTGTCATTTTCGTCTCCGGAGATATGTATGGGGGGAAGTTTGTGGCATTCACCACACCCAATGTGCGGGTTCTTTACATGGGTTAAGGTTTTGTCACAATAGGCTGAAATGGTGATTTGCGGTTTGAAAAATATGAAGCGCCTGGTGATTTTTCCGCTTAGAATCATGTGCTCGCAGGAATTGGCGAGAAGAATCGAAGGGACAGGGCAAGAAGTACACATCTCGGATGACCATTCGGATTCGTTGCCCGTTTTCGCTATAAGAGAACATCTTTCGATGTTTCTGCCACGAAAGTAATCCCCATAGAAATATTTACAATCTTTGCCTGAAGGTGTGCGCATTCATAATTTCCTGGTAATGAAAAAACACCCGGTAAAGTACCGGGGTGTGAATTCAGGGGTAGATTGGAGCAAGTTATACCCTTGTTACGTAGTTGCCGGTACGTGTATCGACCCGGATTGTGTCATCAAGATTGACGAAACTCGGAACGTTTACAAAAAGACCCGTTTCTGTTTCAACTCTTTTTGTTACGCCAGTAGCAGTATCCCCTTTGACGGATGCTTCTGCACGGACAACTTTCAAATCGATTGTCGTGGGAAGGTCGATATCGATTGGTTCATCCCCGTAAAAAGTTAGTTTTACTTCAAGACCTTCTTTTAGATAAAGAGCCACATCCTCGAGTACTGCTTTGGGGATCGCAGGTTGTTCATATGTTTCAAGGTCCATGAAATAGAAAAAGTCAGTATCCTCATAGAGATACTGGACATTATGATGATCGAGACGGATATCCTGAACGCGGTCACCGGAAATAAAACTCATGTCGATCGTTGCCCCTGTTCGAAGATTCTTCGCCTTAATCCTGATGGTGGCTTTGCCGCGACCAGGTTTATGATGCGAGTATTCAACAACCTTAAAAATATTCTTGTCCTGCTCGAAAGTTACCCCTTTTCTCAAATCGTTTACGTCAATCATGTCATTCCTCGTTAACTGGTTTAATAATTGTTACATAATCGGAACAATTAATGATAATATATTAATAACGAAGAGTGATTATAGTCTGGATGATGAAGCGTGACAAGGGAATGCTTGACATGACGAATCCGTATAAATGGTGAGTGTTCAAAGGAGGAACAATGGACGCTAAGCAAATACACATTGTCTGTGTTGAAGACGAACCGGAAATGATAGACCTTGTCAAACTAATTTTATCCAGAAAAGGATATGTGGTAACCGGTGCCGCTGGGGGCAAAAACGGACTGGAAGTGATCAGGAGATTGAAACCGGACCTGGTTTTGTTAGACCTGATGATGCCTGATATGGATGGTTGGGATGTTTACCAAAGATTGAAAGCAGATCCTCAGACGAGTGAGATCCCGGTTGTTGTGATTACAGCAAAGGCACAGAATATCGACAAAGTGTTGGGATTGCATATCGCCAAAGTAAATGATTACATCGCAAAGCCATTCAGCCCGCAGGAATTGTTGGATAGCATAGAAAAGGTGCTCGCCAAAGACAATTGACTGAGATCATCAGGTAATTATTTCAGAATAATACCCCATTGCGTATTTATGTAATAAAATATGAAACAGAGCGCTTGCAAGAAAAATCTCTGCAAGGGGTTCGCTGGCAGTCACGAGTGAAAAATTTGATAAAAAATGAAAACGATACAAATCCGAAACAGGAACAATCCGGAAATGCCGATATGCACGCTTGAATATTGCGATACGTTTTGGTCGAAACTAAGGGGGTTGATGTTTCGGAAAAGATTGCAGGAAGATAGAGGCATAATCCTTGTTCAGTCAGGTGAAGGTATAATCGATTCTTCAATACATATGTTTTTTGTGTTTATGAATCTAGCAGTTATATGGCTTGATAACAATAAAATTGTAGTCGATAAGAAACTTGCAAAAAGATGGAGACCGCTTTATTTTCCTGCCAAACCTGCGAGATTTATCATCGAATTAAACGAAATCCAGTATAAAAAGATTGATATTGGTGATGAAATTGTCTTTATTCAATAAAAACCATCTGAAATTAATCGTAAGTCTGATATTGGTTCTTGCCGTATTTGGTTTTCTGCCTTGTGCGAACAGTTATGCACAGGATGAAACGCCGCCCGGACCTGTATATCACGTAAAACAGGGAGACACAACGTGGGGAATTTCGCAGCGATTCCATGTAAATTTGAATGATTTGTTGACGATAAATCACATGACGTCAAATAGTATTCTCAAAGTCGGTGATGTACTGGTTATACCGGGATACGAAGATCTTCGCGGTGAGCTGGATACCATCGAAATTCAATTTGGGGATACACTGCATTCCTTGCAACAACGATATCAGGTTTCAAAAGCTAATTTGGCAAAACTGAATCATTTGGTAACTGATCGGGCAATATTCCCCGGGAATACACTGATTGTGCCGGTCGAGCACTTAAATGATGATGACAATATAAAAAACAATTTTGAAATGATTGTAGAAAAAGGGGAATCGCTATTGGAAGTTGCGATAAAAACGGGAGTTGATCCATGGCAATTGAAAACATGGAATGATGAAAGAACCACGGACAGAATTTTGTCAGGAGATGTATTGGTTGCCTTAGGAAAGGATCGGGATCAGGCTGATTTTGATGGATGGGAAGCAATAGCTTTAAAAATCAAACAGAATCATTTAGTTCAAGGGAAGACGATGACGATCCTGGCGAAGACATCGATTCCTTTGCAGGAAATCAGTGGCTGGTTCAATGAGAGCAAGCTATATTTCTGGAAGTATAAAAAGAAATCTTATGTTTCCCTGCAAGGTATCCATGCGATGCTTCCCCCGGGAATTTATCCGCTGGATTTGCGAATACAGACTAAAGCGGGTACGGAAATAGATTTTTCTCAATTTATGTTTGTTGAAGACGGCCATTATCCATATGACCCGCCATTACACGTTAGCTCGGAAACCATAGACCCGTTGACGAACAAGAAGGAAAACAAGAAATGGGATTCGCTTTTTACGGATCGGACAACAAAGCATTGGCAGGGAAAATTCCAAAGCCCTGTCGTTGATTACCTAAGTGATTGCTGGCCATCCACATTCGGGGATCGTCGTTCGTATAATAATGGCCCGTATATTTATTATCATACCGGACTGGATTTTTGCGGGCAAGTTGGCGACGATATTTATGCGCCGGCAGAAGGTGTTGTTGTTTTTACCGGCGAAACAATCATACGAGGTAATGCGACAGTCATTGATCACGGATGGGGTGTGTTTTCAGCGTATCTGCATCAATCGAAAATATTGGTGAATACGGGAGATGTTGTTAAACCGGGACAGTTGATTGGAAAAGTCGGTGCAACAGGACGTGTTACCGGACCGCATTTACACTGGGAAATCTGGGTCAACGGAATACGGGTTGACCCGATGGATTGGTTGAATGAAAGTTTTCCGTAAAGAAAGCGCGTAACCAGAAAGTTTATTGATTTGCGTCTGGGAAAGAGCCTGCTGAATAATCATCCAGCAATGACTTTGCGATTTCATATTTTTCTTTTGGAATGAAAATCTGAACATTTCCCAAACGTCCGAACACAATCCCATAGACACGGCCTGCACTTTCCTGAATAAGCTGTACGGGAATGTCATTTGCTTCAAGCATTCCTTTGATGATGTCAGCGTTTAATTCGCCGGAAACGGTTGTGATTTTGATCCATTCGAGATCTTCCATGATCGCCTCTTTAAAAAGTGCAGAATTAATACGGATAATCTTGTATCTTGGACAGTGTAGAGTATAATATTACCCGCAACAGAAAGTAATTGCAAGTAAATATGGAATCAATATTGAGGTTGACGATAGATGTTAGTTGCACCCGCAGGATTGCAAAATAATTATTGGGAAGAATTTAATCTGGAACCGGATGATATTGAATTTATTTATTCAATTCTATTAGACAAAGAAACACCGCTAACTCCGGAAGAATTAGTCACCGAATTAGTTGCTGAAAGAATTAAACGTGAAGAGCGGGAAGCGGAAAGCCAAAAGCTTGCCGGGGGTGAAATTTATCTGCCAAAAGAGAATTATGAAGTCGGACAGACACTAGTATTCCCTGTGTTTGATTGGAAGAAAGGGGAAATAATTGAAAAACGGCAGGGGAACAACCCTGAATTCGGTGAGTTTGGTGTTATTCGGGTTGAGTTAGAAAATGATGAAATCAAGGAATTTGCTGTAGGAATTCAGGAACATTTACTGAATGATCCTGCTGTGTATCAGCAAAGTAACATGCCCGAACCCGACGAGATTTTGGCGAAATACAAAAATCATTTGGTGGAAAAACTGGAAGATGGACTGAGGAACAACGATGATTTTGTGAGAATCGCCGGGAGGTGGTTCCCGAAAGCTTTGTTAATCAATCTAAACGCCGGTCATTTGAATTTGGCAGAGGCAATTCTCGATATGGCGGGCGGGGGACCTTTGGCGCCATCGAATTTGGCTGATGAAATTGAATTAAATCTTGATGAAAATCCGAAACTGGTAGAATTTTCACTGGATTATGCGCTGGAACAGGATGTGAGATTTGATGAGGTTGGCCCGGCAGGTGAAGTTCTTTGGTTCCTGCATCGATTGGAGCCTGACGAAGTTAGAAATACCCCGATGCACTTGCAATATGATGCAGTCGATTACGATCGGGACGTTTTGACTGACGAAATGTTGGCGCTGGAAGCTGACCTAGATGATGAGCTTAGCCCTGTAAACGATGAATCGACTGATGATCTGGACGAAGCCGAAATCAAATTGATTTATCCACATTATCGGGCGGGCACCTTGCCTTTGACCAAGCGAATACAGCCATTTTTCCCGACAGCATACGAGGCACCCAGAATTCGGTTTGAATTCGTGGACGAGCTTACCGGCGACAAATTCCCTGCCTGGGTTGTGCGTGAAGCAGGATATGTATTTGGACTTGGTGACTGGTACAAGGAACACGGATTTTTCCCCGGAAGCATTTTACATGTAAAACGCGGTTCGAAACCCGGTCAGGTGCTTATCCGAACCGACAACAGGCGGTCGAGCAAGGAGTGGCTAAGAACGGTTTTGGTTGGTGCTGATGGCGGCGTTGTTTTTGCGATGCTGAAACAAATTACCAAAACAATTTATGATGAGCGTATGGCAATTGCCGTTCCTGATCAGGATGCCATCGATGAAGTCTGGCTAAAGATGAAGGATAAATCAATTCCGTTCGAAAAGACGGTTGTGAACATCGTCAGGGAGTTGACAAAGCTCAATCCACAATCGCACGTACACGTTGCGGAATTGTACGCAGCCGTAAACCTCGTGCGCAGATGCCCGCCAGGTCCTATCATGGCTTTGCTAAATTCACGGCCATGGTTTAATCATGTGGGCGATCTGCATTTTAGATTTGATGATTCAGAGGAATAGTATTTGGATGAGGAAATTTATTGGTAAAATAACAGAGAAGGAGCGATATGGTGGCTGCAATCAAACTATCTAGCCTGGTAAAACCTACGTTGAATACACCCTTTCATATCGACTTCGTGTGGTGGCAAAAGATTGACAAGGAGTGGCGCATACATTTGCGAAGTTGCCTGTGCGAAGAACATCAGAAAAAATATGAAAATATCGAAAATGATGAAATGGTCGACTGGATTGACCCGAATACCGGTGAGGTAGTACGTGTAGACGGATTGCAGCACACATTAATCAGTCATTGTGCAAAACAGGAAGGATTTATTACACCACAAACATCTTTGGTTGAAGCTGTTTTTAGGATTTTTCTTGCTTCAGGGAACAAACCGATGAACTCAATCGAGTTAGCGGAAAAGTTACACAAACAACCAATGATTATCTTACGGACAATATCCGGAAGAAGAGTATACAAGGGTATCAGACCTTGTGTTGATATGTAAAAATTGCCCCCGTAGCTCAATGGATAGAGCACCGGACTTCTAATCCGACGGTTGTGCGTTCGAGTCGCACCGGGGGCGCTAAATATCTGGGGATATAAGAGAAAAAGACCCGTAAAAAATATGGGGAAAGCAAGAGAAAATGGCAGCCTGTGGTAATTTGTCTGTGATGTAATGACACCTTGACAAGTAGAAAAATGCATTGGAATAGAGATGTGACGGAAGGCGCTCACTATATCCCGGATGGTTTAGACGAACAAAAGTCCGGAATTCGTTTATATGCTGCCAGGCAAGTGAAATCCTTTGTGTATTCGATGAACACCGGGGCGGCGTAGATTGTATGATATAATGAGATTGGTATTGTTTTGTACCAATCTCAAATTGTTTTATACAGGAGGTATTTAGGGTAATTGCAGTAAATAAGTTGACGGTTTGTTGACGGGTAAACATAACCAACAAGAAAGATGTCGGTGATAAGGGGATTTTATTGACGGCTACGTAAACGAAATACCGATATCGTTTAACGCTCTTGTTGAATCTTCGTAAAACAATTTAACACATTCGCAAAAATCCTGTTTTTAGGTCTTGTTTTAAGACATGCGTTGAATACAGGATAGATGGATTTAACCTCCTTGCAAACAATTAAAGAAAAATGGTTTGTATTCTTTGCATTAATAAACTTGAAATTACTGAAAGGAAAGCGTATTGAAAACAGTGGTTGCTGCTGCAT
>CAYWFK010000079.1:0-10547 GCA_964457375.1 uncultured Anaerolineales bacterium
CGAGGATGTTCACGAGAACGGGAAGACAGCTTGCCGGAACCAGACACCGTTTATGGGGAGTTATTTCAAGCAATTGTTCGAAGAACTGGACGAGGGCGGATAGCCGGCGTTGTAAATAGCCGCTTTTGACGATAATCATGAATTGAACGGAACTGAACCGAAAACCGGATAGAACGGAGCGAATAAGCAACTTATGCAAAATACCATGGAAAAACAACCGAGCCTGGATTGGATAATCGGGATTGCAACCAGAGCGGGGAAGCTCTTAAAAGACGGGTATGGCAAGGTTCATCAGATTGATTACAAAGGGGTAATCGATTTGGTGACAGAAACC
This sequence comes from uncultured Anaerolineales bacterium, assembly GCA_964457375.1. Taxonomy (GTDB): domain Bacteria; phylum Chloroflexota; class Anaerolineae; order Anaerolineales; family UBA11858; genus G519. Next base: position 335 of record CAYWFK010000079.1, read on the forward strand.
GATCGGAAGTCCGAGGAATTCATCCTGAATGAAATCCGGACAAGTTTTCCGGATGATGCGATCATTGCCGAAGAAAACGGAGAATTCTCGGGCAGCAGCCAGCGAATTTGGTATATCGACCCTCTCGACGGGACGGTGAATTATGCCCACGGGATTCCGATTTTTTCAGTCTCGATTGCTTATTCCTGTAACGGGGTGCTGCAAAAGGGGGTTGTTTATGACCCCATGCGTGACGAGTGTTTCAGCGCTGTCCGCGGTGGTAGTGCGAAGCTTAACGACCGAACGCTCCATGTATCCAAAGCGATGTCGTTGAAAGAATCATTACTGGTTACCGGCTTCCCTTATGATATTTGGAAAGGTGTGGAAACCAATCTGGAGAATTTCGCAATGTTTGCCGTGAGAACGCAGGGAGTACGCCGGCTGGGTTCAGCGGCATTGGATTTGTGTTATGTGGCAGCGGGCAGATTCGATGGATATTGGGAGATCAAACTAAAACCGTGGGATTTGGCAGCGGGAGCGCTGATTGTCGAAGAAGCCGGTGGTTTGATTACAGATATCCGTGGGGGAGATGCATACTTGCAGCCGCCGAATTCGTTGATTGCTGCCAATCCTGTCATTCATGCGGAAATGCTCCGGCTATTGGAAGAACAGCAAGTCAGGTAAGAGATTTGATTTTCTCTTCGAAATCTTGCAGATTGATTCTTGATGTCATATCCAGACTCATCGGCGTGACCGAAACCAACCCTAAAACCTGTAACGTGTAGGCATCCGAGCCGGGGTCGAGGTCTTTCCAGTCTTTTCGCATCCGGTAATTAATCCTTGCCGGGTTGTTCCAGTCCCTGTTTTTTGGGGGGAAGACATCATAATAACGAATTTGGGAGATTTTTGTGATTTTCCAGGGGGTTTCAGGGGTTGCGTTTTGAGGAATATCGACTTTGAGGATATGAACATCATCAGGCATTGGGTATGTCAACAATAATCTGGCAAAGTAGCCGGTGAAATACGCGGCTGTTGAAAAATCCACCTTTTGAGAGTACGAAAGGTGTTCCTTTACGCTGGTTTGCAGGGAAACCGCCAATGCAGGGATACCTAATGATGCGGCTTCCAGGGCTGCACCGACTGTTCCGGAGATGGTAACACCGCTGCCGACATTTTCACCGTAATTAATGCCGGATACGACCAGGTCCGGCTTCGACGGCATGACTTCAAGTGCACCGTGAAGCACAGCCTGTGCCGGGGTTCCGCCAATCGCGTAAACTTGCCATTTCTTCCCGTTGACGGTGACCTGTTCCGTAGAAATAATCCCGTCGGAGGTTCTTGGCAGGCTGCGTCCCATTCCTGAACTTTGCTCCCGGGGAGCGGCAACCGTAACGAACCCAATGGATTCCAGTATGGAAGCGGCTGCCCATAAACCCGGAGAGCGGATGCCGTCATCATTCGTGAGCAGGATTTGTTTCTTGTCTTTTGCCTTCGTGTCTTTCGTCATGGTTGGATTTCCCTGTTAGCGGAATTTCATAGTTGATTAGCAGCTTGTCGGTAATGTCGGGGATGGGTTTGGGCTGCCAGAGCCAGGCAATTACACCGCCGACAGCAAGCAGGGCATGCATGAATACAGCGGAGCGGCTGAGCCGATACAGAATTGCGTTTCCCAGCCAGCGCAGCAGCAGATACTTGCCTACTTCGGACTTGAATAATTGTTTTCGATAAGAACGGAACGAAAAGTCCCCGGTTTCGAATGCTTGTTGAATTGCACAGGCAGCCGGTTTGCCATAACCAAGCGCGGGGGCTATGCCTTCCCCAAACAGAGAATCAGCGCCGGCAGCATCACCGACAAGAATGAAACCGGGTTTCGAAAAGACGTTTGCCGGATGAAATCCATGGATAGGGTGACCCATGACAAGCGGTTTTCCGTGTTCCGGGGCGTGGGTATCAAGCCAGCGGTCGAGAAGAAGCCGGAGGTCTGCCTTTGCGCCGTTTTTATTCGATCTGGCATCGTAGATACCGCGGTTGAATACCGGTTTCCCGTTTTCCCAGGACGGGAAATTCCAGATGTAACCTTGCAGGCAGTTCGAAACCGGCGTGAAATCGAACAGGGCTTGCCGATTCCTGAAAAATGGTGATTCCGGTGCTGCCGGTGAAATGAATTCCAGGACGCGTGCAACCGTGTGATGTTTGTTGGTTCGGGGAGCGATGAAGTGGCGAGTGATTCCCTTCGACCCATCCGCTCCGACAACCGTTTTGGCGAGGTAAACCGCTTCCTCCGTGGTTACAAGAATGCCATCAGGATGGTATGACAAGTTGGAAACAGTCCGGCTTGTTTTGATTTCGATACCGCGTTTTTTAGCAATGGTAAACAAATGATGATCGAATTGCTCACGATTGAAGATGATAAAAATCGGTTTTCCCCGCACGTGGATGGTTTGCTGCTGATAGCGGATATTCAGGTCTTCGATAATCGTATAGGGAATTGGCGGGGGAAAAGGAACTCCCAGTGATTTCAGCGTTGTCAACCCGAAGCGGGTGACACCGCCTCCGCAAAGTTTGTGCCGGGGATGTTCGCTTTTTTCCAGGATAATCAGGCGATGTTTCCAGGATGGGTCCTGTTGAATTAGATGGAGCGCTGTGGAAATCCCTGACGGTCCGGAGCCGATGATAATCAAATCGATTCGTTGGGGTTGTGTCGATAGCGAGTTGGACATGTGGTTTATTGTAAACGAAAATGGCAAATTGGCATTATGGGAATGACAAACGCTTGCCTTGTTGTGATACACCGATTACTTATCCGGGGTTGAAACTTATTCTGCCGGATGTTGGGGAATATCATCGCTCCGGTAACGGCATTGTTCTCGTTTAGGGCAATAGTCACAGGTTGTTCCTGCCTTGCGGATGTGGGGGCCTGCTCCGATGAGCATGGTGAGAGACTTTTTTGGGTTCATCATCAGGTTATCGCTCAGGGATACCCCAATTCTTTTTGCATCCAGCAGGTTGAAAATCAAAGATTGCCCTTCGTCAGTTTTCCAGCCTGTCATGCCGGGGCTGAGCGGGATGGTGGTATTCAAGCCGATGGCAGCGTTTTCTGTTTCGAGTATCGAGCAAACCTTGTTCGCAAGCGACTCGATGGCAGCTGTCCCGACAGCATCCAGCGAAAATTCCAGCATCCTGTCCCTTTGGGCGATAGCAGAAGCGTAACTTTCAAGTTCCTTCCCGATGGTACAGAGCACGACAAAAACAAAATCGGCCTTTGCCAGTTGGTGGAGGACGAATGGATTTCGAATGGAAATTCCGCTTTCCGGAATGATCAAACCGGATTGGCTTTTTCGAATGACATAGCGCTTGTAAAGTACTTGCGGTCTAACCAGTGGCAAGCCGGTTTGTAATGCGCTTTCACATGAAAGCACAGCGGCGGGCTTCCGCCGGCGGATGACAACCGGGTCTGCTCCCAGTGCCGTGAGCACTTGGTCGATATCGATAGCAAGGTCGATGTCTTTCAGAATTGGCACGGTGGTCTCTGTCGTTTTCTGCGCCTGAGCAGTAATCAGACGTAATTCAGTGTAAGGTGGTTGTTTCCAGTGAATCCGTCAAGGGGGACTTTCCGGCTATTTGGGCTGCGATAATGCCACCGGGACGGGAAATCAACCGATGTATGCCGGGTATGTAGATGTTTGATGTTGAGCGGAATCGGGAAAGACGGGAAAAGGCGGGGAGGGTGGGATTCGAACCCACGGTCGAGGTTATAGCCCCGACAACCGCTTAGCAGGCGGCCCCAATCAACCACTCTGGCACCTCCCCGGTTTGAAAATGTTAAGGCGGAGGGAGAGGGATTCGAACCCCCGGTGGGCTTAGCACCCACAGTTGTTTTCAAGACAACCGCCTTAGTCCACTCGGCCATCCCTCCAACGGAAAACGGGTAGGGAGTTTCCTCTCCCAAGCGGATTGGATTTTACCACAGGAAGAGAAGCGAGGCAATGAAGAAGCTTTTGACTTGTCGCAGGCAAACCGTTATCGGGATACATTGTGCCGCGTGAAGCCGTGCCCAGTTGAGCGAACGTTTACACCGGATGTTTTGTTGCCCGCGGGAATGTTGCCAACCCAAGGGAAATCCCCCCATTGTTTTTTGTCAAAATCCCTGTAAAGCGCATCAGAAGGGTTGACCATTCCCGTTTTCTCCGCTAAAATGCGATTTCGCGGTTGGATAGTATTTTCAATCTGACTGCGTTTTGGCGTGTATTATGTTTGAGAATCTAAGCGAACGACTCAACGGAATTTTCGACAAGCTGCGGCGTCGCGGCAAACTTTCTGAACGCGATGTCGATGAAGCAATGCGTGACGTGCGCCTTGCCTTACTTGAAGCGGATGTGAACTATAAAGTCGTCAAAGACTTTGTTGCACGTGTCCGCGAGCGTGCTGTCGGACACGAGGTTTCGAAAGCGCTCAATCCCGGCCAGCAGATTGTCAAGATTGTCAATGACGAACTAATCGGAACCCTGGGAGAACCGGAGCCTTTGAACTTGCGCGGCGAAAAACCGCGAGTGATTATGTTGGCAGGTTTACAGGGTTCAGGCAAGACTACTACCGCCGGCAAGATAGCCCGTCTTCTTCGCAAGCAGGGTGAGCGGGTGCTGCTTGTGGCGGCAGACCCGTACCGCCCGGCAGCTGTGCAGCAGTTGAAAACGCTGGGTGAAACCTTGCAGATCGACGTTTTTTCGGAAGATGGTGTGCCTCTCCCGAAACTTGTCAGCAAGGCTGTTGACCATGCAAAACGCGGCGGTTTTGGCATTGTCATTCTCGACACCGCAGGGCGTTCACAACTGGATGATGCCTTGATGGACGAGCTTGTCAAGATTACACGCCGGATTGATTTGGCGGAAATTTTGCTTGTTGTGGATGCGATGATTGGGCAGGAAGCGATTAATATCGCAAAAGGCTTTCACCAATCGATTCCGTTGACAGGTCTGGTTCTGACCAAAATGGATGGCGATGCGAGAGGGGGCGCAGCGATTTCCATTCGGTCGGTTACCGGTATTCCCATAAAATATATTGGAACCGGTGAAGGGCTGGATGCCATTGAGGTTTATAATCCATCACGATTGTCCTCCCGTATTTTGGGGATGGGCGATATGATTGGGCTAATCGAGAAAGCAGAGGAAGTGTTTGAGCAGAAGACTGCTGAAAAACAAGCACAGAGAATGCTTTCCGGTGAATTTACGTTGGAAGATTTTGCCGAGCAGCTGAAACAGGTTCGGAAAATGGGACCGATTGGTCAGATTTTGGATATGCTCCCCGGTGGAATGGGCAGAGCTTCCAAGATGATCGATACCAATGAAGCGGAACGGGAGCTGAAGAAGACGGAAGCGATTATCAGTTCCATGACGCTTGCTGAACGGAGAAATCCAAAATTGCTGAATGCCAGCCGCCGGCGACGGATTGCCAGCGGTTCGGGTACACAAGTTCAGGAAGTAAATCGTTTGTTGAAGCAGTTTCGGGATGCAAAGCGCATGATGAAAACCCTGAAGAAATCGGGCATGCGCGGGCTTCGCGGGTTTTTCGGCTAACAGAAAAAATCATCAGTGGCGTTTCCTTCGACGCACCCCTCTCGCTGATGATGACGTTTCTGCCCTTGGTAGAAAAAACCTGATATACTGCTTGATGAGTTGAATATTTTTCAGTTCATGATCGGAAACAAATCGTCTGTTGCATGAATTGACAACAAGACGAAACCAAAGAAGTTAGAAAACGAAGGAGAAAAGAATTCATGGTTCGTATCAGATTACGCCGGGTAGGTGGCAAGAAACAACCGAGTTACCGCGTGGTAGCAGCTGACAAGGAAGCACCGCGTGACGGCCGGTTTTTGGAAATTTTGGGATACTATAACCCCCGCACACGACCGGGTACAATTCACTTCGAAGAAGACAGGATTTATCATTGGCTGGGTGTTGGCGCACAGCCGTCGGAATCGGTCGTCAAATTGTTCAAGATTGTTGGTTTGCTCGAACGCTATGAGCGTTTCAAGGCGGGCGAAACCGTAGAAACTTTGCTGCAAGAAGCTGCGGACGCAGAAGCAGCCCGGGCTGTCAATCCTAAAACCCGTTATGATGAACCTGTGGCAAAGAAAGAAAAGAAATCCGAGAAAACAGAAGAGCCTGCTGAAGCGGCTGCGGAATAAATAGCAGCAAGTTTTGTCTGGCTGTTTTGTTTATCGAGCAAAGCATGTACCCCGCTGCCAGAATGAATGCAAGGTTTTTCATACAGCGGTAAAGCCGGGAGGTAGCAAATGCAGGAACTCGTTGAATTTATTGCTCGTTCTCTTGTCGATAATCCGATGGAAGTGCGCGTTTATCAGCAGAGGCGGGGAAGCAGTGTACAAGTCAAGCTTCATGTTGCCCAGGAAGATATGGGCAGGGTGATCGGTCGAAACGGACGTGTAGCAAACGCTATGCGTGTATTGCTTCGTGTGGCTGCGGCTCATGAAGGGACCCGCGCGGTTCTGGATATTGCTGAACCGAGATGAGCAGGAATAGTTTGCGCACGCATTCCATGGGAAACCATGCTTCAGGCTCGCCATTCCCAGGCGAGCCTGAGTTCTTAGCCGTAGGGAAATTGCGCCGCCCGCACGGGCTAACGGGTGAAATTGTCATGTCCGTTTGGACGGACTTTCCGGAACGTTTGACTTCCGGTGCAAAGGTGTTTGTTGGCAAAGATTTTCGCCCATTGGTGATTCGTTCGTCACGTCAGTTCAACCAGGATTTGCTGGTGGCTTTCGAGAATGTCGAAACGCGTGAAGATGTCGGTCTGTTGCGCAATTACGAAGTCTTTGTGCGCACTGTCGATATTCCTCCGCTGGAAGAAGGCGCGTATTATCTTCATCAGCTGCTGGGCTTGCGTGTTGTCGCCGATAAGGATGACCGACACATTGGCGTGATCCGTGAGATTCTGGAAACGGGTGCGAATCTTGTCTTTGTGGTGGAACCGGAAACCGGAAAGGATGTTTTGCTGCCGGATATCGATTCGGTTGTTTTGCGAAAGGATTTCGACAAAGGGGAAATACGTGTTCATCTCATCCCAGGTTTGGTGCCGGACGAGAAATAAGATAAACGTTGCTTGACAGAGTGAAAATCTGTATGGTATTCTGAGCGCGCATTTTTAAGCGAACATGAAGAAGATACGCGGGGATTGCCGTTGAACGACCAAAAACGCTATCTGGTTGGGTTTAATCTTGTCAAAGGTATCGGAGCTGTCACTTTGCAAAAACTGCTCCGGTTTTTTGGAAATGCCCAATCGGCATGGATGGCTTCTGCCGATGCGCTGATGCAGTCAGGATTATCGACAACTGTCATCGAAAGACTGCTTGAAACCCGTTCATCCGGTGTTCTCGACCGTATTTGGGAAAGAATTGAAAAAGAGCATATTACCCTGTTGACTGTGGAAGATGACGGGTACCCGAAGTATCTGCGAGAAATCCCAAAACCTCCACCTGTCCTGTATGTAAAAGGAACTTTGAAAAAGGAAGATGATTGGGCTGTGGCAGTTGTCGGAACGCGGCGGGTAACAGCTTATGGAAAGCAAGTCGCCCTTCAGGTTTCCGGCACGCTTGCACACAGCGGAATCACAATTGTCAGCGGTTTGGCGCGTGGTGTGGATGCAGCAGCACACTCTGCAGCACTGGATGCGGGTGGCCGGACAATTGCAGTTTTGGGGTGCGGCGTGGATTTGGTTTATCCCCCCGAACATCGCATTCTTGCCGAAAGAATTCAGGAGAATGGCGCACTGATTAGTGACTATCCCCCCGGTACGCCGCCGGAAGCGAAAAACTTTCCGCCGCGCAACCGGATTATTTCGGGAATTGCGAGAGCCGTGTTGGTCATCGAAGCCGGGAGAAAAAGCGGGGCACTGATTACAGCCAGATTCGCCGCAGAACAGGGCAGGGATGTTTTTGCTGTTCCCGGCAATATCTTTGCTCCTCAAAGCCGGGGTACGAATGCCTTGATTCAGCAGGGGGCGCGTCCGTTGTTGCAGCCAAAGGACGTTCTGGATGTGTTGGATATGACGATGATTGCCGAACAACAAATTGCCTGCACAGTGTTGCCCGGAAATGCTGCCGAAGCGCAACTTTATGACCTGCTGAATCATGAACCGATGCACATCGATGAAATTATGGTGAAAACCGATTTATCAATTGATGAAGTTTCTTCGGCGTTGGCGATGATGGAACTGAAAGGGATGGTGCGGCAGGTCGGTGGTATGCGTTATGTTGTGTTACGGGATGAAGAAGCGAGTTATTGATGATGCGAAGAATGAAAAACCGTTGTGCAAACCGGATGACCGGATGGACAACAGGAGGTGATTGTGACAGGTGAAAATTATTATGCGGTCATTATGGCGGGAGGGGGAGGAACGCGTTTATGGCCGCTTTCACGGAAAACAAAACCCAAACAAATGCTTCGGCTTGTTGACGAAAGTACGTTGTTTCAGACGGCTGTACGTCGTCTGCGTAGTGTTTTCCCACCGGACCGAATTTTGATTGTTACTGTCGCGGATCAGTGTGATGAACTGCGCAAACAATGCCCGGAGCTGCCAAAGGAGAACTTCATTCTTGAACCATTACCACGCGGTACGGCTCCGGTTGTCGGGCTTGCTGCGGTTGCCTTGAAGCATCGCGACCCGGATGCCACAATGGCGGTTTTGACTGCGGATCATGTCATTCAAAATGAAGAGAAATTTACCGAGTTTCTCAAAGCTTCTTATCTTGTGGCGCAGGATGGCTATTTGGTTACTCTGGGTATTTCCCCCACTCATCCGGCTACCGGTTATGGTTATATCCAGCAAGGGGAGCGGATTGGCGTTTTTCAGGGATTGCATGCCTATCAGGTAGAGCGTTTTCTGGAAAAACCGGATGAAAACAAAGCCAAAAAGTTGTTGAGTGACGGTCATTTCGCCTGGAATTCCGGCATGTTCTTTTGGCGGGTGGATAGAATCCTGGAAGAGTTTTCCCGTCAAATGCCTGATTTGGCAGAAAAGTTGAATCAAATTGCCGGTGCCTGGGGTACAGAAAAACGTGCTTCCATGCTGGATGAAATCTGGTGGACGATTGACCCGGAAACGATTGATTATGGCATTATGGAAGGTGCTACGCAGGTAGCAGTGATCCCGGCGAGAGATTTGGGATGGAGTGATGTGGGCAGCTGGGATGCCCTTTTCGATGTGCTGCCATCGGATGAACATGGCAATATTATCATGGGCGGCGAGCACGTTGGTTTGGATACGGAAGATTCCCTGGTTTATGTCAACCGTCAGCACCGGCTTATCGTTACCATTGGTGTGGACGATTTGGTGGTGGTGGATACGGATGATGTTTTATTGATTTGCAGGAAAGACCAGGCTCAGAAAGTACGTCAGATTGTCAACCGGTTGAAAACGGACAATCAGGACTACATTTAAGGTTAGGAGGCAGTTTCTTGGAAGGGTATTGTGTAAAATGCAAAATGAAACGGGAGATCAAAGATCCCCAGGCGGTTTTTACGGCAACCGGAGCACCCGCAGTGAAGGGGGTTTGTTCTGTTTGCGGTACGAAGATGTTTCGGATGGGACGCATTCCGGCGCATGACGGGATGAAACCTCCCGAAAATGTTCAGAAACGAAAACGGAAACAACCGAAACGTGAAGGAAAACTGGTTATCGTTGAGTCCCCCGCAAAAGCACGAACGATCAAGCGTTTTCTTGACAAGGAGTTTAAAGTTAAGGCATCTGTCGGACATGTGCGCGATTTGTTACGATCGCAACTTTCTGTGGATGTCGAGAATAACTTTCAGCCCAAGTACCGTGTACCTAACGAAAAGCGAAAGGTCGTCAAGGAACTCAAGGAACTGGTAAAGACCTCCAAAGAAATCTATTTGGCAACAGACCCTGACCGCGAAGGTGAGGCAATTGCCTGGCATTTGCTCGAAGCGACGGAAATGGATCCGCAAATTGTCAAGCGTGTTGTTTTCCATGAAATCACCAGGCCGGCTATTCAGGCTGCTTTCGACCAGCCGAGAACAATCGACATGGAACGGGTGAATGCCCAGCAAGCCAGGCGGATTCTCGATCGTTTGGTGGGGTACAATCTCAGCCCTCTGCTGTGGCGAAAAGTCCGCGGGCGGTTGTCCGCCGGACGGGTGCAGTCCGTTGCCCTGCGTCTTGTCGTTGAGCGGGAACGCGAGATTCAGGCTTTCAACCC
>CAYWFK010000080.1:0-10371 GCA_964457375.1 uncultured Anaerolineales bacterium
TCGATCTATCTCCGCCGACCCCGTCTGCCACGTTCGCGCCAATTTCAGGCAAGTCCCGCCCCGGGAAAACGGCGGCAACGGCAACACTTTCCCTGTTGTCGATTGGAAAAGACAGGCGCCTCACACCAACGCCGACACCAGTAATTTACACCGTGAAACAAAACGACACATTTATCGGTATCGCAGAACATTTTGGGGTCGATCTACATAAACTCATTCAGGCAAACCCTGATATCAACCCGAAATTGCTCTCTATTGGTATCACCTTAACCATACCAATGGGTGATGTTATTCAGAAAAGCATTCCATCACCGACACCTTTACCTTTATCGATACAAAAACGTACTTGCTACAAAACAAGTGAACCGGGGATTATTTGTTTCTTCACAGTAAAAAACACGTTTTCCGAAAAGGTCGATAACATCACTTTACAAGCATTACTCTTCGACGATGCGAACAAAAAGAATTACAAAGTGATTGCTTCATCTCCGGTGAACATCCTTCCACCAGCAAAATCCTTCCCGCTTGTCGCTCATTTTCACGATGTTACAGGAAAGATCGATGCGATGAACATCGAACTGCAAACCGCGTTACCGGTAGACCCGGAAGATACGCGTTACATCCCGGTTGAAACAGAAATAACTCAAACGATTTCATCGGACGGGATGGCAGCGGTTGTAACCGGGCGGGTGGTTCTCCCCAAAGATGCAGAAAACCCCGCAAAAGTACAACTTGCCGTTTTCGCATACGATCATGATGAAAATCCGGTCGGATACAGAAAGCTTACCATCGAGAACATCGATGAAAACACAAAGGAAGTCCCTTTTTCCATGACCGTCTATAGTTTGGGACAACCGATTGAAACCGTAACAATTTGGGGCGAAGGGTTAAAATAACACTTTTATCAGTGATTACTTTCCCCAAATTATGAAATCGTCCGCCGTACAAATACTGTCGGTTCCATCTGCGAATACGCAAGCATGATAAACGATTCTCGTTCCGTTAGGTGCCGAGATAGGTTTCAGCGGGACGAATATTCGTCCGTCATCTTCCGTTCCACCGGGGTAATAATCATCCCGGCTTCCGTCAGGCAAATCAACAATAATGTGAACATCGACATCCTGCACAGGCCTGCCATTCCGGTAAACGCCAATTCCTATGACTTGCTGCTTGCCGGATGAAACCAGCGTTTGCGCCGCCCAGGTATAAATCGTCAATGCGTTACTATCGCCGGAAGTATTTTGTAATTCGGCTGAGCTTTGCTCGCTTACCTGCTCCTGATTTACCACCAAAGGGATGAAAACCGTATGCCTGCCCTTGTTTTGGTAATATTTCTCAAAATATTCCTTCCCCAGTTGTGACAGCCAGACTTTACCGGTAAACGAAAACGGGGAATATTCAAGGCATATGTTTTCGAAACATTGTCTCTCGATGCCGGGTTTCAAACCTTTCAGGTTCGTGATTGGCGCCCCTGAAAACTTCCTGCCCCCATACGGCTCGACAAAATCAAGCAACAAATCCCGCACCTGATATCCCAAATCCCCTTCGATTGGCCAGAAGAACCCTTCCGCGTCATTTACGGGTTCATGCTTTTGTAAAGGGTCGTGTGGATACCCAAGAATAGAAGTCAGTGGCCGCAACGTTATTTTTCCGGGAACAAGCGGATCCGCAACAAGAACCAGATTCTCAAAAACTTGCTCCAGACGGCCATCCAACCCTTTCTGAACATCTGTTAACTGTTTCCCGGTAATCTTTCGGGTAAGGAATTTTGCATAATTCTCAAAACTGATTTCATTGTTCAAATACAGATCGACGTTCCCTTCTGATTTTTGAGGATGATAAGAACACGTCTTACCGCATTTCCATAACCCGTAATACAACAATCTGACCTGATCTGACGAATCACTCCCCTTGATGTAAAAACCCAAATTTTCGAAATATTGAATCGTGATTTGTCGGGAAGGATCATAAATCGGATCGGAGAGAGGTTCCCCGACAATAGCCTCTCCGCCCAAACTATCGAAAACCTGCCCAAATGGGCCATAGATATAATGACCATTCCGATAAAGACGGGACTTGTCCTTGGGGGCAGGGCGCGAAGGCTTCTCGACATTCAAGTCTCTGCCAATTGGTGCCAGCATGAATTTCGGTCCGCTGGAGCCCCTGTGGTCATAAATCATCAACGCCGATAAAACGTATTGATACTCCTTACCGGATTTGTCAGTAAACTTCGGTGAGATTGCCTTCCCCAGCATAGGCTCTCCCCCCAGGTGCTGATAAAATTCTCTAAATCTCGGATCGACCTCATAACTTTCCGATTCCTGAAAGACAGGGCTCGCGCTGCCATCATCATGGCTGAACAAAATACGTGCGCCAGCCATGACGACGAGAAAAAAAACACCTATCAAAACAATTTTTTTCAGCACAATTAGCCCTTAATCCATTTTGCTATCATTAAAACACCCAATAACTCCCGTATTTTCCTCATAAAAACAGGAGTTACCTCAACCGGTCAAGTCGGATTGTCATTATTATTGTAGCGGATTATTTCTAAATGCACAAGTTGAGAGACCCACAATCCCCCTTAACAAACCCAGGCAGGTCGATAACCTGCCTGAACGATATATTCCCGGTATGTTTCGGGTCTGTCGGTGTTATTTCCCGGACGAATATTTCTTCTTCCATTCGTAAAGTTTATTCAATGCTTCTATGGGAGTGAGAGCATTCAAATCGACCTCTTCAATTTCATCCAGCAATGGGTTTGTATCGGGAAACAGTTTCATCTGCTGGGGTACGTGTGCATCGATGTTGATTGCCCGCCCGGAAGAAGCCTCAAGCTGCTTAAGGATTTCATCAGCACGCTGTATCACCGGTCGGGGTAATCCGGCAAGTTGTGCCACATGAATCCCGTATGACTTGTCAGCACTTCCTGCAACGATTTTTCGCAAGAAAACCACCTTTTCGTCCGCTTCGCTCACCGCAACATTGTAATTTCTCACACCAGGTAAAATCTCTGCCAATTGAGTCAGCTCATGATAATGTGTGGCAAACAAGGTTTTCGCACGCAATTTTGGGTGATTGTGAATAAACTCTACTACCGCCCATGCAATCGAAACGCCGTCATAAGTACTCGTACCACGCCCAATCTCATCAAGAATGAGCAAACTTCGGGTAGTTGCGTGATGCAAAATATTGGCTGTTTCCAGCATTTCGACCATAAAGGTCGATTGCCCGGCGTGGATTTCGTCCTGAGCCCCAATTCTGGTAAATATCCTGTCGACGATACCAATTCGTGCAGAAGAAGCCGGGATGAAACTCCCCATTTGTGCCATCAGCACGATCAAAGCCACCTGACGAAGGAAAGTGGACTTCCCCGACATATTGGGTCCGGTAATAATCCGCACTATCTCGCCATCTTCGAATACCGCATCGTTCGGTACAAACCGCTTGCCGTCAAGCATTTGCTCGACAACAGGATGCCTGCCTTGTTTGATTTCCAGCACCGGCTCTGCGACCACTTCCGGTTTGGTGTACCCGTTCGAAGCCGCTGTTTCTGCCAGCGACAAAAGCACATCCAATACGGCAAGAACACGTGATGCTTTCAAAAGTTTGCGAATAGACCCGGATAATGTACGGCAAACTTCCCGGAACAAACGTCTTTCGAGTTCCTTGATTTGTTCTTCTGCATTGAGCACCAGCGCTTCATATTCTTTCATTTCCGGGGTGATGTAACGCTCAGCATTCACCAGCGTCTGCTTGCGGATATACTCATCCGGTACAAGGCTCGAATTCGCTCTCGTAACTTCAATATAATACCCGAACACTTTGTTGTAACCGACTTTAAGGGTTTTTATGCCCGTTCGTTCCCTTTCAATTCCCTCCAGATTAGCCATCCATTCACGGGCATGCCTCGAGGATTCAATGACCTGATCAAGTTCGGAGGAAAACCCCGGACGAATAATGCCGGTATTGCCTAATACAGCCGGAGGATCATCCGTTATCGCAACTTCCAGAAGGTCCAGTTCAGTACCACATTTGGAAAGAACCTCCTTGCCATTGAAAAAATCCGGCGTGTTTTCCAGCAGCGTGTTAATTTCCGGCAATAACCGGAGTGTGCTCCTCATTGCGACAAGATCACGCGGATGCGCTGTTTGGCTCTGAATCCGGTTAGACAACCTTTCCAGGTCGTTCAACTTTTTCAACGCACTCCGCAATTCTGCGCGCAATAGTCCATGTTCGACAAAGTATCCGACCCCGTTCTGCCGCTCGCGAATACTTTCCGGATCAAGCAGAGGTTTGCTGACCCATTGCCGCAACAGCCGCTTTCCCATTGGACTCATCGATTTGTCCAAAACACCTAACAACGATCCGTGAACATCTCCATCGCGGATTGTCTCGGTAAGTTCCAGGTTACGCCTTGTTGCCGAGTCAAGGTTCATGAACTCGGATAACTGATATGTACTTAATCCGTCAAGAAGTTTTACCGCATCCGGCTGGGTTTCTTTCAAATAGTCGATTAACGCTCCGGCCGCCCTGATTGCCAAAGGTTTGCCTTTGACACCAAAACCATCCAAAGAAGCGACTTCGAAAACGTTTTGCAGTGCATTTTCACACCGGGCATATTCGAACCGCCATGGTGGCAAACGGGTAAGATGCCCTGTAATCCGGCTGTCATCGCTTATGGTTTCCGGGAGCAAAATCTCCGCAGGCTTCAAACGAATTAACTCGGCACTGACAAGCCCCCAGACATCCTGGTCACTGATTTCCGTAGTATAAAACTCACCGGTCGTAATATCAGCATACGAAATGCCAGCGCGTGTTTCTTCCACGACAAGTGCAGCCAGATAATTGTTGGCGTCTCCGGGGAGCAAACCCGGTTCGATGACCGTACCGGGGGTAACGATTCTGACCACGTCCCGGGGCATCAGCCCGTTCACCGGTTGGTCGCTGACCTGTTCACAAATTGCTACATGGTATCCCTTGTTTATCAACCGCGAGAGGTAGTTTTCAGCAGCATGATGCGGGATTCCCGCCATGGGGACACGTACACCTTTTCCGACATTTCGTGATGTCAAGACAATATCAAGCTCACCGGATATCACCTCGGCATCATGATCGAAGGTTTCATAAAAATCCCCTAACCGAAAAAACAATATCGTATCCGGATATTGATTTTTTATCGATAAATATTGTTGTCTGATGGGTGTAACGGTACCTTTTTTCTTCATAGCCCCATTCTATAATGCGAAAGGTCATCTTGCAAGGGAGAAAAGTTCAAATTCCCCGCCCAAATCCTGTCAAGGCACGACAGTTTTAAGTTATAATTGAGCCACTATACATGCGACGAAAGGAGAAAGACTAATGGCAAGTGTAATGTACGACCACGTAACAAAACGTTTTGGGGATGTTGTAGCTGTTAATGACCTCAGCATCGAAATCAAGGATAAAGAATTCCTGGTGCTGGTCGGTCCATCCGGCTGCGGCAAATCGACTGCGCTTCGTCTTCTTGCTGGGCTCGAAGACATCACAAGCGGAAACATTCTGATTGACGGGAATATCGTCAATGATGTCGCCCCAAAAGACAGAGACATCGCAATGGTATTCCAATCCTACGCTCTTTATCCTCATATGTCCGTTTACGATAATATGGCATTCGGGCTGAAACTGCGCAAGTATCCGAAACCGGAAATCAAACGCAGAGTGGAAGAAGCAGCAAAGATTTTGGGTATCGAAAAACTGTTGGACCGCAAACCGAGGCAGCTATCCGGCGGGCAAAGGCAAAGAGTAGCCGTTGGGCGTGCAATCGTACGTGAACCAAAAGTCTTTCTCTTTGACGAACCGCTTTCCAACCTGGATGCGAAACTTCGCGTGCAAACCCGTGCAGAAATCACCAAACTGCACCAACGCCTGCAAACAACATTCATCTACGTAACCCACGACCAGGTAGAAGCTATGACCATGGCTAGCAGGATTGCCGTCATCAATCTTGGCGTACTTCAACAAATCGATACGCCGCAGAATTTGTATGACAATCCCCGCAACCTTTTCGTTGCCGGTTTCATCGGATCTCCTGCGATGAACTTCTTTGATGCCACACTCCGCAAAGACGGCAATAAGATTTATGTGGATACGGAACGCTTCAGCGTCAAAGTACCGGAAGACCGGATCGAAACATACATGCCGTATGTCGGGAAACCGGTTGTCTTTGGTATTCGACCGGAAGACATTCATGACCCCGTTTACAAGTCTCCGGGGATCATCTCCGAACTTGTGGAAGGCAAGATCGAAGTTACGGAGCTTATGGGTAACGAAATCTTCCTCTACCTCAAAAGCGGCAAAACCAGTTTTGTAGCCCGCGTCGACCCGCGGTCGAGCCTGAAAATGGGGAACACCGTTCAGGTTAGCTTCAACATGGCAAAGATGCATATCTTCGACAAGGAAACCGAAGAAGCAATTCGCTAATCTCAGCAAGCCCCCGATCAAGAACATCAATTACCCCGTGCGAGATCATATCGAACACGGGGATATTCTTGCAAATTTATCTAAATTAAGGAAGTGAATAACATGCCATTCGATTATATTCCTCCACTATTGACAAAGAACGACAAGAAAATCGTTCTGCTGATTATGGACGGGCTTGGCGGCCTCCCGATGGAAGCCGGCGGGAAAACCGAACTCGAAACCGCAAATACACCGGTGATGGACAATCTGGCAAAAGAAGGGCTGCTGGGACAAACCATTCCTATTCGCCCCGGTATAACCCCCGGCTCAGGTCCGGCACATTTGGCATTATTCGGCTACGATCCGCTTACCTACAATATCGGGCGTGGTGCATTATCCGCCGCAGGTGTCGGGTTGAAAGTCAACGCCGGTGATGTCGCCGCACGTGGTAATTTTTGCACATTGGACGAAAACGGTATCATCATCGATCGCAGAGCAGGCAGAATCCCCAGCGAAGAATCGTTGCCCATCGTCAAAAAACTCCAGCAAGTTCAGATTCCCGGCGTAACAGTAGAAGTCGAACAAGTCAAGGAATACCGCTTTGCAATCGTCATGCGCGGCGCAAATCTGGATTACCACCTGAACGACAGTGACCCCCAGGCAACCGGCGTCCCGCCCCTTCCAGTCAAAGCAACTTGCAAAGAGGCGGAAGCCACAGCAGAACTGTTTAATCGATGGATTGCCGAGGCACGAAAAGTCATCAAGGATGAACCGAAAGCCAACGGGATCACATTACGCGGATTTGCAACAGACCCCGGTCTCCCCTCCTATACTGACGCATATGGATTGAAGGCTGCTTGTGTCGCAGTTTACCCGATGTACCGTGGCGTTGCCAAACTCGTAGGGATGAATGTCATTCAATTCAGCGGTGACGCCCCCATGGATGAATTTAACACCGTGAAAAAGCATTGGGACGAATATGACTTTTTCTTCGTTCACATTAAAAAAACCGACAGCAAAGGCGAAGACGGCAATTTTGACGGGAAAGTTCATGTCATCGAAAGTGTCGACAAGGCATTGCCCGCACTGCTCGATTTGAAACCGGATGTTTTGATTATCACCGGCGACCATTCGACCCCATGCAAACTAAAATCCCATTCCTGGCATCCCGTCCCATTCTTGCTTTGGGCGCCTGAAACCCATCTGCCGGACAGGCAATCACAATTTGGCGAAAGGGCTTGTGCCAGTGGATCTTTGGGGACTTTCCCGGCGCTCGATACCATGCCCTTGGCTTTGGCACACGCTCAAAAAATCAAAAAATTCGGGGCATAAACACAGCGCGTTTGCCGTTTTGTTTGATAATTATCAAAATCCTGCAAATAAAAAAGGAGCGTTTCGACGCTCCTTTTTCTTTATTAATCGAACATCCGCACAGGGAACCAGGAAACTAGGACACTATACTTTCCGCAGTTTGCGGTTTACCGTAAACAACAAGGCACCGGCAATTAATATCGACAAAACACTAATAGCGACAAACGCATCCATCCAGAACCTTTCCGGGAACAAACGAATCAACGTATCGGAGTACAGGAACAACCAGGTTTTCTCCTCGAAAAATACCCGGTGGAATTCAATAAAAAATGTATCGAAACTCAATGCAATAAAAGCGAAGATCATGACAATCAAGCCAATCGTCAACCATGCCCCTTTCTTCAAAGCCATAAGAAATGTCTTCGTTTGCTTTGTCGAACCAGCCCACATCCCAATGACAAGCAGTGTGACAGCAGAAACGACCAGCACCCTCATCGACCATTTGACAACTTGTTTGACATCCTCCATATGACGCAATTCACGCGCATTATACAATGGCTTGTCTTCCGGGAGTTCCTGCTTTGACAAAAATTCAATCCCGTCCTTGTTCAGCAAATATTGCCTGGAAACGTTACTCCAGTACAATCTCTCATCCATGGTAAATCCATAAGAATCTTTCGGGAAATAGGGCATCCGGTATTCAATTTGTATGAAAACAGGGGTTAATAACAATCGAACGATCAATAAAACAATAACAATCGGTGTCAGTATAGTAACGACCCAATAAACGGCTTTGCGCATCGCTTTCAACATTTGACGAAATACTCCTGTTCTGTGCTTATTGTAACTCCTCGACATCACCGGACAATACGAACCGCAAGACCATACTATTGGTAATCCATTCCACCGGTGCACGATCATCAGTGAAAACGATCCCTGCGGATGGTGTGTCCTTCAAATTCACAATTGTCCTTTCAATTGCTTCCAGCAATAGCGGATTTGCTGAGCCCGTATTGCGGAGAGAAACATAATTATTAAACAAGTCCACTTTGCTGGTTTCCTGCGCCGTTGCATAGATGATACTGTTGAACGTATTCGGTATGTCCATCACGTAGACCGACGGGTAAACTGTATCAATCGTCGCCACAAGTGCGTTGATCATCCGCCTGTCATTTTCCGCCCTGCCAACATTGATAACCAGCACACCATCATCCAGCAAATGTTCTTTCACAATCCGGAAATATTCTCGTGTTGTTAAATGCCATGGAATATACGGAGGGCGGTAAGCATCAACAAAAACAATCGAATATCGGTGATCGCTGTGAGCCAGCCCCCAACGCCCGTCGACAGCGTAAGCATGCAGATTTGGCATAGTCATGTCGAAATATTTTCTGCCAACCTCGATGATTTTCCGGTCGATTTCGTACCCGTCAATGGGAACATCGCCAAAAACCGCCGTAGCTTGTCGGGCAAACGTGCCGGCGGCTAATCCGACGATGGCAATTCTTTCAACCTGACCGGCTGAATACGGGGCGTTATTGAAAAAGGGTGCGGATAAAACCTGCATCCACGGTCCATAAAAAGCCAGAATATCCGGATGATACTCCGAATGAACACCTTGCCCGTCATTCAGCCTTAACAACCGATATCCGTTTCTTTCCAGCACCTGGATATAATTATAAGCGGATTCCGTTTCGTATATCTGCCCGCTGGTTTTCTTGATTGCCCCACTCCCCCATAAAACAGCCAACCCGGCAAGCACGAAAAGCATCCAAAGGTATACCAGCCCAGACTTCACCCCCTTTGCCAGAACCAACCCGACAATTGCAACCAAAACAAGATAACTACTGAAAACGACAAAAGTATTCCGGGTTCCAATCAAAGGAATGAGCAACAAAACCGGCAGAAACGTTCCGATAAACGACCCGAGCGTAGATATTGCGTAAATCTTGCCGGAAACTTCACCGGCTTTCTCCGCATCCTGAATTGCCAGACGGATCGCAAAAGGGGAAACCATTCCCAGCAAAGTAACCGGCACAATAAAAAGAACAAGAACGGAAACGAACGCCCCAAACAGCACCCCAAGCGAAAGGGTATCGAAAGCATTGGCTGCCATCATCAAAACCGGTCTCGACAGGAAAGGAATGATGCCGGCTGTGAATGCCCCCCAGGCAATCAGCCGAAAAAAGGCGTCATATGTTGGATTCTTATCGGCCAGTTTCCCCCCGATGAAATATCCCATCGTCAAATAGATTAAAATCAAGCCAATGATACTCGCCCAAACAAGATTGCTGGTTCCGAATACGCTCCCCAACAGCCTGGATGCAGCAAATTCAATTGCCAATGTTGTCATTCCGGATGAAAAAACTGTAAAATATAAATATCGGTTTTTCATATCATGCACCATAGTACAGGATTATATCTCAATCAGTTAAAACCATGCAGGGAATTCAATCTTTGACCCCTTGCCATCATGCGGTAGAATACACTCAATACCTACACATCGAATAAGCTGGAGAAGTTATGACCCAATCACCTATCAGCGGGAATGAAATCAGAAAATCCTTTGTCGAATTTTTCGAGTCAAAAGGACATACATTTGTACGTTCTTCATCTCTT
>CAYWFK010000081.1:0-10136 GCA_964457375.1 uncultured Anaerolineales bacterium
TATCGTTGCCGAAGGACCTGACGGTTTGTATCTTGTGGACCAACACGCTGCGCATGAAAGAATCCTTTTCGAGAAGTTTATATCCCAAAGAAATGACGAAATACCCTCCCAACGGCTATTACAACCTGTTACAATAGAATTATCCGCTTCTGAAACAACGTTGGTCGAAGAACAATTGCCTGTGATGCGAACCTTGGGGTTTGATATAGAATCCTTTGGGAAAAGTACTTTCATCATCAGAGCGGTTCCAAGTATATTGACAGGGATGGATCCGGCAGCTGCGGTACGCGTTTTGGTGGATGATTTCGAGGGGGATGAGACACCGCTGGAAGATGAAATCGAAGCGAAAATTGTTGCCAGGATTTGCAAGCGGGCAGCAGTGAAAGGTGGTCAGGTTCTTTCAAAAGACGAGCAACTAAAATTGTTGAATGATTTACAAAATTGTCAATCACCGCGTACTTGTCCGCATGGTCGTCCAACGATGATTCATTTGTCAGTAGATTTGCTTGAACGGCAATTCGGACGCAGAGGAGCAAGATGAGCGAAAATATGTGGATTCTCACAATTCGGACTTCCGGCGGCGTACCGGAAGAATATGTCTTGAAAGCGGGAAGAAATACTATTGGGCGAAAACCCGATAATGATATTGTCGTGCCGGATGTGTCAGCTTCGAGATTGCACGCTGTGATTCATTATGACGATTCGACTGAAACAATCATGATTTATGATATGGGGAGTACCAATGGTACTTATGTCAATCGTGAACGTCTGACCAGACCTTATCGGCTCGAATCGGGGGATGTCATTCGGATTGGCGGCTCGGTACTTTATATCACTTTCCGCAATACGAATGAATATTCATTGGGATATATCGGTACACGGGAATTAACCCGGGAAGTATTGCTGGAATCTTTGGATCAAAATGCAGTATTGATGTATGAGATTTCTTATCAGCTTAATACGGTTGTTGATATCGATACAGCGTTGCAAAAGGTAGCAAGCCTGATGAAGCAGGCAATGGGAGCTGACAAGGGGGAAGTCATTCTGGCGGAAGATTTCGAGAGCATCGGTAACCTTGGTTTTCCCGTTTCAATTGCCAAAGCGACTATCCAGAAGAAAACGACGACTGTCATCCCGGATTTGGACACCAACGAAATGCGGAAAGTCAGCGATAGTGCGGCATTGATGCGTATCCGTTCTGCAATGTGCGTACCTGTGCTGGCGGGGGAAGATGTCATCGCCTTGATTTACATGTATAAAACCCAGCCCGATTCCCGACCTTTCGACAAGAGAGATCTGGAACTGGCGGTTGCAATCAGCCATCAGGCTGCACTAACCATTCAGCGGGCGAAACTAATCGAGCAAATCAGGGATGAGCAGAAAATGCGGCAAGTGTTTTCCCGGTTTCTTTCGCCTGAGGAAGTTGATATTGTATTCGGGGATTATCAGAAAACCGGCGCTTTGCCTCAGCTGGAGAAACGGGTTGTGACCGTGATGATTGTGGATATCAAGGATTCAACCCAAAAGGCGGAGATTGTCGACCCGGAAGTACTCAGTAATATTATCAGTCAGTTTTATCAGGATGTTACTGAAACAATCTTCAAGTGGGGCGGCGTGGTCAAATATCAGGGGGATGGTATTTTGGCAGTGTTCGGGCTGCATCGCGATAATCAAAACAGGCTGAACGAACGAGCGGTTCGCGCCGGATTGGGCATCTTGGAAAAGATAAACAGCCATGAAATTTACCGGAACGAATCCGTTGTCGTTGGTGTCGGGGTAACTTCAGGGCAAATTGTCGGTGGTTATGTCGGCTCGAACGAAAGGGCCGAGTTGAATGTTTTCGGGGATACGGTAAATACTGCCCATCGTTTGCAGATGATGGCAAGACCCAACAAACTTTATATCGGGCCGGCTGTTGCAGAAGAAATCAAAGATTACACAGAGATGGATGTTGTCGACAATGCAACTGTACCCGGGCAAGAACAGCCCTTTACTGTTTATCAGGTTACCAAAGTGAATTCAGTCTGGGACGATGATGAAAATACGCTCGTGATTGAGAAATAAGCGGGAAAATACTATCGGGAGTCATTACGCAAGATGATTCGGTGGTGCGAAAACCTGAACAGGTACTCCCGACAATTTCATCGAACATGTTTGCCCGGAACACCGAATTGGATTTGAATACGCAAAAACCAGGACCGTTGTCATCATGAAAAAATACATGAAAGGTTTGTGGCTCGAAGAAGGTAAGCTGACTTTTCGGGATGATCTCCCCGTACCTGAACCCCCTCACGGCGAAGCGCTAATTAAAATATTGTTGGCCGGAATTTGCAGTACGGATTTGGAGCTGGTCAAGGGGTACTATCCATACCAGGGCGTCTTGGGACATGAATTTGTAGGTATGGTCGTCAGTGCACCGGACGAACCCTCGTGGGTCGGAAAGCGGATTGTCGGTGAAATCAACGCTTTTTGTGGTGTTTGTTCGGAGTGCAAAGCAGGGAGGACGACACATTGCATCAACCGAACGGTGTTAGGGATTATTCGTCGGGATGGTGCTTTTGCAGAGTACTGTACTTTGCCGATCGAGAACTTGCATATTGTTCCCCCAAATGTTCCCAATGATGCTGCTGTTTTCACGGAGCCGCTCGCGGCTGTATTGGAGATTCAACAGCAGGTCAACATTCGGCCGGCAGACAGGGTGGTATTAATCGGTTCCGGCAGACTTGGGCTGCTGGTTGCGTATAGTATTGTGTTAATAGGCTGCGACCTGAAAGTTGTGGTCAGACGGGAGCGCCCAAAAAAGTTGTTGGCCGAAAAAGGGATCCATACGATTTCAGTAGATGATGTTATGCCGCGTATGGCAGATATCGTCATCGATACAAGCGGCTCTGCCGGTGGGTTGCTGCTGGCAAAAAAGGCACTTCGCCCGAGGGGAACGCTTGTCCTGAAGAGCACCTATCAGGGAAATACGACAATTAATTTATCGGAGTTTGTTGTCGACGAGATAACCCTGGTCGGTTCGCGGTGCGGGCCTTTCCCGCCGGCATTAAATCTCCTGAATCAATCTTTGATCGATACCCGGAATTTGATTGATGGAAGGTATCCATTGAAAGACGGTAGCATTGCTTTCGAAAAAGCAGCAATTCCGGGCACACTGAAAATCCTGCTGGAACCATAAGATTTGTTTTGCCGTTTCTTCAGCAAAACAGGATGTGGGGGAGATTACTCGCCGGAAAGTGGCAGCTGGATGGTGAATGTACTGCCTTTCCCAACCGTGCTCCTGACTTTGATTGTGCCGCGGTGGCTTTCGACAATGCGTTTGACAATGGATAACCCCAGACCTGTGCCTTGCGCATAGGCTTCCAAACCGGGAACCCGGAAAAACTTGTTGAAAATGTGCTGAAGGTATTCTTTGGGGATACCGGGGCCCGTATCTGTGACGGATATTATTGCCTTATTCTCTTTCCGTTTTGTTTGGATGGTTACACTTCCCCCGGGTTGATTATATTTCAGGGCGTTACTTAACAAGTTCAGAAAAACCTGCTTGATTTTGTCGTGATCTCCTTCGATGATCAATTCCGCCCGCGTCAAAGATGATTTTAGTGTAATTTGATTACTTTTTGCCTGACTTCCAACAAGGTCGATACATTCCTGAAGCAGATCATGAACCGCAAAGCGCTGTTTGGTAAACTGCACTCTGCCTGATTCCATTCGTGCGATATCCAGAAAATCCGTTGCCATTTTCGAGAGGCGCTTGGTTTCTGAATAAATGATCTCGACCATTTGTTGTTCCTGCTCTTTGGTGATTGCATTCTTCGTGAGCAGGTGGGCGGCAGTATTAATTGATGCGAGAGGGGTGCGAAGCTCATGAACAAATTCCGATATCAGGTCGGATTGCTGGAACAGCCAGGATGTTTCGATTGCGACAGCTGCTTGTGCACTCAGGGTCATCAGAATATCAATGTCATTTTGATTGAAATTCCCTGTTTTTTTGTTGATCGTTTCAAGAACGCCGACCAGGCGGTTTTTGGAGATCATCGGTGACGCGAGCAGGGAATGTGTATCCATTTGTGTGGTTTGGGCGATTTTCGTGAAATGGCGATCGACCTTGCTTGTATCGTCGATGATGATCGGTTTCTGGTTTTGGACGACCCAACCGGCAATGCTTTGGTTGACCGGGACGACCAGACCTTTCATCAGGGGTTTGTCGATGTTCGTGGCAGCCTGGAAAAACAGAATTTTGTTGGTGTTGTCAAACAGCAATATCGAAGCGGCTTCGGCATCACAAATATCAGCAGCTGCATGGACGATTTTGTCCAGCAACAAATCCAGGTCCAGAGTCGATGCCAGGTCTTGTGAGATTTCGATGAGTTTTTGGTATTGTCTGATGGTGTGGTTGGTGTTATCCATAGTTTGTCAGGACTTCTTTCGCAATTTTCGGGACGATTTCAGTCACGTTCCCCGAAAAGGTGACTGCTGCTCTTTCATCGAGGTATGTAGCTGCATGATTGATGATGATTAGGTTCGCGTTGTGCTCGATTGCCATTAATGGAAGTCCTGCGACTGGTGTAACTGTCAGAGAAGATCCGGCGACGATCATCAAATCGCAGGTTTGAGAGATTCTTTTTGCTTCAAGCCATGTGCGATAAGGAAGCTGCTCTTCGAACAGAATTACATCGGGCTTCAGAATATGACCACATACAGGGCAAAGCGGCATTTCACCAAATTCCAGATATGGCTGGATAATCTTTCCGGCAGAAAACTTTCGGTAACAGCTGGAACAGGTAAGGGAGTTAAGTGTTCCATGCACTTCGAGGACATTGGACGATCCTGCTTTGGAGTGCAAGGTATCGATATTTTGCGTGATGATGGTATGAACAAACTCTTGCTTCTCCAAAGCAGCAAAAGCCAAATGAGCCGGGTTCGGTTCGGCGAAGTACATACGCGTAGCCAGCGGTCTTAGCCAGGTAAAAAATTTTACCGGGTTGATTCTGAAAACCGAGAGCGAGGCTACCTCCATCGGCGAGAATTGATTCCAAATTCCGCTATCGGCCGAGCGAAAATCAGGTATGCCGGATGGCGTTGAAATCCCCGCCCCGGTGAGTACAACTGTTTTTCTGGCAGATTTGATTAATGTTGCTGCATACTTGATACGGTTTACTAAGTTTGCCGGAGTATTCGATTCCTTTTTATTGCGTGACAAGTTTGAAGGGTGCAATAAAACCTCTTGAACAAACGTCGTTATCCGAGCAGCGTTAATACATGATCTGCCAATTTTTCGAATTGCGTAGCTGTTACACTTTCAGGTTGTTGCAATACCAGCGGGTTGTTGTTCAACGATGCCTGATAAGCAAGTTCAGGCGCTGGCGTGAACACCGTGGTAATTTTGTGCCCCAGCTCTTCCTGAACCTGCGACCATCCAAGCTGAACACTTGACCGAATGCGGTTGACCAGTGCAAACATCATTTTGCTTTCGCCAATGCCAAGATCACGAAGGTCTTTGATCATTTCCTTGGTCAGCTGTGTGGATACCGGGGTCGGTTCCAAAACAATGATGACCAGATCGCACAGTGAAACAACTTCGCTGGCAATCGGGTTGAGCGAAGACCCCAGATCCAGGAAAATATATTTAACCATGGATTTCAAATGACCTGTGATTTCTTTGCATTTTTCTGCTTCCGCAAGGTATTTTCCATCTTTGGGTTGGGGAGAGGCAAGCAAGAGCTTTACGCCGCTAGGGTGGGAAACAAGTTCCTTCTCGACATCCTTCAGGGTGATTTGGGTGTTATGGTTTTCCAGTAAACGGGTTAATCCTTCGGGATTGGTATAGCCCAAATCGATGCTAATTCCGCCATACCCGGGGCGGTATTCAGCGACAATAACCCCGCTGTTTGTTTTCTTGCGGACGATGATGCCGAGGTTAATTGCAAGAGAAGAAACTCCCATGCCGCCTTTCGTACTAATGACACCGACAATTTTCCCGTGTTTTACCAGCGGGACGGTCGGTTTCAAAACGACTTTTTGCTTTCGGGCAAGCATGGATTTGATGTGGGCAAAGAGTTCACGCGGTTGGGTTGGTTTCGTCAGGTAAGCATCAGCGCCGGCTTCGATGCCTGTAACCCGATCATCCATTTGACTCTTGGCGGTAAACATGATTATCGGGATAGCTTCGGTAGCTTCATCTGCACGTAACCGGCGCGCGACTTCATACCCATCAAGATCCGGCATCATGACATCCAGAATGATAAGATCCGGCATTTCGGTTTTTACCAGGTTCAATGCCTGCTGTCCGTTGCTGGCAGCGATGATTTCATACCCCTGTCTTTCCAGCATCAATCCAATCAAACGTAAGGTATCCAAGTCATCATCAACAATTAATAATTTCTCAGCCATTCCTCACTTCCTTGTTAGTGGTCTCGTGGTGTATTCAGTCTAGCATAAATAACTTAATCATTCAAGGCATTAATGCATCAATATAAAAAACACCAGCTATCGGCTATAATGAATTAATATGACGTCTATCGATAATATCTCTACTATTTTACTTCAAGAGTGCCAATTATTCCCACAGAAACCTGTAATAATTGGTGTTTCGGGTGGCCCGGATAGCCTGTGTTTGATGGATGTGCTTTTGCAGACGTCTTGCCCGGTTGTCATCTGCCATCTGGATCACCAGCTGCGGGCCGAATCCGGGAGTGATGCGGAATTTGTTCGCACGCTGGCAAGGGCAAGAAAAGTTCCTTGTATTGTCCGTAAAGCGGATGTCAAACGATATGCGGCTGAAGAAAAAGTCCCGATAGAAGAAGCAGCAAGAATATTGCGCTACCGATTTCTTTTTGATGTTGCCAAAAAAAATCAGGCTCAGGCAGTTGCGGTTGGGCATCATGCAGATGACCAGGTGGAGACTGTTTTGATGCATTTCCTGCGTGGTACAGGGCTGGAAGGTCTTTTAGGACTGCAATATCGTTTGCTGCCTAATC
Organism: uncultured Anaerolineales bacterium; assembly: GCA_964457375.1. Taxonomy (GTDB): domain Bacteria; phylum Chloroflexota; class Anaerolineae; order Anaerolineales; family UBA11858; genus G519. The sequence goes on from CAYWFK010000081.1 coordinate 6,981, forward strand.
CATGGAGTAAAAACATTCCTTTGGTGAGACCCTTGCTGGGGGTGTGGCGTGATGAAATTATCGAGTATGTACGTCAGAAGGAATTGACACCGGTCTATGACAAAAGCAACCGTGATACAACTTACCTGCGGAACAGGATACGGCATGAACTGATTCCGGAGCTGGAAACATATGCGCCGCGTTTTCGTGAGCGTATTTGGCGCATGTCCCGGATTTTGAAGAATGATTACGATTACATTGAACAGAAAACCAACAAGATTTGGAGCACATTGGCGAAGGTGCAGGGAAACTATGTGACCATACAGCGGTCTGTTTTGGTAACGTTACATCCGAGTGTGAAAAGTCATCTGATACTCAAAGCAATCCGGTTTCTCAAACCTGATGCGTCCGATGTCGGATATCAGATTGTTTCCAGACTTCTGGCATTCATCAATCGTCCGACACGAACGAGGCAGGACCAACCGGGATTGGGGCTGTGGATTCGGCTCGAAGATGATGAATTCGTTCTCACGAATGGGGATATCAAACCTGTTGTCAGTGAGTATCCCCAGATGGGTACGAATACGAGTGTTCCTTGTGAGATACCGGGAAGCATTCGGCTGGAAAATGGTTGGTCATTGCGGTTTGAAATGATCAAACCGTCTCCTGGCGTTTTGCAATCAATTCGGAAGAATCGTGATGCCCGTCAAGCCTGGGCCGGGACAGGTGAGCAACCTGCCAACTTCTATTTGCGAACCCGAAAACCGGGAGACGTTTTTCCCCCTTTGGGTCTGAATGGCAAATCGGTTTCATTGAAAAAGTACATGATCAACAAGAAAATCCCACGGCATGCCAGAAAAAGGTTTCCGTTGGTTTGTTCAGGCAATAAAATCGTCTGGATTCCAGGGTATCAATTATCTGACGAGTTTCGGGTTGGAGCGGATACTGCCGGGATTGTCAAGATAGTGTTGATACCGCCTCTTTCCCGTATTGATGGAAAAGCCGATGATACACAATGAAAGATTAACGGAAAGTGTCTCTATTCATCCGGTTCGGCGGGACAGGCTTCATCAAGCTTTCTGAGTTTCATACTGATTTCGCGCCATTGTACTTTCGAAATACCGAGTTTTTGACGGATTTTATTGTGCTCCATACCGGAACGCCAATCCTGAAGTGCGCAAGTCCAGCGGCACATATCGAAAGAGACGTGCTTTGTCAAACCGGCTTCTTTGCCGAGATCTTCGAGTAAATATTCGAGGCGGCGCTGTGACCAAGGGAAAAGGCGGTCCGAAAGGGTATATTTTGTCTGGTATTCCTGATATGCCTCGATCCAGTTATTCGGCAAATCGATTTTTCTTTCTTTGTACCGGTATTGGGGGTTTTGGTAACGGATGAAGAGATAAGGTTTTTCGTTTTCATCGCTTTGAATATGGTTAGGGCTAATGTTGATGCATTCCCCTTTTTTGATGCCTGTGCTCAATAGCAAAGAAACGAGTGTAAAGTAGCGGGGATCCGGCTTTTCGGCATAGCGATAGCGGTTAGCAGCATCGAGGACTTGCTGAACTTCCTGCGGGGTGAGTACTGTTGGCAGAGGGCTGATGACTGTTTTTTGGATGACTTTTTCTGCGGGATTGATCATCAAAACACCAGACTCGGTCAACCAGCGAAAAAAGGATTTAATCGATGTAATTCTGCGGGCAAATGTTTTCGGGCTGCAGGGAATCCCGCGTTCGTTGAGCATCCAATCGAGGAAGTTATTCAAATCATTGGTGGTAATCTTTCCAATGGCTTTGTTGGGCGGCAAGTAGGAAACAAGTAGATTCAAATCGCCCAGAAAGGCTTTGACGGTGTGTTCCGAGCGTCCCTGATCAATCAGGAAGTAGCGCCATCCCTTGATAGCCGGTGGAAGGGTGGTCTCAGCAGTGATATGAGCGGTAGATTGATTGTCCATAAAAATGACCTCGATTGTTGGGTAGTAATATTCGCATAGCCATCATTGTTTGCTATCTTATCGGGTTTGTTCCTGATTGTCAAGGACAAAAAAGCAATCAGGCGACTGCCTGATTGCTTTGGTATTGCATCGGGATGATTATTTTTCAGATGTTTCGAGGTGCACGCTGCCTGTGCCAATGGTTATATCAAACCTGATGGTTGCACCTGTGCCAAAGATTTCATATTGCTCACCATGCATTTGCCATTTGTCGCTGTGGTTTATGCTTGTTAAACTTTCGTCAAAATTCACAATTGCATGGGTATCTTCCGGAACGATAATCGTCAAGTTGCTGACACCCGTAGTGATCTTGACGTTCATATCGCATTCAAGACTGCCGGAAAAATCAAGTGTGTAATCGCCCGCACCGCTCTCGAAATCCATATTAACGATGTGACCGTTTGCGATATTGCTGATGTTAATATTCGAAGCGCCTGTTTGATAAACGAACGAATCGATATTCCCCTGAACAGGTGAAGAAAAATCCAGATCGACATCGGAAACACCATCGGAAATTTCCAGCTTCCTGATATTCAATCCACCAAAATCAAAATGACCTTGATAAGCGCCTGCCTGAATTTCGAGGTTCAACGGGTAATTGCCAAAAGACAAATTCCAATCATTGACAAAATCATCCGGAAAGTTCGGGAAACCATTTGATTTCAGACTTTGCTCGATTGTTATCTTACTTTCGGCATCGGCGACAGTCACCGTCGGTTCAAGTTCGGGAACATTGTATTTTGCACTTCCCTGGACAAGATATTCACTCCCGCTGCGTTCGATATTGAGTTTACCGGCACCAAAGGCAATGCTCACGTTTGCGGTTTTTGACGATTTGGGTTGGGGAATATTGATTTCCTTTGTCGCAACCGGACCGGTTTCAAAATTCATTTTTTTGAAGGGGAGATTTACGGTGAAACTGCAAGCAAGCGTGGTGAGTGCGAGAATGACGGTAATGAAAACGATGACATTTTTATTTTTGCTCATTGGAAAGCCTCCGAATAGGTGTGAAAATCAGGTTTGATGAGATTTACTACTAGATACGAAAAACAAACCATTGAGTTGCAATGGTTTGTTTGGATCATGTGTTAAAAACTATTCTTGTGGGGTGGGCTTGATCACTCTGCCGGCGGGGAACCTGCGAGACCAAGATCGTTTGCAACGGATCGCATTGCAGTAATCACGTT